>NZ_LR735258.1:4170000-4542500 GCF_902506755.1 Dyadobacter sp. 32 | reverse complement strand
AGCTAAGGTCCCAAAATATATGCTAAGTTGAACTAAGGGGGTCCGACTGCAGAGACAGCCAGGATGTTAGCTTGGAAGCAGCTATACATTTAAAGAGTGCGTAACAGCTCACTGGTCGAGCGGGGCGGGCATCGATAATAAACGGGCATCAAGCATATTACCGAAGCTATGCGATAGTAATTTATTACGATCGGTAGGGGAGCATTCTCACAGGGGTGAAGCTGTGGCGTAAGCTGCGGTGGACTGGTGAGAAAAGCAAATGTAGGCATAAGTAACGATAATGCGGATGAGAAATCCGCACACCGAAAGACTAAGGATTCCTCCGCTATGCTAATCAACGGAGGGTTAGGCGGGGCCTAAGGTATAGCCGACAGGCGATTACCGATGGACAGCAGGTTAATATTCCTGCCCTTGCAATGAGTGTGACGAAGTGACGGAGTATTGTGGTATGTACGTACTGACGGAATAGTGCGTTGAGCAGAGCCTACGGGCGAAGCGAACATACGAAAAGGCTTCCAAGAAAAGCTTCTGAAACATCAGCTTATTGCAACTCGTACCGTAAACCGACACAGGTAGTCGAGAAGAATATTCTAAGGTGCTCGAGTGAATCACGGCTAAGGAACTCGGCAAATTAACCCTGTAACTTCGGGAGAAGGGGAGCCTCCTCGCAAGAGAGGCCGCAGAGAAATGGCCCAGGCGACTGTTTAGCAAAAACACAGGGCTCTGCCAAAACGAAAGTTGACGTATAGGGCCTGACACCTGCCCGGTGCTGGAAGGTTAAGAGGGGATGTCATCGCAAGAGAAGCATTGAATCGAAGCCCCAGTAAACGGCGGCCGTAACTATAACGGTCCTAAGGTAGCGAAATTCCTTGTCGGGTAAGTTCCGACCTGCACGAATGGTGTAACGATCTGGGCACTGTCTCGGCCGTGAGCTCGGTGAAATTGTAGTAGCGGTGAAGATGCCGCTTACCCGCCACGGGACGGAAAGACCCCGTGCACCTTTACTATAGCTTTGCATTGTTTTCGGGTCAGGGATGTGTAGGATAGGTGGGAGGCTATGAAGGGGTGTCGCCAGGCATCTTGGAGCCAACGTTGAAATACCACCCTTCGCTGGCCTGGGATCTAACTTGACTAAGTCAAGGACCGTGCATGGTGGGTAGTTTGACTGGGGTGGTCGCCTCCAAAAGTGTAACGGAGGCTTCCAAAGGTCTGCTCAACACGCTTGGTAACCGTGTGTGGAGTGCAATAGTACAAGCAGGCTTGACTGTGAGACCGACGGGTCGAGCAGGTGGGAAACCAGGGTATAGTGATCCGGTGGTTCTGTATGGAAGGGCCATCGCTCAAAGGATAAAAGGTACGCCGGGGATAACAGGCTGATCTCCCCCAAGAGCTCACATCGACGGGGAGGTTTGGCACCTCGATGTCGGCTCGTCACATCCTGGGGCTGGAGAAGGTCCCAAGGGTTCGGCTGTTCGCCGATTAAAGTGGCACGCGAGCTGGGTTCAGAACGTCGTGAGACAGTTCGGTCCCTATCTGTGGTGGGCGTAGGAAGATTGACGGGGGCTGCCTTTAGTACGAGAGGACCGAGGTGGACCTACCGCTGGTGAACCGGTTGTTCCGCCAGGAGCATGGCCGGGTAGCTATGTGGGGAATAGATAAGCGCTGAAAGCATCTAAGTGCGAAACTAGCCCGAAGATGAATCTTCCACATAAGGGTCGTTGTAGACTACAACGTTGATAGGCTGCAGGTGTATGTGTAGAAATACATTCAGCCGAGCAGTACTAATTACCCAACAGCTTGCACATTTTCTTTCAATAGAAAAAACATTTAATCTCAATCTCTTCTACTTCCAATATGACATGAAAAAAGGAATGAAAGGATAATGGAAAAAAGGATAAAGGACGAAAGGGATTTTCCCTTCCTCCATACTTCCTTCCTCCTTCTTCCCCTCAAAAGATCTTGTTGGTGGCTATTGGCCCGGTGTTCACCTCTTCCCATCCCGAACAGAGAAGTTAAGCCCGGAACCGCCGATGATACTTGGGTCAAACCTGGTAAAGTAGGTAGCCGCCACAATACTATTACAAAACAAAAAGCCTCGCAGAAATGTGAGGCTTTTTTGCGTTTTGGCCGGGCCGCGCAGGCCGGACCGCGCAGGATGCACGCTCCGATGGTTCGCCATCCCGGCCCGGGACAGAGAAGTTAAGTGGGGCTACCTGAGCCGGGGGCGCCCAGATCAACGTGATCCCGGCCATAACCGCCGATGATACCGGGAGACGCTCTCTTGGACTAGGCGTCCCCGGTCAAACCTACGCGGTACGACCTGGTAAAGTAGGGGGGACGCCTAGTCTAGCCGCCACAATACCATGGATCAAGCTGAAAAGTTGGGGGGAAGCTGAATTATTATTTGCTTTGCATCCTGAACCAATTTTGTTTGCATTGAACGATTCTTACCAAACACTTGTCCGTATACTTTTACCAGAAGGCATCCTAGAGTATTTTGAACCAACCAAAGTCGTTGAGTCCATTCCTGGATTAAACATCTACTTAGTAGAGAAGAATATTACTCCTGTTGAGTATAAAGATGAAAAGTTGGAGTCCAAGGGATTTCTTCCGGAAATCTATATTCAGGACTTTCCTATTCGTAATCAGAAAGTTACGCTCTGTATAAAACGCCGTCGTTGGGAAGTCAAGGATACAAAAGAGATAATTAGCAGAGACTGGAATGTGGTACAACAGGGAACTCGAATGACCAAAGAGTTCGCTGATTTTTTAAAAGAGTTGTATAGATAATAATCCCGTTAGCTGTTCACAACTGGGTAAATACTATCATTTAGAAGGGAAACAGCTTCAGCAGCAGTATAAAGATCATATCAGTGACTATCGCCAATGGGATCAAATAGAGCATGCAGAAGACTGGATGTTGTATGCTGAGAATACAGGTGTTCATTTAAGCATTGATGAAACTGCTCTTTCTAACGGGGAATTATACACCATCGTTACAAATAAAGCTGCCAAAGGGAGGAAAGGAGCACTTGTTGCGATGGTTAAAGGCACTCAGGCTGAAACTGTTATTGAAGTTTTAAACGGGATTCCCAAGAAGCTTCGGGACACAGTTCGTGAGGTTACCTTGGACATGGCAGCCAATATGAATATGATCGTGAAGCGCTGTTTTGTTAAGGCAGATCGGGTAATCGATCGCTTTCATGTACAAAAATTAGCATATGAAGCGGTACAGGAAATCCGGATCAAATACCGCTGGGAGGTTCTGGATAAGGAAAATGAGGCCATTAGTACAGCCAAGGCGGCGGGAGTAAGCTTTGAGCCAGAAGTTCTCGAAAACGGAGATACAGTAAAGCAGTTGTTGGCAAGAAGTAGATATCTGCTATTTAAGCACCATGACAAGTGGACCACCTCGCAAGTAAAACGGGCCAAGTTGCTGTTTGAACGTTATCCCTTAATCAAGAAAGCTTACAATATCTCTTTGGATCTGGGGACTATCTTTCGGACTTGCACTTTGAAGGAAGTAGCCTTCAAGAAGCTTGCATTGTGGTATAACATTGTGGAAGACTGCGGAATAGACTCCTTCAAAACCGTTGCCAGGTCTATTCAAACCCACTATTTAGATATCCTGAATTTTTTCAACAATAAAAGCACCAACGCATCGGCCGAATCTTTCAACGCCAAGGTTAAATCTTTCAGATCGTCATCAAGAGGTGTAAGAGACATCAAGTTCTTCCTGTTCCGGCTTTCTAAACTTTATGCATAATCGCCCCCCAACTTTTCCACTTGATCCAATACCATTACAAAACAAAAAGCCTCGCAGAAATGTGAGGCTTTTTTGCGTTTTGGCCGGGCCACGCAGGCCGGGCCGCGCGCCACGTTGGCACGTTCGTACGGATAGAGAAGTTAAGGGGCCGCCTAAGCGCGTCTGGCTAAGCGGTACGCAAATACGGGCACAACCACCGATCACACCTATTCCGGGACGCTGCCCAGCCGTACAAGACGATTATCAAATCAAGGACTTTTCAAAGGATTGTCTTTTCTTGTTTTAAGGCTATTCGCGGCTGGAAACTGACCCCGGTGTCTACGAAGTCTTGGGAAATAGGCAAAATGTTTATGGATCTTTGCTCTTTAAACACGATAATCATGCTGTTGCAGGAACACCTCATCCGCAATAAATTTTTCCAGTATTTTATTAGAATTATATATTTTTTTCAATTTACCTTGTCGATGAACTCGAAGCGTGCAATTTTTGGTACTTATAACGAACTAATATCAACAACCAAAGAACACTTCAATATGCAAAATCAGAGTGAAATCCCACGCAAGGAATTTATCCGCCAGGTTGGAATTATGAGCGCAATTGCGTCATTTTTCCCGTCAGACCTTATGGCAGGAAACGGTAGAAACGCAAAGAAAATCCGAATTGGAGTGATTGGTTGCGGCAGTGTATCCACTCAATACCTCCCACATTTGAGCAAATCTCCTTTTGTTACACTGATAAGTACGTGTGATATCGTAGAAGAAAGAGCTAAATCCGCAGCCGCAAAATATTCTATCGCCCATCACTACACATCCATTGAAAAAATGCTTGCTGGCCCAGCGTTTGACCTATTGGTGAACTTAACCAATATGCAGGAACACGGCAGACTCAATAAGATAGGGCTCGACAACGGGAAAAATATCTGGAGCGAAAAGCCGATGGCAAACAGCTATTCGGAAGGAAAATCGCTCATGGATCTCGCAAAAAAAAGAAACCTCAAGATATGGGGTGCTCCCGCTGTGATAATGAGTCCTCAGTTTGCCTTTATGTCGAAAGTAATTCAGGAAGGGAAACTAGGTAAAGTGTCGGCTGCCCATGCACATTATGGGCATTTAGGCCCCACCTGGTCAGCATTCTTCTATGAAAAACTAGGCGGAAGTATGCCTGATTTGGCCGTGTACAACATGGCCACGCTTACAGGACTACTTGGTCCCGTAAAATCCGTTGTAGCTATGCTCAACATCATTACCCCCTCCCGAAAAGTGGATAACCGTAACGCCCTTATTCAGGTAGAAGAAGAAGATAATAGCATGGTGTTGATGGAGCATACCAGCGGAGCCTTATCTCATGTTCAGAGCGGGTTCAACTACTTTGATCCTTACGGACATGAAGGAAGCGGACAAGACAAACCTACCATTTCAATATGGGGAACAAAGGGAAACATGCAGCTTATCGGCTACGACTGGGCGCCAGCGGGCGTAGACATGGCAACCGAAGACCATGAAAAAACGCAAAGGTTCGTAATGGATACAGGTAACTTTGTGTGGCAACAAGGCGCTAGTGCCATTTCAGAGAGTATGGTGAATGGAGTAGATCCGATCATCACCACGCTACATTCGCTACACGTACTTGAAATTATTGAAGCAGCCCGAAAATCGCAAGCAACGGGCACACGCATTCCATTAAAATCTACATTTAAATGGCCTTTGGTTTGAGATCCATATCCGAAACGAATGAAAGCTATCCTACTTTGCAAACCAAAACAAAGAATATATTGAATAAAGTAAACATTATACTGCTTCTTTCGGAAGGTCTAATATCACTGTTTTCCTGCCAAAATAACAAAGATTACCAATGGCCGGGATTTGGGTATGAATTGAAGAAAAAAATCAATGGCAGTCTGAGAGAGCAGTATCTCCCCGCCATGTACCGGATACCATAGAGCAGGTCAGCGACATTCCTTACACCATCAGTGGTAAGAAAATGGAGGCGCCGGTGAAGAGAATTTTGATGGGGGAACATCCTGCAAAATGTGTGAATCGGGATACAATGCGAAATCCGGAGGCTTTGGAGGGCTTTGTTTAGGATCGGGAACTTATTTATAAAGGCAGCACATCGAGATTGGGTGCTGCCTTATTCTGCGTTTAATCAATGTAAAGTTAGTTTGATTGTTATATCTCCCAGAGGTAAACTTTGAACGGTGCCTTTGCTTTCGGGGTTGGGATAATCCAATGTGTCCGATCCCGAAATGATGATTTTAAGATCATCAGTATACATGTCCGCACTGTGGGAAAAATTCAAAGGCCCGGCTTTTAATTTTTGAAAATTATTCAAACCAACGTACCGTACGGTCGAATAGTCATTGATCGGTTGCGTGCCCAGCAATGTGACAATCACATCCTGGTTTAATGTGCCCTTTATAGTGAGATTAAACCCGTTGGGCTTAAAATCCGGTTTAACATAAATTGCATCTGCAAAGCAGGTTTTAGGTAAAAGTGTATATTCCCAAACCTTCTGTTTTTCACAGGAGGTTGTGAGAAATATGATCAACATGCTGAGAGATAAGTATTTTTTCATTTTCTTACGGTTACGTCTGTTTTATCAAAGCACCTGTATTGATACCATTTTCAAGCCTTCTGAAGGAGGTATCGATTCCGACCTGGTTGAGGTCGGAAAATTCTCTTAGTAAATCCTGACAATCCTGTCGAGTTAGCTGATAAAGTGACACAAGAGTACATGTCTCTATGTATTCAGTAGATGGGGAACCGTTTAAAAAACTTTCAGTTGAAAAAGCCAAATCTCCCTCAGCCGCGAACCAACCAATCCATTCGCTCTGAAAACCCTTGTAGTAGCAGCGAATAATTCCCTTTTTAACAAAAAGGAGGTGTTCCTGATATCGCCCGGGAGATAGTAGTAGTACATTTTCTCTAAGTTCCAGGCGTCGGGCTTTTTGCAAGAAGGCCCTTTTGATACGTAATGAAATCAGCGACGAGATCTCGCTATTGGAGAATGTAAACATAGTGCGGTATGAAATGTGTAATAAATTCCTTCGTTGAAGTTTTCATACCGTTGCACAAATTTATTCAATTAAACGTTAAATTCGTGAGATCGGCAATTTTTCAGTTGCGTGGTGATCCAGCAGGTTTGGGAGACCATAATGAAATAATTTGCCTGGGCAGTGTAACTTCTTGTTTTTTCCCAGGTAATCCGATTTGCATTCTGTGACCGGAAGCGTTTGCAGGCACGTTTTGAACATGATTTTTGATTATCAACCAGAAGATATCTCCGATGATTCCAGAGAAACCCAATAACCCGATCCAAAATTCACCATCCGTGATACGCCTCCCGATGGTCATTGCGATCACACTCGTTGCAGGTGTGTTGCTGGGGAGTACATTTTTTAGCGGGGGCAAAAAACTGACGGATGTGGCCCGGGGCTACGCCAAGTTTCGTGAAGTACTGATGCTGGTTGAAAACAACTATGTAGATTCGGTCAATACGGACGAGCTGGTGGATTATTCCATATCCAAGATGTTGGAAAAGCTGGATCCGCATACGGCTTACTTTAATACCGAAGAAGCATCGGCGGCAAGGTCCCAGCTCGAGTCCGGCTTCGACGGAATCGGTGTGGAGTTCAATATTTACAACGATACGGTGTATGTGGTTACGCCTTTGAGCGGCGGACCGTCCGAGACAGCGGGTATTCAGAGTGGAGATCGGATCATATCTGTAAACAAAGAAAAGTTATCGGGACCGGGTGTTACCAATGCTCAGGTTTACAAGCTATTAAGGGGTAAAAGAGGTACAAAGGTGGATCTTGCCATTGAACGTATCGGACTTAAGGATAATCTGGACTTTGCCGTAGTACGCGATCGCATACCGACCTATTCGGTGGATGCGGCTTACATGGTTGATCAGGAAATTGGTTATATCAAAGTGAGCCGTTTTTCGGAAACTACCTTTGATGAGTTCAAGTCGGCCCTGAAAACCCTGAAGGCGGATGGATTGAAAAAACTGATCCTGGATCTGCGGGGTAATCCCGGAGGATACATGGAACGTGCAACCAGTATGGCCGATGAGTTCATTTCAGGAGATAAACTGCTTGTGTATACGGAGGGCAAGGATAGCCGGTACGACCGTAAAACCAGGTCGCATGTGGAGGGTTCCTTTGAGAACGGAGCCGTGGTTGTATTGGTGGACGAAGGCAGTGCATCGGCATCGGAGATTCTGGCCGGAGCTTTACAGGATCATGATCGCGCTTTGATCGTAGGAAGGCGGTCGTACGGAAAAGGACTCGTACAGATGCCGATCAAATTGTCTGATGGGGCTGAACTGCGGCTAACCATTTCCCGGTATTTCACGCCCAGCGGCCGAAGTATTCAGAAACCTTATGAAAAGGGCAAAGGGGAAGAATATAGTCAGGATTTATCGCACCGGTATGAAAGTGGTGAATTTTTTAGTGCGGACAGCATCAAAGTTGATAAATCCAAAACCTACAAAACAGATGGCGGACGGCTGGTGTATGGCGGTGGTGGTATCATGCCGGATATATTTGTGCCGCGGGACACGTTGATGAACAGCAAATATCTGTTTGAGCTCTATGCCAAAAATATAATTCGTGAATATGCGCTGAGGTTTGCCAATGAAAACCAGAAGAAATTGGAAAAGCAATCATTCAAGGAGTACCTCAAATCGTTTCAGGTAACCGATGAGATGCTTGCCGAACTTGTGAAGGATGCCTCGAAGGCTGGAATCAAACAAAACGAAGAGGAGCTGCGGAGATCGAAGCCAATCATATTATCCCAAACAAAAGCCATCATAGGACGATATGTGTGGGGGAGAAAGCAAAAGAGTGGACTCAACAACGAAGTATTTCAGGTGCTCAACCCCATGGATAATGTATACCAGAAGGCCATCCAGTCTTTTGGCCAGGCAGGGGAACTTGAACATGGGAATTTTAGTAGTCTTAATACGATGAAAGGAAAGAAGGAGTAAGGGAGTAGGGAGGAAACCAGATTGAAGGAAAAGGAGGATGGAGGAAAGGGAGGAATTTTTTGGGATAGTAATCTGAGATTTTTAACTGGCCTCTGAATATTTAGATATTATCATTACGAATGGCACGAATTGCATTGATTACCGGGGCAACTTCCGGAATTGGAAAAGCCACAGCTGAGGCTTTCGCACAGGTTGATATAAATCTTATCTTATGTGGGCGCCGTCAGGATCGCCTGGATGAACTGGCCCGGCAGCTTTCGGGAAAAGTTCGGACAACGACGTTACTTTTTGACGTCAGAGATAAAGGGGCGGTACAGGCCATGATCGGATCGCTATCAGATGAATGGAAAAATATCGACATTCTGGTCAATAACGCTGGGAACGCACATGGGATGGGGCCATTGGACGAAGGGGATACGGATGACTGGGATGCGATGATTGATGGAAATGTGAAAGGCCTGCTTTATGTATCAAAAGCAATTATTCCACTCATGCTCGAACAAGGTAGCGGGCATATTGTCAACATAAGCTCTATAGCCGGAAAGCAGACCTATGCCAATGGAGCGGTGTACTGCGCTTCCAAAGCGGCCGTGGAAGTACTGAGCGAAGGAATGCGTCTAGAGCTTACCCAGCATGGCATTAAAATTACCAATGTAGCTCCTGGTGCGGTGGAAACAGAGTTTTCGCTGGTTCGGTTTAAAGGAGATGAATCCCGGGCTGAAAAGGTTTATGAAGGTTTTGATCCTTTGCAGGCGAGTGATATTGCCGACGCAATCGTCTATGCGGTGAATGCGCCCGGCAGAGTGACCATTGCGGATATAACCATACTAGCCGGTGCGCAATCTGCTGCGACGGTAATTCACAGGAAGTAAATCGATTGGCTCAAAATGTTCCGGCAGAATTGTTCGGAACATTTTTTGTTCTTACTTTTGAAACATCAGATGATATGATGAATTTGAAAAGATGATTAAAAGGAAAAGCCTGGCAGATGAAGTCGTGAGCTTGCTCCGACAAAAAATAGCGGATGGAGTGTTTGCTGTTGGGCAAAAGCTGCCCACCGAACCTGAATTAATGGCGTTGTTTGGCGTTGGTCGTTCCACGATCAGGGAAGCGGTCAGAAACCTTTCACACATAGGCATGGTGAGGGTGCAACAGGGGCTGGGCACGTTTGTGGAGAAACAGGATGCTTCGGAGTCCCTGACGGATCGGTTTCTCAGAGCCAAAGGTCTTGAATTGAATGAGATCCGTCAGTTGCTGGAATTGAAAATAGCTGAAAAGGCGGCGCTCAACAGGACAGATGAAGATATTGTAAAAATGGTGAGTTACCTGGACGAACGTAGACAAATGGCGCTTGCGAATATTCCGCACAAATGCATTCAGGCCGATATCAATTTCCATTTAACAATTGCCGTGTCTTCTAAAAGTGACATGTTGCTGGATCTCTATAAAACAATCGCCCAGCACATGCAATCTTATTTTCTGGAGCTATATATCGATACTGAAAGTTTTGTTCAAACCCAGCAAATGCACGAATCGTTATTGAAGAGTATTGTGGATCGTGATTCTCAAAAGGCGTGGGAATGGGCTGCGAAAATAACAGGACAGCCGTTTTAAGCATTTAAGTTAAAAGTTATGAAAAGTATACAGCAGGATTTACCGAACGCTTACCAGCCGGAATCTTCCGACGCGCAGCAAACTGTATTTCCGATACTGCTTGCATTGAGTTTTTCACATTTGCTCAATGATACCCTCCAATCGCTGATTCCTTCCATATATCCTATGGTCAAGGACTCCTTTCAGCTTTCATTTTCCCAGATAGGGCTTATTACCTTTACTTTTCAGATAAGTGCTTCGGTTCTTCAGCCGCTGGTCGGACATTTTATGGATAAAAGGCCGCAGCCTTACGCTTTGGCGATTGGCATGGGGTTCACCATGTTTGGTTTGGTATCACTATCGATCGCAACCAGCTTCAACATCGTGCTGATGTCTGTTGCCTTGATGGGGGTAGGCTCTGCCATTTTTCACCCCGAGGCCTCCCGCATCGCGCACATGGCTGCTGGTGTCCGTCATGGTATGGCGCAGTCGCTTTTTCAGGTAGGGGGTAATGCGGGGAGCTCTCTGGGGCCATTACTGGCGGCCTTGATTTTACTACCATACGGCCGGTTTCAGGTCATATGGTTTTCACTGGTGGCTCTGGCGGCCATCGTGATTTTATCCTGGGTGGGGAATTGGTACAAAAACAACATGCAGCGCATCAGAAAAAAATCAGCAGGGAGGAGCAGCGGGGAAATGAACTTGTCTAAGAGGAAAGTCGCTTTCTCGATCGGAATTTTATTACTGCTCATTTTCTCAAAGTACATTTACATGGCAAGTCTCACGAGCTATTTTACCTTTTATCTGATCGATAAATTTGGCCTGTCGATTCAAACTTCGCAGGTTTACCTGTTCCTCTTTCTTTTTGCAGTGGCCGCAGGAACGTTCATTGGCGGGCCAGTAGGGGACCGGATCGGGCGAAAATATGTGATCTGGATATCCATATTAGGCGTGGCGCCATTTGCATTGATGTTGCCTTACATGAATCTTTTCTGGACAGGGGCTATCAGTGTGATCATTGGATTGATCCTTTCGTCGGCATTTTCGGCGATTCTGGTGTATGCCCAGGAGCTCATTCCGGGTAAAGTGGGAATGATTGCCGGATTATTTTTTGGGTTCGCATTTGGAATCGGAGGGATCGGTTCGGCGTTGCTGGGAACCCTGGCTGATGAAACGAGCATCGAACATGTGTTCTACGTATGTTCATTCCTACCGCTTATAGGTTTGGTTACCGGGTTTTTGCCGGATCTTCAGAAAAAATGACCGGAACGGGTTGAAAGGCAGCAGAATACGTTCATCGGTAGAGTTTAATGAATGGGATGGAACAAAGGTCTCCAGAATTCAAGGTGGCTACCAGTATTTCATCACTTTGGTATTTTTTGTCATGTTTTTTAAGTCGTTCATGACTTACTCAACTCATTCTCGCTAATCCTGAGTATCAGATTTGGATCAGGGCAAATGGATAGATAGTAATCCAGATCTGTCAAACTGCTTACGCCCGGAAAGTCTCCTTTAAAGTTACCTATGTCATTAATAATCTGGAAATGAAGGTGCGGGGGCCAATCTCCATTGATGGGGTAATTGCCAATTTCCCCTAACTTTTCTCCTGAATTTATTTCCTTTCCCTCGTATAGTCCATCGAGTGATTCCAGCGAAAGATGGCCGTAAAGGGTGAAAAATTCAGTTTGATCAAGCTCGTGCCGGAGAATTATTGCAGGTCCGTAATCGCCATAATGGTTGTTGAAGGCAAAACTGTGTATTACTCCGGATAGTGGCGCATATATGGGCTCGCCGGCATCCGTCCAGATATCGGTGCCCAGATGAATGCATCTTGGGCTATTATGGTCGTCGACAAAATGCTTACGCTGTTGGTAAATGACCCTGTTCTCCCGATACCCGCCTATTCCTATGCAGGCATTGTTTGAAAGTAAATCATGAAAGACATAGCGCGAAAATACCGGCGTGTTGGTCAGGTCAAGGGTTGCCAGATCCGTATTTGCCGTGGAAAAATCTAGTTTTCTAAATGGCTTTAGACTAAAAATCATCCTGGCGAAACCAGGATGATTTTTAAGAGCGGTTGATACTCCGGACATTCGCTGCTGTTATTTTGGATCCAGTGCTAATTTAATCCGCTGCAGCACATCCAGCAAATGGTATTTGCTGATTTTATCCGTCGTTTTTGGAATGGCCTGCTGAATGGTGGTTTTCAAACCCTCAAGATGCGCTCGTGAAACAGAGGGAAGATCCGTCTTTTCCAGCTCAACTACCCGTGTTGAAAACCCGTACGTTACGCCCACAGGAATGGATAAAACATTGGCTTTGGCGGGTTTCTGCAGGGCAATCAGCTTTTCGATATATACCTTTTGCAGGTTTCTGCGATACAGGTCTATCGGTGTTCCTTTTTTTGCTTCCTCCCAGATACCTGACTCCAGATCGGAAAACAAGTCATCCAGTGTGTAGTATTTGGATGAAAGACCCGTCTCCATCAACCGTACAGCGCGGTCTCCGGCAAACAAAGACGTGAGTGCATATTCCTGTAAAGTTTTTATGGCCTCTACCCCCGATTCTGGTTTGATTTTACTCAAAATATTGGAATCAAATAGCCAAATCGGTGTCTTGAACAATTGATTGTTCAAAAACGCGATTGCCTCTTTTTGTGTTGCCTTCGGAACTGTAGTAAAGGTGGGACCTTCCATGTCATAGGTGACCGGATTGTCGTAAATCCCTCCCACGTTTTTGATCACATGCCCTATATAACGCCGGTATTGGGCAGTTACATTCCCATAAAGTTCCTCTAGCTCCTTGTAGCTTTGGCCGTCCTCCTGGCTCCATTCAATCAGTTTTGGGAGAACCCTTTTCAGGTTTTGGATTCCGTAAGCGGAGGCCTTCATGGCATCGTCTCCAAGGTCCTCAGTCTGGTAGCGGGGATCATAGGGGCTGATTTCCGTTCCGAAGCGAAGTCTTGGATTTTTGTAAGCCTCTTTGGTCCATTTATTCAGGGTTCTGGCATCTTCCTCAGCATCTTTGGAGTCCTGAAGGTTACTATATCCCCACTTAATTGCCCAGTTGTCGTAATCCCCTATTCTTGGGAATAAGTTAGTTACGCCGTCTTCCGGCTGTGCAACGTAATTGAACCGGGCGTAATCCATAATGGAGGAAGTGTGTCCGTTTTGATTGACCCAATCCTTATCCCGAAGCTTCTCAACCGGGGTAGCAGAACTGGCACCCATGTTATGACGCAGACCGAGGGTGTGCCCAATTTCATGAGAGGAAACAAACCGGATCAGTTCGCCCATCAAGGCATCATCAAACTTTTTCTTCCTGGCTTGAGGGTCCACAGCCGCCGCCTGTACAATGTACCAGTTTCGCAGTAAACGCATCACATTGTGATACCAGCCCACATGACTTTCCAAAATTTCACCGCTGCGTGGATCATGAACATTGGGCCCATAGGCATTCTGAATATCGGCAGCAAAGTAGCGGATTACCGAGTAGCGTGCATCTTCCAGGCTCATGGTTGAATCTTTTTCAGGCCAGTATTCTCCTCTGATCGCGTTTTTCCAACCGGCCTTTTCAAATGCACCCTGCCAGTCGTCGACACCGGCTTTCAGGTATTTTCTCCATTTTTCAGGGGTAGCCGGATCAATGTAATAAATGATGGGTTTTTTAGGCTCGATCAATTCACCATTTTTCTGTTTAGCGGCATCAGCTGCGTTTTTTGGTTCTAATCGCCATCTTACTGCAAAAACTTCTGTATCGGAGCGCTGGGACTCCTCTCCAAAAACCGAATACTGATTGGCGAAATAGCCTACCCGGCTGTCGAACAATCTTTTGCGCATGGGATTTTTGGGAAGAAGAATCAACGACGTATTCATCTCAAAGGTTACCACACCGGCATCCAGGCCGGCAGGGAAATAGGAGCCGATTGTCGGGGTTGGTGAGGTGGATATTACCGGTGGTGTTACCGCAAAAGTTTTAACAGTCCGTATTTCTGTGTTAATGGGGTAAGTATTGATTTTTTCAATAAAAGAAGATTCTTTTTTGAAAGCAGCTATTTTATGGAGCTGCTTGTCAATGGAGCCTAGTGAAAATACCTGGTTATCCGTATTGAAAAAATCCGTTACTTCTATCACCGAGCTGTTCCCTTTCGGGTCTTTCTTGATCGCTTTTATTTCGAACACACCAATAATGGGATCAGAATTGGAGTTTTTAACGGCCTGAAATATGGGCTTGGTACTATCTGCACTGGTCATAACGAGGGTAACAGAACGTAGGAGGAGATTGTTGTCTATTCCTTTTTCCCAGCGCAGCATTTGCCTGTTCACTTCTTCTCCTCCAAAGGTCCCACCTCCGGCTGCTGTTTTAGAATACCGGGTAACCGCCATGATATCACTGCTCAACAGAGAATCAGGGATTTCGAAATACCATTTGTCGACTATTTTATGAACGGAGATCATCCCGGCCTGGCTGCGGGCTGAAGTGTCAATGAGTTCTTTAAATGCTTTTGGTCCTTTCTTCTTTTCGTCTTTGAGCTTTTCTTTGGCGGCTGTTGCCAGCGCATCTACGGCTTTTTCTACCTTAGAATCTTCTTGTTTCTTTTTCTTCTTTTGTGCATCTGCATGGCCGATACAGAAAAGTGTCAGCGCCGTCAGAACAATGTAACGGGTTAATTTCATAGCAATTTGAGATTTAGTAGGTCTGATGTTGAGCGGGCAAAAGTAAATAAATAATTAGTACAACAACTCATTATTGGATAAACGGTTGTTGGTGAGTGGTATGATGTCATTTACTCCAGCAATTCGGCCAGTACGCCTTCTTTTAAAGCATAGCTCGAAACCTGAATTTTCCGGATGTTATAACGTTTCAGGATATAGTCGATCAGGCACACAGCCACCACGATCATATCGGCACGAAGTTCAATCATTCCCGGTATAAGCATTCTTTGTCCGTGATTGCTGGTAAGAATGATCTCATAGGAACGAAAGAACTCCGCAAGAGGCAGTTGAAAATCAGTGATGTCTTTGGGAGCCCATTCACCGGTACGGTTTTGGAAATCTATATCCAGCAATGTGTCAAAGCTACCTGAGGACCCGACGATTTTTACAGGAGCATACTGGTGAACCGCATTGGCCAACGGGATGAGTTGTTCTTCGAAATAGTCGTACAGTTTCCGGCGACTGGCCTCCGATAAAGGATCGTGCCGCATGAACTTTTCCATTAGTCTTTGGCCGCCCATCTCAAAACTCTTTTTCCAGAAAATCTGCTTCTCATTCCCAATAATGAATTCTACACTCCCCCCGCCAATGTCCATAATCAGAGAGGGTTCCATGCCTAACGATACCCCCGCTCTTACTCCTTTGTAGATCAATTCGGCTTCACGCTCGCCGTCAATGACGGTAATGATTATGCCAGTTTCGTTTTTTACATAGGTACAGAATTCATTTTGGTTTGATGCATTTCGAATGGCACTGGTGCCAAATGCAAATGTTTGCGCCAGTGCGATCGAAAATTCATCAAGCTTTGTTCGGAAATGTTTTAGCACCTTCAAAGCGCGGTCAATGGCCTCTTCGGTAATCAGATCTTTGTTGATCCCACCCATTCCGATCCGGGCGGGCATACTTGTTTTAAAAAGAGTATCAATGGTCGCTCCTCTTTTTTCGATGATAAGAAGATGAAATGTATTTGTACCTAAATCAATTATTCCGAGTCTGGAATTCATATATTTTTATTAGCGTTAACAAGAGCTGTTTTCTATCGCGGAAGACCAGCGTTTACCATTCAAATTACGGCCTCAATTGCATTCCCATTCTGCATCCGTTTTCGTCATGCAAAAATAACCCAATTTTAATTACTTATTTCTTGATTTTCTGATGGATATGTCTTTCCTTTGCAGTCCGTTTCAGAAAACCAATTCAAAATCATTATATTTATAAGCATGCTTATTATTAACATTAAAGACAACGAATCGATTGACCGCGCTCTAAAGCGTTACAAGAAAAAATTTGAAAGAACAGGAACGATGCGTCAGCTTCGTTCGCGGACAGCTTTCGAAAAACCGTCTGTTAAACGTCGTTTCGAAGTATTGCGTGCAGTTTACAAAGAAAAAACTTACGGTCATTTAGAGGATTAATTCGTTAGAATTGTTTTTCTGTTGAAAGTACAATGACTGGATCCCTGTATCCGGATCATTCTTATATATTAAAAGAGCTGCCTTGTTTGGGGCAGCTCTTTTTCGTATGTTAGGGCTATGATCGACGCTTTTCTGGATTTCCTGCAGCACGAGAAGCGCAGCAGTGTACATACGGTTACCTCCTACAAAACAGACCTGGATCAGTTTTGTAAATACCTGCTCTTTCAATATGATTGTGTGCCCGAAAAGGCAACTTCCGTCATGTTGCGTTCCTGGGTAGTTAGTTTAATGGAAGAAGGCCTCAACCCTGTTTCCATTAACCGAAAAATTGCCTCTTTGCGGTCATTCTACGGATTTTTGAGAAGAAAGAAGCAGATCCCCAGCGACCCAACGAAGATCCTTTCGGCTTTGAAAATGCGAAAAAAGCTTCCTGCTTTTGTTGAAGAAAAAGCGATGGATATGCTGTTTGATCATACTGGATTTCCCGACGATCCAAATGGTATACGGGATCGATGTGTCCTGGAATTGCTCTATGGTACGGGGATCAGGCTGTCGGAGTTAATCGGCCTTGAAATACAGGATCTGGATCTTGCGGGTAGGACTATTCGGGTTTATGGTAAAAGAGCCAAGGAGCGTCTGGTGCCCATTTCTAGCTCGCTGGCCCAGCTCCTGATGAAATATCTGGCTGTTCGTTTGCCGGAAGAGGACACAAAGGTGCTCATTCTTACCGATGCGGGAAAGGCGGCCTACCCTGTTTTTGTACAGCGGACGGTAAAAAAATACTTGTCGGGAGTTACGACCCTTTCTCAAAAGAGCCCTCACGTTCTCCGGCATACCTATGCGACACATTTACTAAATCGGGGCGCCGATTTAAACGCAATCAAGGAGCTTTTGGGGCACGCTAACCTGGCAGCTACCCAAATTTATACGCACAATTCAATTGAAAAACTTAAAAAAACCCATGAACAAGCCCACCCAAAGGCTTAAAAGCCGTTTTTTTACGGTATCTTTGCGTTTCTATGCATATTCCAAATAAAATTTTGTCACTCCACTATGAATAATAGTTTCCAGGACGCCGTCGTTACGAAATACAATATTTTCAATAGCCTTTTTCTAAGTTTACCTTACAGAGGTATTTTTCAGACGGGCTCTTTGTTGCCGTTACTTACCCAGCAAAGTGAAATTGGCTTTCAGGAGGGAAAGACACCCCGCCAGATTATTGAGACTTTCTTTGAGGAGCTTCTGGAAACAGCAACAGAAAAGGAGCGTGCTGATCTGCTTTTTGCATTTATCCAATATATTGAAAGGCAGGTCGTTCTCTTTGATTCCGTGGAGGATGCTGCTTTCGATCAGACGCATGATCTCACAGGAAAGGGATCGGTGAGCTATTTGATCGAACGCCTTGATGGTGAGGCGCAAAAGAAAAAGCTTCTTGCCAAGCTTGAGGATTTCAGCGTTCGTATCGTTTTAACGGCACATCCTACACAATTTTATTCAGGAAAGGTTCTTGGGATCATTAATGACCTGGAGGACGCGATCAAGGTCAATGATTTTACAGAGGTGAATCAATTGCTTCTGCAGCTTGGAAAGACCGCGTTTATCAATCATGAAAAACCGACCCCGTACGACGAAGCGGTAAGTTTGTGCTGGTTTTTAGAAAATGTATACTATGACGCCATTCCGGCCATCCTAGTAAAACTTATTACAGGGCTGGGAATGAGTGTTCACGACTGGCCGTATACCAATGTGTTCCGTCTGGGTTTCTGGCCGGGCGGTGATCGTGATGGGAATCACTTCGTCAATCCGGAAATTACGCTTCAGGTTGCAGCTCGTTTACGCGAAACCTTACTACGGGGCTATTACCGTGATCTGAGGACACTGAAACGCAGGCTGACATTTAAAGGGGTCGATGAGGCGATTGCCCTTGCCGAACGCAAAATGAACAGCACCATTTTTGGACCTTTTGAAGATGGCTATAACAATGCACAGGAATTAATTGAGGAATTGCTTAAAGCCCGGGAGGTGCTCATTGCGAAGCATCAGGGGCTTTTTGTAGAATTGCTGGACAATTTTATTCTGAAACTGAATATATTCGGATTCTTCTTTGCGAGCCTGGATGTGCGTCAGGATAGTCGTAAACATGCCAAAGCCTGGGAAGATATTCTAAGGAGACTGGAAAGGAAAATCCCGTTATTGAAATACGATGATTATGAAAGCTGGGATGAAGCAAAAAAAATAGACCTGCTTTTGTCGCTGGATATCCCGCTTCGTGACGAAGATTACGAAGATCCGCTCACCAAGGATATATTGGGATCGGTGAGAGCGATTAAAACGATTCAGGAAAAAAATGGGGAACGCGGAGCACACCGATATGTAATCAGTAACAATACATCGGCGCTCAATGTGATGCAGGTGGTTGCCATTGCCAAAAACCTGATCACGGACGAGGAAGGAAAGCTGCCGCTTGATGTGGTTCCGCTGTTTGAAACCGTGGATGACCTTGCCAACGCGCCTGGAATTATGCGGATGCTCTATGAAAACGACTATTACAGAGCTCATCTTTTGCAACGGGAAAATCATCAGACAATCATGGTGGGTTTCTCGGACGGAACCAAGGACGGCGGATATTTGCGGGCTAACTGGTCCATATACACAGCAAAGGAAGAATTAACAAAGGTGTCGAGAGAGTTTGGCATTAAGGTCACCTTCTTTGATGGCCGTGGCGGACCGCCGGCACGTGGAGGTGGCAATAACCACAACTTCTATTCGTCGCTGGGTAAGGATATAGAGGACAAGGAAATTCAGTTAACTGTTCAGGGGCAAACAATCAGCTCCAACTATGGTACCGTGACCACGGCGATGTATAACCTGGAACGGTTATTCTCGGCTGGTCTGGAAAACCATTTATTTAAAGGACATAGAAAAGAGGAAGAGCTTAATGAGGATGACAAAGCGCTGATAGAAGAAATGGCCGGTGCGGCATACGATTCGTATCTGGATCTGAAGGGTCATCCGATGTTTGTCAAATATCTGGATAAAAAGACTCCGTTGCGTTTTTACGGCCAAACCAACATCGGAAGCCGTCCAACCAAGCGAGGTAATGCCGATGAGGGGTTGAAATTTGAAGATTTGAGAGCCATCCCATTTGTGGGATCATGGGCTCAGATGAAACAGAATGTACCGGGTTTCTACGGCTTCGGTTCTGCAATCCAGCAGCTGTCGAAAGAGGGAAAAAAGGAGTCTATAAAAAAATTGTATAAGAAATCGCTGTTTTTCCGTACGCTGATCGAAAACTCAATGCAATCGTTATCGAAGGCATTCTTCCCGGCAACTAAGTACCTGCGTGATGAAGAGGGTTATCGGGAGTTTTGGGATAAAATGTACGACGAGTTTCAACTTACCCTGGCGGAATTGTTGGATGTATCGGGTCAAAAGGAGTTGCTTGATAGTAACAATGTTACTAAAGCATCGATTAAGGTCAGAGAACGCATCGTGTTGCCTTTGATCACGATTCAGCAATATGCGTTGCAAATGCTCTCCGAAGATCCCAAAAACCTGCCCCTTGATATCGAAACATACAATCAGCTGGTCATGCGGGCGATGTTTGGAATTATCAATGCTGCCCGAAATTCGGCTTAAATCAGCAAATAGGTCATGGTAGAGCGCCTGGGAAACTTGCTTTCTCAGGCGCTTTTTTTTGAATGTGGGATTTTGTTTAAAATGAAGTGTCAATTATTAGTAGACGAATAGTTGTGTGGTCTTATTTAAAGAAGAGATCTTTATCAATCAAATTTTTACCCATGACGCATCACTCCGACCAACGAGCCTATTTCTTTAAAATCGACATCACGATAAAAAAAATACGTAATGCGTTGCAAAAACAATTGCATGACGCGGGTTTCGACCTGACTGTTGACCAGTGGGTGTTGATAGATCATATAGAACGCCAACCAGGCGTGAGTCAGAATGAACTTGCAGAATTGACATTTAAGGATCCGCCAACAGTAACCCGTATCATCGATTTGATCGAAAAAAAAGACCTGGTGAAACGCTGCGTTGTGCATGGTGACAGGCGCAAATTTAACCTGTTCCTGACAGAGCAGGGGAAAGTGCTTTATAAAAGCGCGTTTCCTATCGTGGCAGAAATCAGAAGAAAAGGCTGGGGGGATCTGGAGGAGGATGATTATCAGCATTTCGTTCGCATCATGGATTCCATTTATAATAACTTCAGTTGATGGGGCGGATTACTGCAAACTGCACGTTAACCTACATTAACAATTCACTTACCATGTATTTATCTTGTTGATTGAAAATGGTTTATGTTGGTTTAGGGCTGGCATCTCAGCGTTTTTTTCATTTCTGGTGGTCGTTAAGCATGTAATGTATTAAACCTTCTGAGCCGTTTTTGCATCTATACGATAGAGCTGCCTACGCAATACAGCGGCGTGCAGTTCTAACCGCATTAATTCATTTTATCTATTAGAAGGCCATGACCAAAACAATTTTAGTGAGCGCCATTTTGCTGGCTGCTGTTTTTACATCTTCCATAGCGCAGACAAGTTTGATACTACCAACTCCTGTAAAAAAAATAGAGGTTACCGGTTCGGCTGAAATGGAAGTAATCCCGGACGAACTCTACTTTAACATTTCATTAAGGGAATATTACAACGACGAAAAAAATCAAAAAGATAAGGTGGTCATCACGGCCCTTGAGAAGCAACTGATGAAGGCAATCGCAGAGGCAGGCTTGCCAAAAGAAAGCTTGTCTATTAGCGGGTTGGGGGGTTATCAGAACTATGTGGATAAAAAGAAAAAGCCGGCAACATTCCTTGAGAACAAGCAATACGAACTTAAAGTTGATCGAGCCGATAAGCTTGACGGTATTTTATCCAAGATTGATTCGCGGGGAATACAGTATGCCAACATGGCTCGTGTGGATCATTCCAAAAAAGCGGAATTCAAAAAACAGGTGAAGATCAATGCGCTTAAAGCAGCAAAAGAAAAGGCGACCTATCTGGTAGAATCAGTGGATCAGAAACTTGGAGCTGCACTTGAAATTACCGAACTGGAGGACGACGCATCCTATCCGCAACCAATGTACAAGGCTAATATGCGTACTTTTGCAGCAGCGGAATCGGCGGACGCTGTTGAGGATAGCAGCGTGGCGTTTCAAAAAATCAGAATCAGTTACAAAATGAAGGCTGCTTTCGAAATTAAATAGCTAAGACCGGATTTTACAGAGCCCCGTTTGGGTGCTTACTAATGATCTATCATTCTCTTGTGACGGACATATAAACGTTTGGCATCATTTTTTAACCGTTCGTGGATAAGTGAAAGGACCTGTTTCTTTTATCTGAAAACATAACTAACTTTAAACCAGTTATCAACCTTAGAACCAATAAATCATGAGCATAAACGCAAAACACCTGGCCACATTTATTCTTGGTGCCGCCGCTGGCGTAGCAGCACATAAATATCTACAGACTGAAGAAGGAGAAAAGCTTCTGGAAGATCTGAAAACCAAAGCAACTGACCTGAAAGCGGAGGCCGAGGGTGTGGTGGATAAGGCACCCGAGTATTTTGAAGAGCTGAAAACGAAAGGCACGGAAACGCTTAAGGCGAATTTTCCCGATGCGGAAGGGTTTCTCAAAGATCTTTTCTCAAAGATTTCGGGAAACAAAGGCACTACAGATACAGCAGTGGAAACACCCACTCCGGCGGCATAGGATCATAAGTGAAAAAAGAGGGTTGAAGGTTTTGATCTTCAATCCTCTTTTTTATGCTGCCAATAGTCCATTTAATTGCGCATACTGGATCAGCATGATCGTCTTGGCATCTCTGATCTCTCCACTACCGACCATTGCCAGCGCTTTTTGAAAGGGGACTTCCATGACTTCAATGTTTTCCTGTTCCACTTCGCAGCCGCCTCCTTCACTTACTTTCATATCGGCAGTATATTCAGCTGAAAAAAAATAGAGTATTTCCGTAACAGAGCCCGGAGACATGTAAGCTTCAAAAATCTTTTTCACGGATTTAATTTTGTAACCTGTCTCTTCCTCTGTCTCTCTTTTGATGCAATCTTCGGCATTATCTTTGTCCAGCAAACCGGCACATGCTTCAATGAGCATGCCGGATTCATTGCCGTTGGTGTAAGTTGGCAGGCGAAATTGTTGGGTAAGAATCACGGTTTGTTTCTCTTTGTTATAGAGCAAAATGGTGGCACCATTTCCCCGGTCGTAAGCTTCACGGGATTGTCGCTCCCAGGTTCCATCCACACGTTGGTAGTCAAAGGTTATTTTACGGAGGGTATACCAATTGTCGGAAAGAATTTCTTCTTTTACAAGCCTTACTTTTTTGCTCATTGTTGATCAAATATGATTGTTATTGATTATTTTTGATCAAATGTACAATAACTTATGAAATATCAAATCAGAAAGAATATTATTCTGGACTTGCTGAAAGAAAAAGGTGAGGTGACCGTGAAGCAGTTAGCGGAAGAACTGGGCACCTCAGAGATCACTGTTCGACGGGATTTGATCCAGCTTACCGCTGACGGCTTGGTATATCGTACGCATGGCGGCATTATGAGGGTGGATCTGATCAGAAAGCCGAGTGATTTTGCTCATAAGGTAGCAAAGAATGTAGCGCAGAAGGATCACATTTGCCGGCTTGCCGCACAGGAAATAACGGATGGAGACATTATATTCATGGATTGTGGAAGCACGGTCTTCAGGCTATGCCAGTTTATTAAGAATAAAAAAATAACTGTGATCACCAATTCATTACCGGTAGTTTACGAGTTGGCGGGTGGTATGGTGCAGGTGAACCTGGCTGGCGGCGAAGTGGATACAGCCAGACTTGCCATTCATGGTAGCGTAGCGGAAGAACATGTTTCACGGTATCATGCGGATAAAGCCTTTTTAGGAGTGGATGGTATTTCGGCCAAATACGGATTAACCGCTCATTCCGAAAAGGAAGCAGGTATGACTATGGTTATGACCTCGCACGCCAAGGTGAGTTACCTGCTGTGTGATTCCAGTAAAATAGGAAAAGATAGCTATTTGCGATTTGCCGGGCTCGAAACGGTGGACGTGCTTATTACCGATGTGAAGAATGAAGAAGTAGTTTTGATAGAAAACAGCGGTACGCGGATAATCTGCTAATTTTGACTTTTGGAAAAGTACAACCATACAGGATAGCCCTATGAAATTACCCAGTTATTGGATTGAAAAATACAATTTGCAGCCACATCCGGAGGGAGGCTTTTACTCAGAGACTTATCGGTCAGCTGAGCAAATCTCGGCAACAGCTTTACCCGATAGGTTTACAGGCGACCGTTCTCATGCTACCGCCATTTATTTTCTTCTGAGGTCCACTGACTTTTCTGGCTTCCACAGGATTAAATCCGACGAAATGTGGCATTTTTATGCTGGACAGGCGCTTGAAATATTCGTTATTTCTCCAGTTAACGGAGCGTTGGAGGTGATCAGGTTGGGTGCCGACCCGGAAAACGGCGAGGCGTTTCAGGCTGTTGTACCTGCGGGTAGCTGGTTTGGTTCAAGGCCGGCTTTGGGTAGCCTGTATAGTCTGGTAGGCTGTACCGTAGCACCAGGTTTCGACTTTCAGGATTTTGAAATGGCGGATAGAAGCCGCTTGCTTGAAGCTTTTCCACAACATTCCAAGCTAATCTACGAACTCACCAGCTGAATGGAATGATCAGCGGACGGTGATTTTCGACCAGTATGGTTTGGATTCTTTTTTATCGGGAAATACCAGCGATGCTTGGTAAATACCAGCAGGGAGGTTCGCGGGAACGGAATATTTACCAACCGAAAATCTTAATCCGGCGACGGCCCAGTGCACCACAACCAACTGTGGTCTCAAATCCATAACCATTGTGCCGTTTTTCATTCTCAGGTCGGGCAGGTCTTTTTCGTTGAAGGCTGTGGTGGAGCTCATACTGTATTTAGGAGGCCAGGGTTTTGCATAAAAAATGTCACCCTTTCTGAATGATAACCTTTCCGTATTACGAGTAAGCGCCTGCTGAAGCTGCCCTTTCCATATTGTTTCAACGGAATGGGTCTTGTCTTCTGAAAAATAAACAGAGCTCTTCCCAATCACCTTATCACCTTCGTAAAACGTGGCGAGATAGGAACCGGGAGCAATATTGAATGGTAAAGAACCAGCAACAATAGCGGAATCCATATACTTCATTTCACGGGAAACGGGCTGGCTGAGAAAGTCGCTCGAAAATCGGACTTCGTATTTTTCATTGGGGCTGAAATAGCCGCCATAAACGGTGATGGAATCGGTTTTGGGAAAAAGAATATTATCAAAGCCTTGTAGATGCGCTCGTGGTAACCCCCTAACAAACCTTACCCTTTCAAGCACGGCCTTTTTTTCATCTCCAAAGTTAATCTCCAATGTAAGATGGCTTAAAGACAACAGTTTACTTACATCCGGAATGTAAGCATGAATCTGGTTGTCCTGATAAAATCCCTCCATTGCCCATCCTGATTTCGGATCAACAAATTTTACACCAGGCGTTGGTTGTCCCGGAGCAGAAGGGGTGGTTCCCACGCCAGAAATGATCTTTAACGGTAGTGCGAAAGAACCGGAATACAGAGGAATATCAGTATTTGGTAGTTGCACACGGGGCTGACCTGCCACCGTTACATATACCTGATAAGTCATCTCCTCACCGTCAGTAGCCCTGAGCTGAAACCTGAGAGGCTTGCTTCCTTTGTAGGAAAACTTTATGCCGGTACTTTCGGTGAGTGATTCCGTGCTATCGAGTAAGCCGATGCCCCCATACAACGATAAATTGAGGTTTATCTCGTCTTTGGAAAAGTTGGTGGGCAACGAAATTGTGAAGTTTCGGGTCAATGAGTCGTATACGATGTTTTCGGCATCAGGTACTTTTAATTCTCTTAAAAACTTGGGTGATCCGTCAGGATAGTATTCTACCGGCAATGTGCTGGGGGCTACTTCTTCTTTGTCCTGCTGTTTTCTACAGGCAGAAAGAAAAACTGTTGTTACCAACAAAAGTATGTAAAGCGGCATCTTTCTCATCTCAGTCCCTTTTCAAAAATCCGATACCCATTTTGAACAACACTTTTACAAAAAGTATTCCAGGTGTTCAGTAGCCCATGCTCGTATCGTCGCCGCGCGGATCCGAACCGCCTTCCAGCCAGCCGTCGGGTGTGACGAGAATACAATCCATCCGACCGATGGAATTCCGTTGCATCTCCAGGATATAACCTTTGCTTTGAAGTTTTTGAATGGTGCCCTCGGAAAATGCATTGGATTCGAATGTCGTTTTATCGGGAAGCCATTGATGATGAAATTTCAGTGCGTTCACTGCCTGTTGCATGGTCATGCCGTGCTCCAACACATTCAGGATGGTCTGGTACACCGACGTGATGATGGTAGAGCCGCCCGGAGTGCCCACCACCATTAACAATTTGCCATCTTTTTCGATGATGGTAGGTGTCATAGATGACAGCATTCGCTTGCCCGGAGCAATGGCATTGGCTTTATTCCCAATGAGCCCATACATATTGGGAGCACCGGGCTTGATGCTGAAGTCGTCCATTTCGTTGTTCATCAGAAACCCGCCTCCCTTTACAACAACCCGGCTCCCATAGCCACCATTCAGTGTTGTAGTTACCGCTACTGCGTTACCATCCTTATCTACAACCGAAAAATGAGTGGTTTGAGGACTTTCGTAGCCCGGGAAAACGCCACCATGTACATTTTTGCTGTCAGTAGCTTTCTCCCATGTAAAATCGTTCCAGCGCTGTTTCAGGTACTCTTTACTCATCAGTGTAGAACCAGGTACTTTTACAAAATCGGGGTCACCGAGAAACTTGGCCCGGTCGGCATATACGCGCCTTTCAGCTTCAATCATGGCCTGGACCGTTGAGTCGCTGTGCCAACCCCATTTTCTTAGTGGCAAGGGCTCGGTCAGTCGCAGCAGCTGCACCAGTGCTATACCGCCACTTGAAGGTGGCGCCATCGTGATGATCTTATAATTTTTGTAGCTCTCGGTGATCGTCTCTCTCCATGGCGCGTTATATTCTTTCAGGTCCTTTTTGCTGATAATCCCCTGATCTCCGGCCCTTATATCTTTCACAATCCGCTTGGCAACTTTCCCCGTATAAAATCCATCCCGACCCTTTTTCTGAATTTGCCGAAGTACGGCAGCCAGATCTTTTTGAATGAGAATATCCCCCGCAACCCACTCTTTTCCATCGGGATTTTGGAAATAATGGGTACCCGGGTTCAATTCGAGCAGGTCTTTTTTGATCGCGTTTAATCCGCGTGCTTCGCGCTCTGTCTGAACTACTCCTTTCTTAGCCAGGTCAATAGCAGGCTGTAGCAGCTGTTTCCAGGGTAATTTTCCATATTTAGCATGCGCCTGGGCCATACCAGCCACAGATCCCGGAACCCCTGATGCGAGCCGTCCGAGTGTACTCGCTCCTGGAATCACGTTCCCCACTTTGTCCACATACATATCTGCGTAGGCTTTGGAGGGTGCTTTCTCTCTGAAATCAATGCTGGTGCTCATGCCTTCTGCATTCCTAAGCACCAAAAAACCCCCGCCCCCGATATTACCGGCCGAAGGGTGCACCACTGCCAGCGCAAACTGAACGGCCACAGCAGCATCCACTGCATTTCCACCTGCTTTCAAGATTTCAACGCCCACCCTGGACGCTTCGGGATGCGCCGTAGCTACCATACCGTTCTTGGCGAGTATGCCTTTTCTGTCGTTGTAAAATGGTTTCTGATTGGGGTCGTCGGATAAGAACTGATAAAAACCAGTTGATTCCTGAACAGGCTTTTGAGCATGCACAAAACCACTAAGGAGTGTGAAAATCAAAATGATATGGTAGCGAATTCCCATGCTTTCTACTTTATAGTTTGTGATGTAATTTACCAAATGTAAATAACAGGAATGGTACGTTATTGTATTTGTGAAATTTTTCCTAAAAATATTTTCACGATTTTCTATGCATTTCAACTGTTCAACCCGGCAGCGTACCTTTGGTAACAATTTATTTCTGATTCAACCTATATCCCCTTACTTTGTGTGATCCGAGGACATACCCAAAGTGAAAAAATTAAGCTAACCTGTTACCATGAAATTTTTAAGGCAGTTATTGGAGAGTTTTCGCTTTGCCTGGCAGGCACTGAAGTCGAACCTTACCCGTACAACCCTTTCTCTCTTGGGTGTAACGATTGGTATTTTCGCTATTGTAGCTGTTTTCACCATTGTTGATTCTTTGGAAAAGAGCATTAAAGACAGTATGAGCTTTATAGGTGATAAGGTCATTTATGTACAAAAATGGCCCTGGATATTTGGCGAGGATTATCCCTGGTGGAAGTACTTTCAATGGCCTGACCCTACCTATGCTGAGTACAAATTCCTTTACGATAATCTGGAAAGCGCCAGCGCAGTTGCCATGATGGATTTCAGGGGAGCTACTATGCTGAAAAATGGATCGAATAGCATCCAGGCCCAGATACAGGGGGTTTCTTACGAGTACAACCTCATTTCGGACATTCCTATTGCCGACGGGCGTTACTTTATGCAGACTGAGTCTAACAGTGCCAGAAATGTAGCTGTGATCGGATATGAGGTGGCTCAATCATTGTTTCCTGGGCAACAGGCGGTGGGAAAGGAATTTAAGCTTTCCGGAAACCGGTTTGTGGTTGTAGGGGTTCAGGCAAAAAAAGGAGAAAGTCTGGTGGATTTTGGCGGAAATCCAGACAAGAACTGTATCATTCCTTTTGAATCGTTTACGAAACTCTTTCAATCCGGCAGGCGTAATGGAGAAATAGTCGTAAAGGGTTTTCCGGAGGACGAAGGAATGAAGGAAGTGGAGGCCGAGATAACCGGCCTCATGCGAACAAAGCGCGGTATACGACCACGAGAAGAAAGCAATTTTTCGTTAAACCGCCCCGAAGCGGCTACGCAGGCCATATCCGGGCTATTTTCTGTATTAACCATAGCGGGCTGGGTAATCGGTAGTTTTTCTATACTGGTGGGTGGTTTTGGGATTGCCAATATTATGTTCGTCTCCGTGAAGGAGCGAACCAACCTGATCGGAATTCAAAAATCGCTCGGCGCTAAAAATTACGCGATTCTTACTCAATTTCTTTTTGAAGCCATTATGCTAAGCCTCGTGGGGGGGATCATTGGTATATTTCTTGTTTTTCTACTGTCATTCCTGTCGCTTGGCGCTCTCGAAATAATCCTGACCCCCGGAAATATCATCTTGGGACTGGCTGTTTCAAGCATCATTGGTGTGTTATCAGGAATCATTCCGGCTATGCTGGCGGCACGAATGGATCCGGTGATCGCCATACGGGCAAAATAAAAATTTAGGAAAAATGAAACCGATTTACGAAGTTCGCTTTCATTAAAAAACCAAAAATCATCATCATGCGCAAGTGGGGCTTTTTACTGCTATTTCTGGCCATTGTGTTCGGAATCATCTATTACCTGACGTTCGGCTATTACAGCGAGGGCAAACGTGGGGGATTTGTAAATAAGTTGAGCAACAAAGGGTATTTGTTTAAAACATACGAGGGAGAGCTTAGGACTGGTGGTCTTTATGAAGGAGACGGCACCATGAACTCGACCGAATGGGCGTTTTCTGTTAGTGGAAAAAACAAGGAAGCGATCGAAAACCTGGATCTGGCTATAAAAAACGGCTCGCGTGTTTCGCTTACTTACGAAGAAAAGTTCTTTACGCTGCCCTGGAATGGAGAAACCAAGTACTTCGTCACCAAGGTAGAAGTACTGGAAAACAGAGGAGGCAATTTTCCTCCTGTACAAGCACCCGTACCGGCGCCCGCTCCAACCCAGGTGGATACAACAGAGATTTTGTAGAGAGACTTTAAGTAGAAGAAGATTTATGTCATTGATAAAGCGGGAGCCTTTTTAACCTCCCGCTTTTTTGGCTTTATATCCCTTACCAAGTAGCCAGGTAATCACCTTTTCCCGGTGATCACCCTGGATCAGTACTTCAAAATCCTTTACCGTCCCACCGCTTCCGCAATGTGATTTCAAAAGCTTTCCTAAATTTTCTAGATCGGAGGATCTGCCTATGAAGCCTTTCACCACGGTGATGACCTTTCCTCCCCCTTTACGATCAAGCCACACACGCAGATCCTGCTGTGCTGGTGGGAGTGTATCGGATTCATTTTCAGAAGAATCGGCGTATTCAAAGTCGGGATCTGTTGAATACACAACACCGGAACGACCTTTTTTTGACATAGTTTTTGGAATGGATAAAACGAATTACGATTAATATTTCAGGTAATTTAAACGATTACACACAAACTTTTGGGGCGAATATCAATTTGTATTCGGGTTGTGTCAAGCTGCAATGGCTCACCGTCATAATGGATCAACGGCGGATTTGCGGATTCAATAAGCACATGCTGTAATGTTTCATAGGAAACAAACCCCGATGGTTTCAAGGATTTGCTGAACATCCTGTAAGCAAGATTTACACCAAACCAGGCAGGGAAGGGGCGCACCACACAAATATCCAGAAAGCCGTCCTGCACACTCGCTTCGGGAGCGATCCAGGCATTGTTTCCATATTGTCCCGCATTGGCAATAGTGAGAGAAAATGCCTCCGTATCCTTACCATTGAGCAAGAAGTGCTGTGGTTTGAAATTCCAAAAAGATTTAAACGCGACGGAGGCATAAGTAGCAAGGCCCCGACTACTTTGTCGGCTAAAAAGCGCACCCACATAGGCGTCAAATCCTACTCCCGCAGTGCAAAAAAAGGGAATGCCATTTAATTCGGCACTATCGATAACGATCGGATTTCCCTCGAACAAGCGTGTAAGTGCGGCTACCGGTGTAAGCGGTAAACCCAGGTGACGGGCAAGACCATTTCCCGAACCCAAGGGTAGAATACCCAATGCAAGGGACTTGTGTACCAGCACTTTGGCCACCTCGTTTACGGTGCCATCCCCACCCACAGCAACGATAGCTTTCCAATTTCTGAGTGTAAGATGCTCCCTAACCAAATGCGTGGCATGTCCGCTTTCTTTTGTGAAAAGAATGTGCGCATGCGCTGAATGGCGCCTGGCGAAAGTTTCAATCGCTTCACATACCGCACGCTGGTTCTTCCCAATGGTTGTTCCTGAATTGGGATTGACAATAAAAAGATAGGAATTGTCAGACACGGTTCACTTGAAAAAGAGGAATAAAATGAACAGGAACACAATCATAAACAGGTAGTACAACCCATCGATGAAGGGGTATTTTTGTCGGTCCAGTTTTTTGAATAAATTGTTGAACATTCCCATTATCAGAAGTTTATTGTTTCAATAGCCCGGGCAATGACCGTTTTACATGCTATCTTTAATTATAGCACAAAAATCCATAAAAAATATGAGAAACTATGTTTTCGCACTGGGCCTGTTTTTTACAGCCGTTGTAGTGATGGGGCAGCCAAAATCCGATAAAGATCAGATATATGGGATTATGAACAGACAAGCCGCTGACTGGAATGGAGGTAACATTTCTTCTTTCATGAATGGATACTGGGAATCGGATTCCCTGATGTTTGTTGGAAAAAGTGGCGTAACCTATGGATATAAAGCTACTTATGAAAATTATCTGAAACGCTACCCTGATCGGGCAGCCATGGGAACGTTGAAGTTTGACTTCATAAACCTGTCTTTTCCCGAACCGCATGTCGCATTTCTTGTAGGTAAATTTTATCTGACCAGGCCCGAAAAAGGAGATTTAAGTGGATTTTACACCTTGCTCTGGCGAAAAATTAATGGAAAATGGGTCATTGTGTGTGATCATACAAGTTAGGCGGGATTTTATTTCAGAAGATTAAAGTAGAATTGGATTAAGCTGATTCTTATGTACTTATTTATTATTAATAAATTATTTTAATAAATCACGCGTACCTAATCTCTCTGTTTTTATTTAATCCTTCTATCTATGAAGCAACATCTACAATTCCCCGGCTCGGATAAACATCCGGAATGCAGAGGCACTTGTCCTCGCAGTATCTGGTGTATCCCTGGATTATTTTCCGGTATACTTCTCGCATTTTTGTTTCTGAGACCATTCACTATTTACGCGCAGGACATTCAGGTAACTGGCTTGGTTACGGAGCAGACTGGTGGTGATGCAATCCCTGGTGTGAGCATATTGGTGAAAGGAACCTCCAATGGCACCATCACGGATATTGATGGCAACTTTTCATTAAAAGTCAATCCCAATTCTATACTTGTACTTTCTTTTATTGGATTTCAAAAACTGGAGGTGCCTGTAAACGGGCAGTCGGTATTGAATATTAAATTAAAAGAGGATACCGGGCAACTCAATGAAGTGGTGATCACGGCATTAGGCGTTAGCAAAGAAAAAAGACAACTGGGTTATTCGGTTACGGATATTGCTGGCGCCAAACTTGCCGCTACAAACGAAGTAAGTCCCATCAGTGCGCTCCAGGGGCGTATTCCTGGCGTGCAAATCGACCAGGGGGCCGGAGGCTTGACCGGTAACACGAAAATTTTGATCAGAGGAAACTCCACGCTGGGGCTTAATAATCAGCCTATTTTTGTGGTGGACGGAGTGATTCTGGATAACGATATTTATGACAATAGCGGGCGGGATTTTGGAAATAATATCAAAAACCTCAACATGGAGGATTTTGAGAGTGTATCGGTACTCAAAGGCTCTGCGGCGGCGGCGCTTTACGGAACTCGTGCCATCAATGGTGTCATACTGATAACCACAAAAAAAGGAACGCAGAGAAAAGGAATTGGTGTGAACGTTTCGCAAACGTTTTCTGCCCAGCAACCTTATCGTGGGCCTGATTTTCAGAACGAGTATGGCGGTGGAACCGTTGGTGCATTTTTCACAGACACACGTGATCCCAACTACAAGGCGGACGAATCCTGGACAACAAAGGTCTTTCCGACCAACAGTCAGGGACAGCCATATATTGATCGTCAGATTGGTAGAGAGCTGGAAAACTGGGGACCCAGATTTGCCGGGCAACAAGTGTTGGATTATGACGGGAAAATGACCACCTACCAGGCCTATCCCAACAATTACCTGGACGCCTTCCAAACCGGCAGGGGAAATCTGACCAATATTGCCATCGATGGAGGCAACGATAAGTCTACTTTCCGGCTATCCTATAATAGAAATGATAGTCGGGGTATCAACTACAGAAATGAGTTGACTAAAAATGCCTTCAATCTTCGGGCAACGCAAAAGCTTAATAAATTTCTTTCAGCTGACGTAACGGCCGACTATACATCTACCATGGGTAAGAATCCGCCAAGCTTGTCACTGAACAGGTATATCTGGGTCTTTGGACGGAATTATGATACCAAGAAATGGATGCAACGGGAGAACTACATTGGCTACAATGGTGGCATTCCGCAGGCAAATGATCCCAACGAGCCTAATAAGGTCCCTGAACCGAACATCTGGTTTAATATTTTCGAAAACAGTTATACGCAAAGAGAGCAAATGGTGCGCGGAAGGATCGCGCTTACCGGCACTGTTACCGATTGGATGAAAGTGCAGCTGGAAGGTAATATCAATAACGTTTACACAGAGAACGAAACAAAGGAGCTCGGTCAGGGGACCAATTTTACTGGCGGAAAATATGCCCTAGGGCATTCCACAAAAGAAACCAGATTTCTTAAATGGATGGCCATTTTTAACAAACAAATTACACCCGTGCTGGACTTTAGCGGATATGTGGGGGGCGAATCGCAACGAATGGGTCTTTCATACAATATGACTGAAACCGACGGCGGACTTAGTTATCCGGGCAATTACTTTCTTGCCAACTCTGTAAATGCGCAAAGGGCAACCGGAGGTATCCGAAACAGACGCTCGTATAATTCTCTATACGCCAGCGCAGACTTGGGTTACAAAGACCAGTTGTTTTTGCAAACCACCTGGCGAGGAGACTGGTCATCCGCTTTAACCTACAAAAATGGCAGTGGCAATAATTTTTACAATTATCCTTCGGCAAGTCTTTCGTGGGTATTTTCGCAAACTTTCAGTAACAGTCTACCCAAATGGATTACTTACGGAAAGCTTCGCGGGAACCTGGCAGCGCTGGGTGGGGATATTGACCCCTTCACATTAAATGCGGGTTTCGCCTTTAAAGATTTTACTGATGCCGGCGGGGCAGGGAATCAACCCATGTCCACGTATAATTCCATGTCGACGCTGCAGACCAACATTAAACCACTTCGGAAAATAGCCAAGGAGGTGGGGATGGAAATGAAGTTCTTCAATAATAGATTGGGATTTGATGTTTCTGTTTACCGCGACAACACCCGGAATCAGCCAATATCTATTTCCGCTCCCATTGAAAGCGGCGTTAACAGTATTCTGATCAACGCGGGTAATATTCAGAATACGGGGATAGAACTTTCTATTGACGCCACACCTCTCGAGATTGGAGCGTTTAAGTGGAATACGGTCGTTACTTTTTCCCGCAATCGCAATAAGATTCTCGAACTCTATGGAGATCGTGAATACTACGCGCTTGAAAATGAAGGGAATGCAAGCAATGATTTGATTCCCTTCGCAAAAGTAGGCGGAGCTTACGGCGTAATACGTACCAAGATCGCCGCCAAAAGATATAACAATGAAGGCAGCCCCAATAACGGGAAGCAGGTCCTGTCATGGCGTGCAGACGCAAGAGCAGCGTTTCCTGCCAGAAGCAATGAATGGAAGGACGTAGGGGATATCAATGCAAAATTCCGGTCGGGTTGGGATAACACTTTCAGCTACAAAAGAGTCTCTTTGAATGTGCTGTTTGATGCCAAAATCGGCGGTGATATGATCATTACTTCCCTGAGGTACGGAACGCATACGGGGATTTTCCCTTCTTCACTTCAAGGCCGTGATGCAGCGCATGGCGGAATCACCTGGACCAGCAAATTTGACAACAAGACTTACGATGACGGAATTATACCGGATGGTGTTTTTGATGCAGGACAGAAAATCACTCAAGCCAACGGAACTCAGGTGGATGTAAGCGGCATGAGTTACCAGGAAGCATACGATAAGGGTTATGTGGAGCCCACGCATTTACCCCAATTTATGTATCGCTACGGATCATCCTCAACAGCAGTGGGTGATTATTGGATTGCCAAAAATTCGTGGATCTCCCTGCGCCAGGTATCGGTAAGTTATCAAGTCCCGCAGTCTATTTGTGAAAAAATCAAGCTCAACTCCCTCTCAGTGAATTTTGTCGGTCGCGACCTTTTGTATTTGTATAACACACTGCCAAACAACTTTAATCCGGCATCCAATGTCTCCAACAGCACGGCGGTTCAGAAAGAAGTTGGTTTTATTCCTCCAATGACACGTTCGCTTGGAGTAACTCTAAGGGCAGGATTTTAGTCAGTGATAATGATTCAAGAGGATCTTAAAAGATATTAAAATGAAAAAAATAACCTTGAAATGGACCACAGGGTTGATGTTGGCAGTGATACTGCTCCTGTCGAATTCCTGTAAAAATAATTTTAGCGAGATCAATACAGATCCCAGCGTAGTGACGGATCCTGATCCTAAATTTCTATTCACCTATTCACTCAATAGCCTTCAATCAAGTGGCTCGGAGTGGATATGGGAAAATCTGGAACAATTGCTGCGGTTCTCCGAGCATCTTACCACCGATCCCTACGAGCTTTCCACCAATATCAACTCCCGTTATAGTAATTATTATAGCAACGTGCTTCCCAACCTGATTGAGATCAGGCGCCAGATTGATATGAAAGCGGACAAGGAGAGATATCAAAAAATGCGAGCGGCTACCTACATAGCCGGTATTTTTTATGGACTCCGGGTGACCGACCTCAATGGCTCGATTCCCTATACCCAGGCGGGCCTGGGTAGAAATGACGATAATTATAAGCCCGAATATGATAGCCAGCAGAAGTTGTATGATTCCTGGCTTACAGAGTTGAATACTGCGATTGGTGATTTGAGTGCGGCCTCAGCAGATCAGGTTTCTTATGGGAATGCGGATATATTCTATCGCAGCGATTGGACTAAATGGGTAAAGCTGGCTAACTCTATGAAGCTGCGGATTGCAGTGAGATATGAAGGTCAGGACAAATCTAAAACGCAGGCTATTTTTAAAGAAGTCATGGAAAATGCTACCGGCCCGATCGTTTCAGACGCGGATCAGTTTGCTTATATTGATCCGAACAACAACCCGATTGGAAACGATATAGACTATAGAAGCGTGCGGTTCGCCACCAAATCCATAGCTACTTTTCTCAAAAAGACCAATGATCCGCGATTACCAATCTATTTCAGCCCCAATGATCTGACACCGGCAAACCTTGACTCTTTGAAAAAGTACAACGTGGCTCTTCCGGCATTTATCGACAAGGCCGATCCATTAATTCGTTACCAGGGTGGACCAGCTGACTGGACTACAGATCCGGAGACCGCTAAATATTACAAGAATACACTTGCCGCGGGTTCTGCTAAGTTGGTGTTGATGTCATCTATCAACAAGGTATTTTTCGCCCCGCGGCGTAATGGAGCTACCGGAACATTTCATGATTATCTTGTAACAAGTGCTGAAACCTGTTTTTATATCGCCGAACTGATTGAAAAGGGGTATGGAACGGGAGTAAATACAAAGGGATCATCTGAGGAATGGTATAAAAAGGGTGTCACCTCCTCTTTGCGTACGATGAATGCTATTGCCGTAGCGGCACAGTCAGCTACCGGATTCGATCAGAATACAATTGATGCACAGATAACAGCCTATCTGGATCAGGTTAATGTAAAGTTCAATGGTACCAACAACCTGGAACGGATCTATATTCAGGAGTATCTCAATTTTATGCGTCTGCCAACGGAGGCGTTCACCTTCATTCGTCGCACGGGATATCCTAAAAATAGCTCTGCCTACTATCCGCGTGACAAGTTTAATGAACCCATTCCGCGTCGCTATTGGGTAGATGAGCCGCCACTTGGAACCAACAATGAAAATTGGCTAAAAGGCCAAACGGAACAGGCTTTCACTCCGGGAGACAGGAGTGTTCAGGTTTTGAGTACACAACGGCTCTGGTTTGACAAAAATAGCCCGGCGCCGGGTGAAGGGAAATAACTAAAAAACACCCTGTCGGCATTTCCGGCAGGGTGTTTTTCTGTATAGGAAATAATTATCAGATTCTTTTTACCGTGATTACTGCGTTAACCGCCGGTGTGGTCGTGTCAGAATTCGTATTTACTGTTATCGTCATCTGGCTGGTCTGCTGTGTGATGGGGAATTCCTTTACCGTAGTGCCATTGGTCAATTTGAGCTTGGTACCTTCCACTTTCCATTTTGTTTCGGCCCCTATTGTCAATCCGGCAGCACCCATGGCCAGAACGGCCACATCGCAGTTTTCTGCTGTCACGGTATTATTTGAATTAAACTTAAAAACTAGGCTGGAAATACATGGGGCATAAGTAGTTATCTGGCCAAGAAGTGGAATTGTAGTACCAGGGGTCTCAGGAGCTACTGAAACATATTGCCAGCTTCCAACAATTGGATTCGTATCAACAGGATCCGGATCGTCCTTTTTGCAGGAAACGATGATAATGGAGAGAATGAGAAGGGCAGGGAGTGTGATTTTACTAAGTTGTTTAACTATTTTCATGGATAGTACGAGATTTGTGTTATGTTTTTTGGTACGCTGTTGTTAACGTTCAAACGTAGACTAATAATTTCTTTTGGCAGGAATTTTACTCCAAATTCATCAAAAAGCCATTTTAAGTGATCGCTAAATGGGTTCTTCACTTTTTTTTGTTAAAAAAAGAGCCAAAAGACGTTCCGCTGCTACAACGGGGAGTTCCGTTTCCTCCCGAACCAATTTTTCGATTTCGGGGATACTTCGTTTGATAACCGAATTTTCATAAAACGCACTTTCGAGTGCCTGCCGTATGCGCTCATGCATCCAATCCAGGTTTTGCGACTGACGGTTTCGAATGAAATATCCATTGTCCGACGTAAGTTTTTGGTAGTCCGATATCATGTTCCACAATTCAGGAATTCCTTTCCCTTCAAGGCCCGATGCTGTAACCACTTGGGTAATATGTCCCGAAGCTGATTTTGGCGAAAGATGTAATGCGTTCCGGTAAGTGCCCATCGCCTCTTCTGCGATATTTTGGTTAGCACCATCCGCTTTATTAATAACAAGCACATCAGCCATTTCAATAATCCCTTTTTTAATTCCCTGCAATTCGTCACCGGCTCCCGCAAGCATGAGCAACAGAAAGAAATCCGTCATTCCGTGTACCAGGATCTCCGACTGCCCTACCCCCACCGTTTCGATGATGATCACTTCAAATCCCGCAGCCTCACAGAGCAGCATGGTCTCGCGGGTATTGTCGGCCACTCCACCGAGGGAAAGGCGTGCCGCAGACGGCCGGATATAAGCGAGTGAGTCATTGGAGAGTGTTTCCATCCTTGTTTTATCACCCAATATACTTCCACCTGAACGTTTGCTGGAAGGATCGATCGTAAGCACGGCGACTCGCTTTCCAAGGGAAGTCAGGTGCTTGCCAAAAGTTTCTATAAATGTACTTTTACCGACACCAGGCACACCGGTTATGCCAATTCTGATGGAGTTGCCGGAAAAGGGCAGAATCTCACGAAGTATTTGTTTGGCAAGGACTTTGTCGGAATCAAGTTTACTTTCTATAACTGTAATGGCGCGGCTAAGCACAACCCGATCGCCGGAAAGGATGCCTTTGGTGTACTCAACAACGCTTAATCGCTTGCGCATAGATGAAACAGGTCGTGCGTAAAAGTCGGCATTCAAAGGCAATTATGAAACTTTTGTTACGAAAAAACGCGAAAAGCCGTATATTGCCCGTTACGTTATACATGTCTTTTTTAATATTTAATTATACGAATGAAATTTTCATTATTACGCTTTTGCATCCCTGCGATCTGGTGCCTGAGCTTATCCAGTTCGTTTGCACAGAACGAGGAAAAAGTGAGATATGATGCCCATGCGCTTTTTCACCCCTTATTTAACTTCCAGCCTGGCAATGAGTACCGTTCGGGTAGTGGTGCGCCTGGCCCAAAATATTGGCAAAACCGAGCTGATTATAAAATCAATGTGGCGCTGGATGAGGAGAAGGGAACATTGGATGGGCAGGTAGAAATAACCTATAAAAACAATAGTCCGGAAGCCCAGGAGTTTATCTGGATACAGCTCGACCAAAATGCGTTTACCGACAAGTCCAGAGGAGAGAAGACAACCCCGATAACCGGAGGCCGCTTTGCAAATAATGGATTTATAGGAGGTAATACGATAAAGTCTGTTTTTGTTCAGCAAGGAAAAGACAAGTCGGTTGAGGCCAATTTCATTATCTCTGACACGAGAATGCAAATTCGTCTTGCCAATGCGGTGAAACCAAACGGGGATGTCATCAAAATTAAAATTGACTATTCCTTTAAAGTTCCGCAGTACGGTGCCGACCGAATGGGTACACTTCAGACAAAGAACGGACCCATTTATGAAATGGCGCAATGGTATCCCCGTGTAGCGGTCTTCGACGATATAGAGGGGTGGAATGTACTTCCCTATCTGGGTGCCGGCGAGTTTTATCTGGAATATGGTGATTTTGAATACAACATTACCGTACCATGGGATCATATTGTGGTAGGATCCGGTGAGTTGCTGAATCCGTCGGACGTGCTTACTTCCGAGCAGCGAAAACGACTGGCCGATGCGGCGAAAAGTGATAATACGGTGATGATCCGAAATGCAGAAGAGGTGACGAACCCATCTTCCCGCCCAAAACAATCGGGCAATCTGACCTGGCGATTCCGCTGCCTTCAGGCAAGGGATGTGGCATGGTCTACGTCCAAGGCGTTTGTTTGGGATGCGGCGCGGATCAATCTGCCCAATGGTAAAACTGCTTTGGCGCAGTCGGCCTATCCCGCCGAAGAAGGAGGCCATGATGCATGGGGGCGTTCAACGGAATATGTTAAGGGTTGTATTGAATTTTATTCAAGTTATGTTCATGAATACACCTATCCGGTGGCCACCAATGTAGCTGGAATCGTAGGCGGAATGGAATATCCGGGTATTGTATTTTGTAGTAGCAAAAGTAAGAAGGATGAGCTGTGGGAGGTTACGGACCACGAGTTTGGACACAACTGGTTTCCGATGATTGTGGGCAGTAATGAGCGTAAGTATGGCTGGATGGACGAAGGATTCAATACGTTTATTAATTTTCTTTCAAGTGATTATTTCAATAATGGAGAATACAAAAATAGCCAGCTGAATGACCTGCATCGTTTGGCCCCCATCATTTTCCGCCCCAATGCCGATCCGATTATGACGATTCCGGATGTGGTTCAACCGGCAAACCTTGGCTGGGAAGCCTATTACAAGCCAGCTATGGGGCTGAAAATGCTTCGTGAACAGGTGCTGGGAAAGGATCGGTTCGATTTTGCTTTCAAATTATATGTAAAACGCTGGGCATTTAAACATCCGACGCCTTACGATTTTTTCCGTACCATGGAGGACGGTGCTGGTGAAGACCTTGGGTGGTTTTGGAAAGGATGGTTTTTTGAAAATTATCAATTGGATCAGGGTGTAAAAGAGGTTTCGTATGTTGAACAAAACCCTCAAAAGGGATCATTCATTACGATTGAAAACCTTAATCAATGGGCAATGCCTGCCAAGATAGAATTGGAAGAGGTGAATGGTAAGAAAACGCTTGTTGAACTTCCTGTGGAAATATGGCAAAGAGGAGGATCCTGGACATTCCGTGCGGATACCAAAGGCCCTTTGCGATCAGTAATCATTGATCCTGAGCACAATTTGCCGGATGTGAATCCTGAAAACAATGTGTGGAGGCCGACGAATTTTACGGAGCCAAACGTAAACTAGAAGGGCTACGGAGAAGAAATGGCTGAGGCCTGCAAGTTGATTTTTACTTGCAGGCCTTACTTTTTATAATTAGGTCGTAATCAGCATAGCGCCGTAGGAATAGCCGCCGCCGAAAACCGTTACAACAATATTCTGGCCTTTTTTGAATTCGTCCTTGTGTTCCGACAAAGCGATAGCACAGCCGGCGCAACCGGTATTGCCAAGATACTGAATATTTGATATCAGTTTTTCGGCCGGAATGCCGAGTGTGTTGATTACATTGAGACTGATCCGGTGGTTGGCCTGATGTGGAATCAGATAGTCGAGGTCATCGATAGTGAGGCCGCATGCCTGTAAAACCTGCTGGCTTACTTTCGGCATGTAGATACAGGCATTCTGAAAAACGTCACGTCCATAAGGCATGATAACGCCCCGGTCGTTAGGTCGGAGAACGACGGCCTCGATGGCCTTTCCGCTAGTTGCTGCGCCACCGGTAATCAGTTTTTTAATCTGCATATCCGACTCCGTTTGCCTTTCTTTCGAAATGAGCAATGCCGAAGCCCCATCACCCCACAGGTGACCAGATACGGTATCCAGTTCGTTGTAGTATGCCGTATTATGGTCGGAGACGATTACCAGGGCTTTGGTAGCCTTGCCCATAGCAAAGTATCCTTCCACGATCTCAATGGCATTGAGTAAAGAAGAGCAGGCGGAAGAAATACTGACAACAGGTATATCAGGTATCTGAAGTTGATGCTGGACGGCATGTGCCAGTGTGACAATGGTGTCGTAGGGTGTGTAAGTGGCACCAACGATCAGGTCAATTTCATTCTTACTGTAAGGAATATTTTCCAGCAAAGTCTCCACGGCGTTCATAGCCATAGTCGTTGTGTTTTCGTCGGAAGAGGCTTTCCTGCGTTCAGAAATTCCAGTGCGTGCTACAATCCATTCATCTGAAAGGTTGTTGAGATTTGTAAAATATTCATTACCAATAACTTCGCTTGGCAAATAGTGACTAATTGTATTAATATACATGGTTGAGAAATTGACCCCGCAAACGGCTATTCTATTTATTTCCGAAAGTTAAATATTTCGTAGAAAACGTAGTACTTAATATTTGAACAATTCAACAATAAGTCTGTAAAATTATAGCCCAAAGTGAGAATTTAATAAATTTTTGAGTTTGAAACCAATATTTTTTTATACAATGAAAAAAGCACCTCTTCTTCACTCACCCAATTGTATTTTTTTTCAACAGCTTCTCTTCCGTTTTTACCTAATCCCTGTGCTGCCTTGGGGTTAAGTATCAGCCAATCCAATGTTTGGGATAATTTGTCGGAATCGTACGGGGAAATGCAAAAGCCACATCGGGCTCCATCGACCACCTTCCGGTACAAAGGGTAGTCTGATGTTATTACGGGCAAATTTTGTGCCATGTATTCGAATAGCTTTGTGGGATAGGATTCCGGATAGTCCGCAACTGGCTTGAGCAAAGCAATTCCGGCAATGGATTTACGGGCCAATGAAAGGGAATATTTCAGATCTGTGTATCCATGAAGTGTGATATGATCCCTGATTTTTTCATAACCTGGGAGTCGGTATGCCTGCTGCAATGAAAACCGTACGGGGCCGAACATATGCACATGGAAACGGGCATGCTTGTGTTTGAGCTGCACCAGGGCAGCTACCAAGGTATCAAAGCTTCGTTCCATGGACACCACCCCAGAGTAATAGAAAATGGGGGCGCTTTCGGGTTCTTTTGCTGCTGACGAATAACGATCCAGAAAGGGCAGGGACGGATAATTCTGAATTACGGATGCCGGATATTTGAGATGGGCATAAACGGACAGGTAAGCGCTTTCGGTAAGCACAATGTGAAAATGCTGACGGGCAATACGGTCCAGATGACGGAAAAGTAGCCGATATATGATCCAGTTATTAGTGGTCTTTATTTCGAATTTTTTAAACAAATTCTCCTGTACTTCATAGATTACATTGGCGCCCAGCCATTTGAACAAAAAAGCAACAGGTATTAACTCCGGCACAAAAATATGCACCACCGCCGGCCGAAGTAAAAGACATTTCAATAAAACCACCGGATGCGTAAACAGCAACCTTAAAGTTAAACGCCTGAAATATGGGAGAGAAACCATGCGTATGCCCGGTGCAAAGTCATTCGTTCTGGCATGGGGCAGGGCACAAATGACCTCATAATGCTCCGTGAGTGAGGGGCCTATTTTATACACGATCCTGGGGTCGGTCGGAGGGTGTACAGCGCTGAGCAGCAAAACACGTGGTTTCATGCCGTCGTTACAATGGATGCACCTGAAGAAGTACCGATTCTTTCTGCACCGGCTTGGATTAGGGAAGATGCCTGTTCATAAGTATCAATCCCACCGGATGCTTTAATTTTAATTTGAGGTGGCAGAATAGACCTCAATTTTTGTATGGTCTCCACCTTGGCTCCTGTGGGAGCAAAGCCTGTGGAGGTGTTCACAAAATCTGCCTGCGCCTCGGAACATATTTCACAAATCGTGTAAAGCTCAAACGAGTCGAGGTAGGCAGTTTCGATAATAACCTTCAGTTTCGCACCATTGTCATGTACCAGATCGGCCAGTTGACGAAGCTCGTCCCTCACACTCAAATAAGCCATGGACTTGAATTGTGAAATATTCATGACTACATCCAGTTCCGAAGCACCGTCGGCCAGAGCTGCCCGGGCCTCAAACATCTTCGAAGCCGTGGTGCTAAACCCTAGTGGGAAACCTATTACCGTAGCGATCTCAATTTTTACCGGACAGTATTCCAGCATCTCTTTGGTATAAGCAACAAAGGTCGGGGCCACACAAACGGCCTTAAATTGATGAATCCAGGCTTCCTCGCATAGTTTGCGTATATCCGTTTCATTGGAGGTGGGCCTGAGCAGCGTGTGATCTATATAGGGGGAAAGATGGGTCATACGTCAGCTGTAAACAAAAGCAAGTTAAAACAAAAGCCCCGTCAAACCGACAGGGCTTCTTAAAGATATAAACTCAAATATTACGCTTCTGAATCTTCTGTTTTAGCCTCCTCGACCTTAATAACCTCTTCGGCTGCTACCTCTTCGGCAGGACTGTTGAATAGTTCAGGAACATGTTTTGAAAGAAGGTTGTACCAGGTTATGATTTTTTTGATGTCAGAAACATAGACCTTTGACCTGTCAAAATCGGGTAGGATCTTGTTGAGAAATTCAATAAGATCCTTGTCGGAAGCGGTCTTACTCTGAAGCGCCACTTCTTCTCCATGTACTTCACGAATCTTCAGGAATACGTCTGCCAGTGCTACGGATTCCACTTCTCCATCGGTAAAAATGGACACATCCTTTAATACAGAAACCCGGGCTGTGGGTCCAATAAGCGTTTTTTCATGTTTGTCGTCCAGGCTTTCAACAATTACACCGGCGCGACTCGGTTTAAGAATGCGGAACAAGCCGCTTTTGCCAGAAACGTTGGCTATTTCTTTCAACAAATCCATTCCGGCGGATTCAACTTTATCACTCATCCTTTTATACGATTAGTTTTTTCTTTAATTCAACTTACCCGAGCTATTGATTACTTCAGTATCTCAGTTAGATACAAACTGGTTGTGCACTTTAATTTTCCGCAAAATAACGGAAAGAAAAAGCAGTAAGCAACCCTTAGACTTCACTCGTTTTCTGAAACGTCCTGTTGTAGCCTTCTATTGTATCTAAAATTGCTTCACGACCTTCATGTTTTTCGGCAGAAGTCACAAACATAGGTGGAATCACTTCCCAGAGCTCAGACAGTTTTTGGGTATAATCCAATACCTGCTGCTCAATCTGGTAAGCTTTCAGTTTGTCCGCCTTGGTGAAAATGATGTGGAAGGGGATTCCCGATTCGCCGAGCTGGCCCATAAATTCCAGATCGACTGCCAACGCTTTGTGCCTTATGTCAACGAGCACGAAGGTACAGACCAGGTTACTGCGATTGTGCAGATAATCACCGATCATTTTTTCCCATTTTTCTCTTTCTACTTTACTTACTTTGGCATATCCATACCCCGGCAAATCGACCAGGTACCAGGATGCGTTAACAATAAAGTGATTAATTAATTGGGTTTTTCCGGGCTGTTGTGACGTCTTTGCCAGCGACTTTTTTTCAGTAAGCATGTTGATAACCGAAGATTTACCCACATTTGAACGGCCTATAAAGGCATATTCAGGAAGTTCGGGCGGGGGACAATTCTGGTAGTCAGAGTTGCTCATTACATATTTTGCATCAGTTATTTTCATGGCAAATCGTATTTTGAAGCTGCAAAGGTACGGCTTTCTTTTTATGCCCGGGTTACGTCAGAGAAACTAAGGTGTGCAACATACTGACAATGATTCCGTTTTGAAAAAAAATAGGGCACTAATTTCCTGTTCGTTTGATAAAATAAAACTACATTGTAATTTCGTTATCCACTTGATCAAACTGTAACAAATCAAAAAATGAAGATTTTTAAGAAGCTGGTTTTTATATTGGCTGTGTCAGCCGCGTCATTGATGGCCGTACATGCAGAAGCCGGAGATAAAAATGATGAAAAGGGGGCGGATAAGGGTATTGTATTTGTTCCAGGTTCCTGGGCGCAGATTCTGAAGAAGGCCAAAGCCGAGAATAAAATTATTTTCTTTGACGCTTACACAACCTGGTGTGGACCTTGCAAAATGTTACAGAAAAACGTCTTTACGCGTCCGGATGTGGCAGATGTTTTCAATAAGAATTTTATTAACGTAAAAGTGGATATGGAGAAAGGGGAAGGACCTATGCTTGCTGAACGTTATCCGTTGGAAGGGTACCCCACCTTGTTTTTTATAGATGGTGATGGTCATGTTGTGAAGGAAATTATTGGATATCAAAATCCGGAGACTTTAATAAAAGTGGGTAAAGCGGTAGCTAAGAAGAACGGGGCGCTATTATAAATCAGAAAATATACCGAAGAAAAATAAAACCCGGGAGCTTTTATCTTCCCGGGTTTTTGTATTAACGACTTTACTTATTACAAACGAAAGACACTTATTTGGGATTGGATTGATCCCGGAGTCTCATTCGAAATAGTTGGGAACACGATGTCCGCTACTCTCCAGTAACTGATCCTTTTTGAAAAGTGTAAGATCTGCTGTTACCATGTCATTTACCAAGGCTTTAAGATCATACTTTGGCTTCCAGCCCAGTTTAGTCATCGACTTTGTCGGATCGCCGATCAACAGTTCCACCTCAGTGGGGCGGAAGTAGCGGGGGTCTACGGCAACAACCTCCTTGCCTATTGCAACCTGATAGGATGGATTAGAACATTTTGTCACCTTAGCCACTTCTTCGGCACCTTCGCCCGAAAACTCCAGTTCAATACCCACTTCGGCAAACGCCATTCTTACGAAGTCGCGTATACGCGTTGTAACGCCTGTTGCTATTACAAAATCTTCAGCTACATCCTGTTGTAAAATAAGCCACATGGCTTCCACAAAATCCTTCGCATGGCCCCAGTCGCGTTGTGCGTCCAGATTGCCCAGAAAAACTTTTTCCTGAAGCCCCAGAGCAATTCTTGCCACGGCGCGGGTGATTTTTCTGGTTACGAAAGTTTCTCCACGTAGCGGAGACTCGTGATTGAACAGGATCCCGTTTACCGCATACATATTGTATGCTTCCCGGTAGTTCACGGTGATCCAATAACCGTAAAGTTTGGCTACTGCATACGGCGATCGGGGGTAGAATGGGGTGGTCTCCGACTGCGGGACCTGCTGAACAAGCCCATAGAGCTCGGACGTTGAGGCTTGGTATATCCGTGTTTTCTTGGTGAGGTCAAGCAATCTGACGGCCTCCAGAATACGAAGTGTACCTATTCCGTCCACATTGGCTGTATATTCAGGCTCTTCAAAACTTACCTGCACGTGCGACATGGCGCCGAGGTTGTAAATTTCGTCGGGCTGAATCTCCTTTATAATCCTGATTATATTTGTAGAGTCGCTCAGATCCCCATAATGCAAATGAAAATGTACATTCTTTTCATGTGGATCCTCATAAAGATGATCAATCCTTTGTGTATTGAATAGAGAACTGCGACGTTTGATGCCATGAACTTCGTATCCTTTGCTTAAGAGAAGCTCTGCCAAATAGGCACCATCTTGTCCGGTGATCCCGGTTATTAACGCTTTTTTCATCTTGATTAGTTGTGTATTATAAAATAGTCGTAATAGGTAGATTGATGTCTAGTTCTGGTCAGAGGGCAAGTTCAGCATCAAACTTTTCTTTATTTCAACGCGATCGGCGAGTACAACGGCGGATGAATATTGTTCTTTGATAAGTTCCAGATATTGTTCCGCATCACTGCGATACATAAAGTCGCCGGCCTTCACCCGATAAGTTGGCTGAGAATAAGATACATAAGGATTTAGGTCAGGGAATTGCTGGTATATGTAAGATTTGGCATTGTCAGCTTCCTGCCTGACATTGCCCACATAGAGTTGAATCCGAAACCCACTGATGTAGCGAATGGCCTTATTTTGTTTGTGTAAAGTGTCCAAAACAGCTTCCAGACGCTTATTTATATACAATGGCTTTGCTGTACTGCTTTTTGTACCCGTGTTTGCGGTTTCGTTTTTTACCTGTGCTTTTCTTTCAATTACAGGTTCGGTGTATTCATACCGGGGCCTTACAGTCGAAAGGTCTTCCCGATATTCCGTTTTGGAAGTGCTGAGCGTACTTTTTTTGCTACATCCCGAAAGCAGGACAACAATAGGGAAAAGTGCTAACAAAAGTATTTTTTTATCCGGCAACATCTTTAATCTCATTCGCAGTGACACCACAAACTTAACCAAAAATTGCATGAATCACCATACAGCGCTATTGTGATTCTATTTTCTAACTTTGCGATCGTTTAACAAGGACATTTGATGCATATTCAATACAATAAAGACCTGACTAAATTAAATACATTCGGTCTCGCCGCGTCCGCGGCTTTTTTCGCTGAGGCCCGGTCGGTAAGAGCGCTATCGGAGATCATTACCAGCATTGAATGGAATAATATCCCCAAATTTATCCTTGGCGGAGGAAGTAACGTTTTGTTGCTGAATAACATCGATCAGCTGGTAATTCATCTGTTAATCAAAGGAATTGAAAAGATCCGGGAAGATGACGATTATGTCTGGTTACATGCCGGAGGCGGTGAAGTGTGGCACGATCTGGTCATGTATTGTGTAGCCCATGGATATGCAGGAATTGAAAATCTGTCTCTGATACCAGGAACAGTCGGCGCTGCGCCTATGCAGAATATCGGGGCGTATGGTGTTGAGATAAAAGAGGTTGTGGAAACTGTAGAGGCTCTCTTTCTGGCGACCGGCGAATTGAAAGTATTTACCAATAAGGAATGTAATTTTGGATACCGCGAAAGCGTATTCAAGCATTCTCTGAAAGGTAAGTACGTAATCACAGGCGTTACGTTTCGCCTGAATAAAGTCCCTCAGTTTAAGGTTTCCTACGGCGATATCAAAAGTACACTGAATGAAATGGGGATAACATCCTATTCAATCAAGTCCATTAGCGACGCAGTGATACGCATTCGGCAAAGTAAATTGCCCGATCCGGCAGAAATAGGAAATGCTGGAAGTTTTTTCAAAAATCCGGAGATACCGGCAGATCAATACGAAAAATTGAAGACCTATTTTCCCGACATGCCAGGGTATCATACCGGTCCTGGACTGGTCAAGGTTCCTGCCGGGTGGCTGATTGAGCAGGCAAACTGGAAAGGTTACCGCGAAGGTGCCGTTGGCGTTCATGATCGTCAGGCACTCGTGCTGGTCCATTATGGTGGGGGAACCGGGGCTCAGATTAAATTATTGTCAGAAAAGATTCAGGCTTCGGTGGAAGCTAAGTTTGGAATTAAGCTAATGGCGGAAGTTAACTTTGTTTAGCTGCCAAGACCATATCTTATGATGCAATAGAGGGCCCTGAATCCATCCTTCCAGTTTATTTTTTTACCTTCTTCGTAAGTTCGGCCGTAATACGAGATTCCCACTTCATAAATTCTGATTTTGGGTACCCTGGAAATCTTGGCCGTAACTTCGGGCTCAAAGCCAAATCTTTTTTCAGTCAGGACAAGTCCTTTGAGTAGATCAGCCCGGAATAATTTATAACAGGTCTCCATGTCCGTAAGGTTGAGATTGGAAAACATGTTGCTAAGGAAAGTAAGAAGCTTATTTCCGATTGTATGCCAGAAAAACAGGATACGGTGGGGTTTACCTCCCATAAATCGTGACCCATAAACCACATCTGCAAAACCGTCCACAACCGGTTTAAGAAGAATGTTGAACTCTTGTGGATCATATTCCAGGTCGGCATCCTGAACAATAATATAATTCCCGGTTGATCTGCGGATTCCTGTGTGCAGCGCCGCCCCCTTACCCTGGTTAAATTCATGACGGAAATAGCTGATTTCCATCATCGGATTCTCCTGAATAAATTGGTTGGCAACGGCTTCTGTTTGGTCTGTGGAGCAATCATTCACCACCACAATCTCTTTTTGGAACCCAGCAATCAGCTCAACAGACCTGAGCTTTTCCAGCACAGACCGGATCGTTTTTTCTTCGTTGTAGGCGGGAACAATTATCGATAACTTCATGCAGGAGAACGTATGAGCAAATTTGGATAAAGCCTAACCCCTAATGGTTAAGATAAGTAAATTTGACTATGTTGAGTATCAGTAAATTTGATCGTCCCATCAGCCGTAGAGGGACGATCAAATTTATGAAATAACTTTCCCTTAATCAAAACACAACGATGCTGCGCCCAACAAGCCAGCGTCGTTCGCAAGCGTTGCACGCTTGATGGTGATTGTTTTTAAATAGTAAGGAGTCAGCCAGTATTCGAACTTTTCATTAATTGCCGGCAGGATAAATTCAAAGGATGCCGAAATTCCGCCGCCAATCAGAATGGTGGTGATGTCCAATATACGGATCATCGCAACCAGGCCTTCTGCAAGGAGATAACCCATTTCCTGAAAGATCTGTTTGGCTAGTTCATCTCCTGCCGAGGCTGCCGCAACAAGCCCAGTGGTGGAAATGGTCCCGTCCGACGGAAGCTGAGTGGTTCCGGTATAACTGGCCCTCATCCGGTTGGCCATATCAAGAAGCTCCTTCTTTCCTATATTTCTTTCCAGCACTTTTCCGTTTTTGGAAGGAATATGACCTGGCTCCATGGCATTTCCGCCACCACCCTTGAATACTTTTTTGTCGATGATGGCCGCCCCTCCAATTCCGGTACCCAGGGTTACAAAAATGTAATCCTCAGGTAGCTTATCCTCACCGAAATAATATTCGCCCAACGCTGCCGCATTGGCATCATTTTCAAGGAAAAAATCGTGACCGGGAAAGCGTTTTTTGAGGACTGGCACGATAGCAATCCCATCGATTTCCGGGATTGCCGTAATTTCTATTAATGTGGTTCTATCTCGTGTTGTAAGGCCAGGTACTCCAATTCCCACTTTTTTAACCTCCGGATATTCCACCAATTGAAGTGATATGGCGTCACCAAGCCGTTCTATAAAATGGCCGGAGCTTCGCCAGCTGGCTGTATCATGACTATAAAAATTGGAAATTCTCCCATCTGAGGCATCCACGATACCCATTTTTACATTGGTACCACCCACATCTATACCCAGGTATTGTTCCATGAAAAGAAATATAAGGGATTTTAATAAATAATTTTAATAATTCGGCAATTTAACAAAATTGGTTTGTTCTTTACTAAACTTAGCCCAAATCTCCAAGTTGTGGCCTGATCAGGATTTCCTCCAGGTTGGCTCTCGGCGACAAGGAATAGGCTGCAAAAATGGTATCAGCCACGTCTTTGGAGTCCATAAATCTCTCTGAGGGCAATTCTGTACCTTTCCAGCTATCCGTAAAGGTAGCTCCGGGTAGTACCGCAGTAACTTTTACATTAAAAGGCTTCATTTCTTCCCGCAGTACTTTGGTCATTCCATATAATGCAAATTTGGATATGCAATAGGATCCCCCGTTGGGGTAAGCGACTATGCTGGCAGTCGAACACAATGTGAAGATATGCCCCTTCCTTCGGCTTATCATCTCATTGATCAGGCCACGGGTGAGATGATAGGCACTGTAAAGATTTGTCTCAATTGTTTTCTCAAGTACACCTTCCTCTTCGTTATGAACCTGTCCGGGAATAAAAATGCCGGTATTGTTGATCAAAACGTCGATTGACCGATTCAGGGAAATGATGTGGTCAATAAATGAATTGAGCTCGGAACGAACTGAAAGATCCGCTTTATGACAAAAGAGGATCGTTTTTGGAAAGGCAAGACGCGTTTCTTCCTGTAATTCCAAAAGATCACTTTCGTTTCTGGCACAGGTAACCACGTCGAATCCGGCCTCCATGAATCGTTGGATACAAGCCCTTCCAATGCCCTTAGTTCCACCCGATATGATTGCCAGAGGATTCATTTATTTCTTGATATTTGGTTTTTTAACGGAGGCTGAAATCAGCCTGGCCGTTAGTATTTATTATGTTCTATTGAGCAAATACGGGTGGAATCGGCGGCATATTAAATCTAAAAAGCCTCCCGAAACGTCGAAGTTATTACTATAAGATTACTTTGGCTCTTTTTTTGCCTAATTTTCGCGAAAATATCGAATACAATCTGGATTATATGTCTGTTATAGGAAAATACTTTATTTTTTTGGGGACGCTTTTTGGTAAAGGCGAGAAAATAGGCGTTTACTGGCGTCGGTTTATGGAAGAATGTGTGGGCATTGGGGTAAGCTCCATATTTATTGTTGCCATCGTTTCCACTTTTATTGGTGCGGTTTCGTGTATCCAAACGGCCTATAATCTGGTGAGCCCGATTATCCCCGTTTCTACGGTTGCTTTAATTGTAAGAGACATGCAATTGCTGGAACTCGCTCCCACCATTACGTGTATCGTGTTGGCGGGGAAAGTGGGTTCCAACATCGCAAGTGAGCTGGGTACCATGCGCATTACAGAGCAAATCGATGCGCTAGAAGTTATGGGAATAAACTCTTCTTCCTACCTCGTATTACCTAAGGTGCTGGCGGCCATGTTTACATTTCCCATGCTGGTTATTTTTGCCGCGTTTCTTGGGATTTTTGGAGGCTATCTGGCAGGAACGCTCACCGGTGTAATTACGGAAAGAGATTATTTGTATGGAATCCGCGATTCCTTCGTCCCTTATAATTTATTTTTTATGTGTATTAAACCCTTTGTTTTCGGGTTTTTGATCGCCACCATTTCGTCCTTCCAGGGATTCTTCACCGTAGGAGGTGCTCTGGAGGTCGGCAGATCCAGTACCCAGGCAGTTACCAACAGCTGTATCGCGGTACTGATCGCCGATTACTTGCTGGCGCAACTTTTACTGTAAATTTTATTGAAGACGGAATTTGAAAAATAACCTGATTCAACACCGGAAAAATGATTGAAATTAATGATATAAGAAAGGCTTTCAACGGAAAGGAAGTTCTAAAAGGAATCACTTCTACGTTCAAACAGGGAGAGACCAATCTGATAATCGGAGGAAGCGGCACGGGTAAAAGCGTTTTGCTCAAAGCCATGATAGGCTTGGTGAAACCCGACTCGGGAATTGTGCTTTACAATGGCCGTGATTTTTACAACAGCGATAAAGAAACCCAGCAGTCCATCCGGCGCGAAATGGGGGTTTTATTCCAGGGAGGCGCTCTTTTTGATTCAAAAACCGTTGAGGAAAACGTGCGGTTTCCGCTCGACATGCTGACCAATCAGTCGCCGGCTGAGAAGCAGGACAGGATCACCTTCTGCCTGCAGCGGGTAGGGCTGGAGGCTGCCGCCAAGCGTATGCCCTCGGAAATAAGCGGTGGCATGAAAAAACGTGTGGGTATTGCAAGAGCCATTGTGATGAACCCAAAATACCTGTTTTGCGATGAGCCTAACTCGGGTCTGGATCCGCTAACCTCTGTAAAAATTGATGAGCTGATCAAGGAGATAACGGATGAGTATCAGATCACAACCATCATCATCACCCATGATATGAATTCTGTTCTGGAGATCGGGCAGAATATAATATTCTTGTATGAGGGAGCTAAGCTTTGGGAAGGCTTGAATTCGGATATTGTGAGAACAGACGTACCGGAGCTAAAAGAGTTTTTGTTCTCCAATAAGCTTCTTCGGGAAATGGAAAGGTAGCGGGGGATTGCCTACTTACCGTACGATTTTCTTCCTTGTCATAAAGGGCAAGGAATCTTTTTCGATCCAAAAAACCACCATACTAAAAACGATAAACATCGTCATGTGTATGGGTACTGCCACAAGCAGATTTGGGATCTTGATAAATGTTGAGGCATATATCAGCAGGCCCGCTGCAAAGATATAACTCAGGGCCGACCTCACCTGGTACGGAACAGGATAGTATTTTTGCCCATAGTAATAACACAGGGCCATCATTGTAAATCCTGAGCAGGCAAAAGCAATAGCACATCCAAGATAGCCTACCCGGGGAACAAGAACAATGTTCAGAATGGCCACTGTCAATGCACCTGTGAGTGTAAGGAATGTACCATACTGTGTTTTATCGGTAAGCTTGAACCAGGTTGCGAGGTTATAGTAAATTCCTAGAAACAAAAAGCCGGCCAATAACCAAGGAACTACGGCAATACCTTCGTGGTAAATTTTCTTTTTCAAAAATAACTCTGCCAAAAGGTCTACGTTCAGGCTTATTCCCACCCACATCAATACACAGATTATTACAAACCACTTGGTAACCTTGGCAAAGACGTCGGGGGCATTTTTATCTTCTCCTTTTGAAAAGAAGAAGGGCTCCGCAGCATATTTGAAGGCCTGTATGGCAAGGTTCATAAAAATGGAAAGCTTGTAACACTGGATGTATATTCCAATTGCGGCCCGGTTGGTGCGGCCGGGATAAAAGTCAGGGGGTAAAAGATATTGGATAAATGCCCGGTCAAACAAAGTGTTAAGTACAGCACCGGCATTCATGATCAGAATGGGGAAAGCGTACACCCAAACGGGTTTGAACAATGCTGCGCTGAACACAAATCTGAAATCCGCAAGCTCCTTTCTTAGCATCCAGAAATACAAAATATTAGCGATAAGGTTCGCCAGAACAATATAGCTGGGCGCATTGACAGGGTTGTAAAAGAGGTCTATGACGGGCTTAAGTGAGCGCAGGTAATCTCCTTCATAAATATCGCGGCAGATGATCAGAAAGAAAACATTCAGAAGGATGTTTATCAGTATGTTTGCCACCTTGATGGTCACGAATTTTTTGCCATTTCCTTCCAGCCTAAGCCTTGCGAAGGGTATAGCAACGATGGCGTCTATGGCCATGATGATCGCGAAGGTTCTTACCAGGTTTGTGCTTTCGGGATAGGTGATAAAGTCAGCAGCCGGAGCAGCGAATATGAAGAGTAATCCCGAGAAAAACGTACTGGTAATCAATACGGCGCTCAGGATCAGATTAAAGTATTGGGTACGATCGCTTTCCTTTCTTGCAAACCTAAAGAATGCCGTTTCCATACCAAAGGTATACAATACAAGTGCAAGCCCGGCGTAGGTATAAAGCTGGCCTTGAGCAACAAGCTGTTGGGGTTCAAATAGTTTGGTGTGAAGGGGAACCAGCAAATAGTTCAAAAACCGACCTAGCATGGTACTTATACCATATATCGCAGTCTCGCTTGCTAGTTTTTTTAATACGCTCATAGGTACGATTTCCCCAGGTTGGTTCGATTGGTTTATATCCCGGTGTAAAGAAGTGACATTACGAAGACAAAGATAGTTTGGGAATGGATAATTCGGTCTGCTCAATAAAAAAACTAGCCCCAGGCATTACTGACCCGGGGCTATTGGCTGCATGCTATGACAGGCAATTATTTTGAGGCATTGGTTATTATATCCTCGATGACTTTCTCAATCTTGTGCCATCCTTCGTCGGATTGAAGGTCGACCGTTATCATTTTTTCGCGGTAATCTTTCGAAATGGTCAGGTAGTAAATTCCGGCGGTGATGAATGTCATCAATGCTCCGGTATCGGGGCAGTTGGGTAGATCGCCTATTCTATTCAACAGTCGCAGGGCGACCTCATTGCGTGCATCCGAGAGCATTGATTTACCTGTGCCAATCTCCCATCTGAGAAGGTCACGGGTCGCTTTCCGCTCGCGCAGGTCCGATAAGAAGGTCAACACCATGGAAGTCATCGTTTTTGCGCGATCTTCTGAGGCTACAACGCCAATATTTTCAAGGTATTCTTCGCCCGTCGTAGAAGTGTACTCGCCCGATGTTACGTACTGTTCCATCAGCCCATCTACACTGTTGAAATAACGGTAAATGAGTACTTTATTTACTCCTGCCGTTCGTGCAATGAGATTCACCCCCACTTTTTCTGTCCCGTGCTGTTCTATTACTTCTCCAACAGCTTTAAGGATTTTACTTTTTGTCCTTTCCTTGTCTCTTTTTTTAATTCTTGGTTCGATTTTCATTATTAAGGTGCCTTTAGGTTAAACAAAGTAAATGTAACATTTCATATCAAAATAGTCTATATATGCATGCCTATTTGTAACCTTTTTAAGGAAATCGGTACCTAAGAAAATAGTTTGAGATGCCGGGAACTCCGGCTCGGGAGTGGATGCTGATGATGGGGCATAAAAAAAGAGCTCATTTTATTGAGCTCTTTAAATTTTACTGTTGGCCGACAAGGACTCGAACCCTGAATAAGACAACCAAAATGTCCTGTGTTACCATTACACCATCGGCCAAAACCGTAAATAGTGGTGCAAAAGTAAAGTGTGTAATCGAGCTTGTCAAGCGTTTTGGATAAAAAATTTAAATACTGCTTAATTCTGCACCACTTGTGATCTTTTTGACCAGGCCCTGCAGTACTTTTCCCGGCCCACACTCAACAAAAGTAGTAGCGCCGTCAGCGGTCATTTTTTCAACGGATTGTGTCCAACGAACGGGAGCGGTAAGTTGTGCGATCAGGTTTTCACGGATAACCGAAACGTCGGTTGCCGGTAGGGCATTTACATTTTGATAAACCGGGCACAGGGGCGATTGAAACCGGGAAGCATGAATGGCTTCGGCAAGTTCCTCCCGTGCAGGTTCCATCAATGGAGAATGAAAGGCTCCGCCTACCTGTAATAGCAACGCGCGTTTGGCTCCCGCAGATTTCAACAGTTCGCATGCTTTTTCCACACCTTCAATGCTTCCCGAAATTACTACCTGTCCGGGACAGTTATAGTTAGCAGGCACCACAATCTCGTCCGTGATCCCGGAACAAATATGCTCAATGGTGGCATCGTCAAGCCCAAGTATTGCTGCCATGGTAGAAGGTCTTATTTCGCATGCTTTCTGCATGGCATCGGCCCGTTTGGCGACCAGTTTCAGCCCATCTTCAAAGGAAAGTGCTCCGGCAGATACCAAGGCGGAAAACTCTCCAAGTGAATGACCCGCAACCATATCAGGCGAAAAGTTACTGCTCGTTTTTGCCAAAATTACGGAGTGCAAGAAGATTGCCGGCTGTGTTACATTGGTCTGCTTCAGCTCGTCATCTGTCCCCTCGAACATGATTTTGGTAATATCGAACCCCAATATCTCATTGGCCTGGTCAAATAAAGCTTTTGCCGAATCGGATGTCTGGTATAGTTCTAAACCCATCCCTTTAAACTGAGAGCCTTGTCCTGGGAAAATATATGCCTTCTTCATAATCAATAAGTTATTAAGATGTTCATAGTGGAATTAAAAAAGCCCGGCTGTCGGCCGGGCTGCAAATAAAGTTATTTGGACTTAAAAGAAAAAAATGGTGCTGTTTTTAAATCTTACCTGAGAATCTGTACCCAACCTTTGATCTGTGTAGGTTTTGGATTTTTCTGGATGGATTCAAACAGGACCACCGCTTCATAATAATACTGCCCTGCGGAGAGATCGGTACCAGAGCTGTTTTTACCGTTCCAGTTGATTTTGACGTCTTTTGTTTCAAAGACTTTGGCACCCCATCTGTTGAACACCTTAAACTGCACCGACTGAACAAAACTAGGGCAATCGTAAGGCTGGAAAATATCGTTTTTCCCGTCACCATTTGGTGTGAATACGTTTGGCAACACATACATTGGACAGTTGTCTTTGCAAACGGTGTTGCTAGGGGGGCTCTCCCTTCCAAAACGGTTTACTGCCGTGACATAGTAACAGCCTGCAAATGAAGTGAGACCTTCATGCGCAAACGAAGTGGCCAGGGGTAGCGGGGGTGTTTTAATTTCTTTGATCAGTGCCGGTGTATCTCCTTCGTACCTTGCATAATACACTTTGTAGGAGGTTACATTGGGATCACATGGCTTGCCTGCAACGCTTTCGGGGTAGGTCCATGAAAGGTTGTTGGTGAAAGAGACATTGTCACAAAATTCTTCGGGTTTGATGGTAGCGCAATCCAGCTGATCAATGACCAGCACCGGCGGGCATGGCTTTGTTGTATCGGTTGTGGATACGCATATGATCTGTGAGAAATTGTAGAGTACGGAAGGCGTAATTCTGCTATTGTTGTAAGATCCTACCGTTTCAACCTTATAGCAGTAGGTTGGGCCTACGGATATGGTTTCATTTACGACGCCGTCCGCGGCATATTTATCGCTACCATCGTCGGAGTATGTGAAGGTTTCGGTTCCCTGTACGCGCACTTCTGCGATCCTGTTGAAAGTTCCTGGATTAGCCTTGTCTTCTCGGTAAATGCGGTGGGTTTGTCCTGTATTGGTCCAGGGTACAATGGCAGTCCAGTTGAGCCTGATCAGTGAAGGATCCGCAGCCCCTTGTTCTAGCCTGACACTGCTTGCGGGTTCGGTCACCCCGAGCTTTACGAGCGTATTGTTTTCGGTGTGCCAGTATTCAAGCTGGTAGTTGTAAGCGTTTGCGACTGTGTTCAGGTTCCTGTCGACAAAGGTGTCGTCGGGGTTTTGGCCTACATCAATTCTGGCAACCTCTGTGAAAGTGGTTCCGTTGAGTCCTGTTGCTCTCAGGAGGCGGTATTGGGCGGGTCCTCCCTGTACAACGGCGGGTTTGATCCATTTTACAGTGATCACACCTTTTGTGGTACTGGTTGAATCCACGGTTACATTGGTGAGCAATGGTAATATTTGAGGCAGGCTCAGGCATGATTCTGCGGAAGAAAGGCTTTCGCCGCCACCGATCAGTGCCCCTGGCTCAGTAGGCGCTGCACCCGGCCTCGGGAATTTGACGGCAATTCGGTAGCTGTACGAGACCCCGGATTTAAGCCCCGCTCCTTTGTTATTGTCGATGTAAGCCACATCTCCCACGGGTACACTGGCAACCTCGGTATATCCCCATTCGGCCGGTACGCCTGTTACGCACACATCTACGGGCACATCGAAACAACCTTCTTTTCGGTAAATGAATATTTTGGCGCCCGGGATCTGACATTTATAGGCATCCCAGGTAAGGCTGTATGCGTTTCCTGCTGGATTGGTGACAGGAACTGCCTGGAGATTGACAGGTGCGGGCCCGTAGACTTTGATATTGAGCGTGGTCATATCGACGAGTTTGCGGAATGCAGGCGGGTTTCCTGTTGCTGGCGCGTCTTCTACTTTAAAAAGGACATCATACGGCTCCTGGCGTATGTGTGCACAGCTGGTCTGCCAGATAAACTGGCCTGTAACTGCCCCAACGGACCCCTGCTGGGCGACGTTGAAAGTCGCGAGTGCTGGCGAAACGAGTGATCCCAGGTATACGCCACCGGTGGTGGTCAGGTTGAGCCTGTCGCCGTTTTTATCTGTGGCCCTGATGACCTGATTGACGGTCGTTCCTGCTTCAATACAAATATCGGGGATGGGGGCCAGTAAGGGCCTGTCGTTGCGGGCGTCTTCGACAATGATCTGCATATCCCGAATAATCTGGCCAATCAATACACCGTCACGCCATTCTTCGACGATAAAGGCAACATTGTAGTAGCCTTTGGTAGCCGGGGCATCCCAGATAAGATCGCCTGTAATCGGGTTAATACTAAAAGTGGCGGGACTGGCTCCTGTTTCCGTAGCACCCGGAGGAGTTACCAGGTTAGGGTCTTTATACTGAAGGTTTTGACCGGAACCTTTCACACCACCTTGTTGCGGGACAAATAAACGGTAAGAGAGGCTATCGCCATCGGCATCAAAAGCGTTTGGGTTGTGGATATACCGTTGCCCCACAGCCGCCAGATCAATCGGTGGATTCAGTAAAACCGGCGTTTGATTCAATCCAAAACTGGCGTTAATTTCCAGAATGGAGTGAACATAAAAATTCAGATCCTGGGTTGGTGGTGGGCCAATATTCAGGATATTGTTGTTCCTGTTATCTTCTTCAAAAGAGATACGGAATTTGCCTGCAGAAGGGAAGGTATAATTTATAATGTATGTATTCTGGGTGGTATTATTACCAATGCTCGGAAAAGGGATACTTCGTGGAGCGGTCCTGAAATCCGGCTGGTAATTCGGATCTCTTGGATTAACATCTGCCGCTCCTATCACAAAATTTACGAAATTCTGGCTCGCGGCTGCATCTCTTCCGTTTACAATGTCGAAATATGCGGTTAGTTTGATCTCATAAGTCAATGAGGTTGCAGAAATTCTTTTTGCTGTGATCTCACCTGCACGAATATGTGTTGCGCTCGCCCGATAGCCTGTATGGAGTATCAGCAGAATTAAAAATAATAGCTTAAACTGTAATATAGAGCGCATATTGATCCGTGATTTATTGGATAGAGGTATTGATAACACACCCGTGATATGTGTTTGGAGTATGATGTAAACTAAATTGACAATACAATTCAGCACTCCATAGAACCAGCTTGTATTAAAACGGGTATGTTCTTGGAATTAATACACCTAAGATTTGATGTTTACATCAAATCTTAGGTGTATAGACTTAAAAGAAAAAAATGGGACTGTTTTTAAATCTTACCTGAGAATCTGTACCCAACCTTTGATCTGTGTAGGTTTTGGGTTTTTCTGGATGGATTCAAACAGGACCACTGCTTCATAATAATACTGCCCTGCTGAGAGATCGGTACCAGAGCTGTTTTTACCGTTCCAGTTGATTTTGACATCTTTTGTTTCAAAGACTTTGGCACCCCATCTGTTGAACACCTTAAACTGCACCGACTGAACAAAACTAGGGCAATCGTAAGGCTGGAAAATATCGTTTTTCCCGTCACCATTTGGTGTGAATACGTTTGGCAACACATACATAGGACAGTTGTCCTTGCAAACGGTGTTGCTAGGTGGGCTCTCTCTTCCAAATCTGTTTACAGCCGTGACATAGTAACATCCTGCAAATGAAGTGAGACCTTCATGCGCAAACGAAGTGGCCAGCGGCAATGGGGGTGTTTTAATTTCTCTGATCAGGGCTGGTGTATCTCCTTCGTACCTTGCGTAATACACTTTGTAGGAGGTTACATTGGGATCACATGGCTTGCCTGCAACGCTTTCGGGGTAAGTCCATGAAAGGTTGTTGGTGAAAGAGACATTGTCGCAAAATTCTTCGGGTTTGATGGTAGCGCAATCCAGCTGATCAATGACCAGCACCGGCGGGCATGGCTTTGTTGTATCGGTTGTGGATACGCATATGATCTGTGAGAAATTGTAGAGTACGGAAGGCGTAATTCTGCTATTGTTGTAAGATCCTACTGTTTCAACCTTATAGCAGTAGGTGGGGCCTACGGATATGGTTTCATTTACGACGCCGTCCGCGGCATATTTATCGCTACCATCGTCGGAGTATGTGAAAGTTTCGGTTCCCTGTACGCGCACTTCGGCGATCCTGTTGAAAGTTCCTGGATTAGCCTTGTCTTCTCGGTAAATTCGGTGGGTCTGTCCTGTATTTGTCCATGGTACAATGGCAGTCCAGTTGAGCCTGATCAGTGAAGGATCCGCAGCCCCCTGTTCTAGCCTGACACTGCTTGCGGGTTCGGTCACCCCAAGCTTTACGAGCGTATTGTTTTCGGTGTGCCAGTATTCAAGCTGGTAGTTGTAAGCGTTTGCGACTGTGTTCAGGTTCCTGTCGACAAAGGTGTCGTCGGGGTTTTGGCCTACATCAATTCTGGCAACCTCTGTGAAAGTGGTTCCGTTGAGTCCTGTTGCTCTCAGGAGGCGGTATTGGGCGGGTCCTCCCTGTACAACGGCGGGTTTGATCCATTTTACAGTGATCACACCTTTTGTGGTACTGGTTGAATCCACGGTTACATTGGTGAGCAATGGCAATATTTGAGGCAGGCTCAGGCATGATTCTGCGGAAGAAAGGCTTTCGCCGCCACCGATCAGTGCCCCTGGCTCAGTAGGCGCTGCACCTGGCCTAGGGAATTTGACGGCAATGCGGTAGCTGTACGAGACCCCGGATTTAAGCCCCGCTCCTTTGTTATTGTCGATGTAAGCCACATCTCCCACGGGTACACTGGCAACCTCGGTATATCCCCATTCCGCCGGCACGCCTGTTACGCACACATCTACGGGTACATCGAAACAACCTTCTTTTCGGTAAATGAATATTTTGGCACCGGGGATCTGACATTTATAGGCGTCCCAGGTAAGGCTGTATGCGTTTCCTGCTGGATTGGTGACAGGAACTGCCTGGAGATTGACAGGTGCGGGCCCGTAGACTTTGATATTGAGCGTGGTCATATCGACGAGTTTGCGGAATGCAGGCGGGTTTCCTGTTGCTGGGGCATCTTCTACTTTAAAGAGGACATCATACGGCTCCTGGCGTATGTGTGCACAGCTGGTCTGCCAGATAAACTGGCCTGTAACTGCCCCAACGGACCCCTGCTGGGCAACGTTGAAAGTCGCGAGCGCTGGCGAAACGAGTGATCCCAGGTATACGCCACCGGTGGTGGTCAGGTTGAGCCTGTCGCCGTTTTTGTCTGTGGCCCTGATGACCTGGTTGACGGTCGTTCCTGCTTCAATACAAATATCGGGGATGGGGGCTAGTAAGGGCCTGTCGTTGCGGGCGTCTTCGACCAGGATCTGCATATCTCTGATTATCTGGCCAATCAACACACCATCACGCCATTCTTCGACGATAAATGCAACATTGTACTGACCTTTAACCATAGGGGCGTCCCAGATCAGATCGCCTGTGACCGGGTTAATACTAAAAGTAGCAGGAGTTGCTCCGCCTTCGGTCCTACTAGGAACGCCTGGAATCTCCACTAAGTTAGGATGCTTGTATAGAATGTTCCGACCTTTTCCGTTTCCAATGGATTCCTGCGGAACGAACATTTTATAAGAGAGGCTATCGCCATCGGCATCAAAAGCGTTTGGGTTGTGGATATACCGCTGTCCCACAGCCGCCAGATCAATCGGGGGATTCAGTAAAACCGGCGTTTGATTCAATCCAAAACTGGCGTTAATTTCCAGAATGGAGTGAACATAAAAATTCAGCTGGTCTGTACCCAACCCATTATTCAGGTTTAATGTATTGGCATTCCGGTTATCCATTGTCACCGAAATGTTATAAGCCCCAGTAGATGGGAATGTGTAATTGGTTACATATTCATTCACCGTGGTACCATTGCCAATGTTTCGGACAGATCCCGGAACCCTGTCCACCCGCTTTGGGCCATCCGTTCCAAAATAAAAATCAACATTTACGGCGGCATCTGCAGCAGGCTTTCCTTTTTCTATGTCAAAGTAGGCGGTGAGCTTAACTTCATAAGTTAGCGATGTCGCTGAGATACGTTTGGCTGTAATCTCACCAGCACGAAAGTGGGTGGCTTTGGATTCACCGGCTATAATCATAAGCAGGGCCAAAAGACAGAAGAGAGGGAAAGATAGAAGATTTCGCATGGTAATAAATACTATTTACTAAGCCCTGATGTTGCTAAAGCGGTAAAATACTGGTTCAAAAATACGGAATAGGAAAGTCTTTTCATGTTAAAAATGGCAGGCAGATTTAGCCGCCGTATTTTCAACGAAAAACAGGGATAAAAATGTGTATGCCCGGCTGGATTCCGATTCAATAAAGTGAAAGATATGTATTTTTATTAAAAGCCCGTCTAACACGGCGATTTACGCCGCCTCGTCACGAATTCTTAATAATGATTATAAATAATAATGGGGTTTGCAAAAATGGCGCTCTTTTATTGTGTCGCATACGTTTGTACTCTACCTTTGAAAGGTTCTAGTTGTACCTATTTTTTTGTACTAAATCCATTCGTGTTTCCTATGTCGTGGTTTACACAAACGTTAACGAGTTCCATTGGTAAAAAACTCCTGATGGCTCTTACCGGACTTTTTCTAATAAGCTTTCTGGTTATTCATGCCACCATCAATGCGATGATTTTTTACAACGATGGCGGCGAAACTTTCACTCACTGGGGCCATTTTATGGGTACTAATCCCATTATCCGGACTCTTGAGATTGGTCTGGTTGCAGGATTTTTAATTCACATCGTGGACGGTTTGATACTCTGGAGATCCAATTCGGCCGCTCGTCCCGTAAAGTATGCAGTAAACAATCCTTCTGCCAACAGTACTTGGTATTCGAGAAGTATGGGTTTACTGGGTACTTTGTTATTGATTTTCCTGGTCATCCACACTGCGCACTTCTGGATCCCCAATCGTGCCAATCAGTTTGCAACCGGTGAAGAGTTGAATTTGTATAAAATGATGCTGGATATTTTCCAGAATCCTGTCATCGTGCTGATCTATGTTCTGGGCTGTGTTTCGCTGTTCTGGCATTTATTACATGGTTTTAAAAGCGCATTTCAGTCTCTGGGGCTTAATCACATCAAATACAACGGTGTCATTTCTTTCCTGGGAACAGCATTTTCGATTGTGATTCCCACGCTTTTTGCGCTCATGCCTATTTCCATTTATTTGGGATGGGTTTATTAAAACAATAAGAGCTACAGACCGATGGCTGTTGGCTAACATGTTGTGAATTTAATTTTTCGACTATTTAAAAATTAAAATATATATATGGCAACTTCATCTCGTCTGGATGCCAAAATACCAGTAGGACCAATTGAAACCAAATGGAGTAAATACAAGTCTTCCGTTCCGCTTGTAAATCCTGCTAATAAGCGTAACCTGGAAATTATCGTAGTGGGAACCGGCCTTGCGGGAGCGTCTGCTGCTGCAACGCTGGCCGAATTGGGTTATAAAGTAAAAGCGTTTTGTTTTCAGGATTCCCCACGTCGTGCGCACTCCATTGCCGCACAGGGAGGTATCAATGCGGCAAAAAATTACCAAAACGATGGAGACTCTGTTTACCGTCTTTTTTACGACACCATTAAAGGGGGCGATTACCGAGCAAGAGAGGGGAATGTTCACCGTCTTGCGGAAGTCTCCGGAAATATTATTGACCAATGCGTAGCAGCCGGTGTGCCTTTTGCCCGTGAATATGGTGGCTTGCTTTCCAACAGATCTTTCGGTGGAACCCAGGTTCAGCGTACATTCTACGCAGCCGGGCAAACAGGCCAGCAATTACTGCTTGGAGCTTATTCCGGTTTGCAGCGTCAGGTAGGTATGGGTACGGTGAAAATGTACAACCGCCATGAGATGCTTGACGTTGTTAATATCGATGGTAAATGCCGCGGTATTATTGCGCGTAACCTGATCACGGGAGAAATTGAAAGGCACGGTGGGCATGCAGTGCTACTTTGTACAGGGGGCTATGGAAACGTATTTTACCTGTCTACAAATGCCATGGGTAGTAACGTTACTGCTGCCTGGAAGGCACATAAACGCGGGGCATTTTTTGGAAACCCCTGTTTTACACAAATTCACCCTACGTGTATCCCCGTATCCGGTGAGCACCAATCCAAGCTGACGCTGATGTCCGAGTCGTTGCGGAATGACGGTCGGATTTGGGTGCCAAAAGCGAAAAATGATACCCGTCCGGGAAATGCAATTCCGGAAGATGAAAGAGATTATTATCTGGAACGTCGTTACCCTGCGTTTGGTAACCTGGTTCCCCGTGATATTGCTTCGCGAGCTGCCAAAGAAAGATGTGATGCAGGTTACGGTGTAGGAAGTTCCAAACTAGCCGTTTTTCTTGACTTTGCAGCGGCATTTGAGCGGTATGGCAAAGGAGAAGCGAACAAAAATAATATTGCCAATCCATCCAAGGAGGATATCACTACTTGGGGAAAGGCTGTTGTAAAGGAAAAGTATGGTAACCTTTTCGACATGTATAAGCAGATCACCGGTGAAGATCCGTATGAAGTGCCCATGCGGATTTATCCCGCCGTTCACTACACCATGGGTGGTCTTTGGGTTGATTACAATTTGATGACAACCGTTCCGGGTTTGTATTCACTTGGAGAAGCCAATTTCTCAGATCATGGAGCAAACCGTTTGGGTGCTTCGGCGTTGATGCAGGGGCTTGCGGATGGATATTTTGTTATACCCTACACCATCGGTGCTTATCTGGCGAAAGAAATCGGAACTGGAAAAATTCCTACCGACCATCCCGAATTTATTAGGGTTGAGAAAGAGGTAACCGACCGGATTGATACGCTGATCAAAATAAAGGGGAAAACGTCACCGGAGCTATTCCACCGCCGGCTAGGCAAAATTATGTGGGATAAGTGCGGGATGGCTCGTAATGCCGAGGGGCTCAAGGAAGCCATTGTTGAAATACGGGCACTTCGTAATGAGTTCTGGAGCGATGTCAAAGTAATGGGTAATATCACGGAGTTCAATCCTGAGTTAGACAAAGCCGGGCGTGTTGCCGATTTTATCGAGCTAGGAGAATTGATGTGTATTGACGCGCTGGCTCGTGAAGAATCCTGTGGAGGACACTTCCGGGAAGAGCATCAGACGGAGGAAGGTGAGGCTTTGCGTGATGACGAAAACTTTATGTTTGTTTCTGCCTGGGAACACAAAGGTGTAGAAGAGTGGGAACTTCATAAGGAAGAATTGATTTACGACAATATCAAGATTGCGCAAAGAAGTTATAAATAATGGCCGTCGGCTGTCGGCACTCAGCTATCGGCTGTTTGAAGTTAGCCATCAGCTTGTACCAATATTATATAGGTTAATTGATAACCGTTAACTATTACAACAATGAGTGCAGGTAACATGCATATTAAGCTTAAAGTCTGGAGACAAAGCAATAGTAATACACAAGGTGGTTTTGAAAATTACAGCCTGGAAGGCGTCTCACCGGACATGTCGTTTCTGGAAATGTTCGATGTCCTTAATGAGCAACTTATTGAAGCAGGGACGGAGCCGGTTGCATTTGACCACGACTGCCGCGAAGGAATTTGTGGCGCGTGCTCTATGTATATTAACGGGCGTCCGCATGGTCCGTTGAGGGGAGTAACTACCTGTCAGCTACACATGCGTTCGTTCAGTGATGGCGACACCATCGTTGTAGAACCATGGAGAGCGGAGGCATTCCCAGTCATCAAAGATCTGGTTGTAAACCGTGATGCGTTTGACAGGGTAATAGCTGCCGGCGGGTTTGTATCCGTAAATACAGGTAATGCACAAGATGCCAATAGCCTGCCAGTACCAAAAGAAGCAGCAGATGATGCATTTTCGGCGGCGGCGTGTATTGGATGCGGTGCTTGTGTAGCTGCTTGTAAAAATGCTTCTGCCATGCTATTTGTATCTGCTAAAATATCTCAGCTGGCCTTGTTACCACAAGGGCAAGCCGAGAGAAGTATTCGTGCAGAGAAAATGGTTGCGCAGATGGATGCGGAGGGATTTGGTGCCTGTACCAATACAGGAGCCTGTTCGGCAGAATGTCCGAAAGAGATAAGTCTTGAAAACATTGCACGCATGAACAGGGAGTATATAGGAGCCAAGCTGTCTTCATCGGCTGTTTAACAGCAATTATAGATTGAGGTTTTATTAAGGGGTGCTGTTGATTCGGCACCTCTTTTTGTGCTTTAGATTAATACTTCTGAATTGATATCTAGCCAAAACTATATAGAATAAATGCGATCATGAGGTCTGTTCGGGAGGGATCCTGGCAAAAAAAACGAGGCAACCTTGCGGCACCTCGTTTTTAATTAAATCTTCGTGAAATACCAGAAACCTACTTTTTAGCAGTAGTATCTGCTTTGGCTGTGCCAGAAGCGGCATGTTCTTTGTTTAGTCCGTCGATGATCTTTTGGGTTACATCCAGGGAAGGATTTGCAAACAAAATCCCGCCACCCAGTGAGTAGCCCAGGACATATTCGTAACCGTTTTCTTTGTTATATTTTTCGATATACGCACGGATATTTTTATACAATTGCTCATTCTTTCTGCCTTCCTCCATTTGTAACCCCTGAGCGGCCTGATCCCGGTAAGCAACCAGATCCTGTTGTTTTTTCATCAGCTGCGCCTCTGTTGAACGTGCTTGCTCTGGGGTCATAGTCTGTGCCTTTTGTTGGAAGAAAGCCACTTCATTCTGCAATGATCTGCCTTTTGTATTCAACTCATTTTCAAGCTGAAAGTTCTTATTTTCAAGTTCTTTTTTGGTTTCCTTGAAGAAATCATAGTTTTTCAAAAGCGAATCGACCTGCACGTAAACGGTACGACGTCCGGGAACTACTCCGCCATCTGCCACGGCTGCACCTGTTTCGGACTTGCCCGAAAAATGTAAAAAGAATAACACCGCCACAGCAAGGGTAAGTACGATGTTCCAAATCAACGAAGTATTGTTATTCACGTTTTTAAAGTTTTATTGTTTTTTAGAAAGAGCCGCAAAGATAATGATTTGTGTTTAAGTACCATGTACTATTGAAAGGTTACTATAAACAACCTGATAAAAGTGGACCTCTATCGGCGTGCCGAAATGGTCTCGGGCTTTATTTCGACCAATTGGCGTACAAAATAGCCGGATAGGCCAGCCATCCCTCCCACGAGCCCGCCCACCAGCGTCGTAACAGCCAGGAGCACCATGCCACCGGGTAGTGAGAATATTTCCGCGATACGGTTAGACATAGATCCTTCTGAGTTTACGTGAAGATACAGGCCGTAGCTAAACCAGAGGACTCCTATTGCTGCAAAGCCTGTAAGGAAAGCCGTCCGTGCGTCGGACGGCCGCCAGCTGCTAACGAGAAACGGTATCAGAGCGATGACCCACCAGGGTGCAAAGACCTGAAAAATAGCCGTCAGAATAAAAATAATAATGAAGTTCATAATCAGATTATTAATTTTTTTGAAGTTTAATACTTGAAGTTAACCGCGGATTTTTCTCGTCCGGCGAGGTCAGGTAAACAAGCTCATTGAGTTCACCTTTCTGCCATTTGTCAAGCATATTCAAATAATACGGACTGCCCGGATTTCCCGATTGCCCGCCAGGAAAGATCCCGTACGCCTTAGGAGACGGGCCTAGTTCCACGATCATTCTCCATGACGGACCGTGACGTTTGGTGATAGCATTGACAATACTTCCACCACCTCCCGTTACCAGTTTGGGTGCATTAAAAGGTTTTATCAGCCTGCTCAGATGACGAATTTCGGATTGCTTTACCTCCGACCATTGCCATGCCGGGCCCATAGCGCCATGCCGGGCATTCAGGGTATCCAGGGCTGTCCTGAAGCTGCTGAGCACCAGGTCGGGTAATGTTTCCTTTTCAGGCGTTTTTATGTTATCGAACCAACGTTCGTTCGGCTGATTCAGGATCAGATATTCTGTACGATCCCTTGTCGGGTAATTGGCGGGGCCAATTTTTTCATCAAAATCATCTTTCCATATCTCGTTATGCAATATGGGCAGCCACGTTTCAAAAATGGAAGCTGGAATTGATTCTGGTGTATTCTGATAATTCCAGCCGGCTAGGGTGGTCTGGGCTGCTTTCTGAGCCGGGCTCAGTGGATTGGCTTCAAGTATGGACAATAACTTTGGAAGGATCGTCCGGCCCATTACACTGAAATTATCATTTTGAAGCATTCGCAGGCTGTCCGCATTGGCTTTGGACATGGCAGTAAGACGCTCGTTGATTCGGATACCCCTTTCAGTCGGAGCAAAGATCCAGTTGATATAATAAGGATAGGTGGGGTCGGTGGACGATTGGTTGGCAGAGCTTACAAAACCGCGTGGCGGGTTCTTCACAAAAGGATTTTGTTCTGCCGGGATCCATCCTTTCCAGTCATCAGATGTTTTAGATCCATCCAGCAGGTATTTTCCCTGATTCCGGTATTTCAGAGGAAGCTTTCCATTGACCGTGATGGCAATGTTTTTGCCATTGTCTGCAAATACAAAATTTTGAGCCGGGGCAACATAATGTGACAACGCTTTGCGGTAGTCATCATAATTTTTTGCCTTATTCAGTTCATAAAAGGTAATAAAGCCGTTACCCGCCTCATGGCCTATCCACTTTACGGCAACGTCCGATGTGCTATCCGCATCGCCGCTATGCTCGGTCACGGGCCCATGATGTGTGTAGGTAATAACTTCCCGGATGGGGTCGCGCTGGCCTTTGACATAGATGAGCTCTTGGCGTTGCCGGGTAGCTTTCCATTGGTCATCATGCCAGTAATGTGATTGTGATGCGTCTTTAAATTTGATTTTATACAAGTCATAAACATCGGCGTCCACGTTTGTTACACCCCAGGCAATATTCTGATTGAAACCAATGATGACGAAGGGTATGCCCGGAAGAGAAACTCCGTATACATTTATGCCCGGAGCATTTAGCTGTATCTGATACCAGATCGACGGCAGTGTCAGTTCAAGATGAGGGTCATTGGCTAATATCGGATATCCGGTAATCGATTTTTCAGCACCGACGGCCCAGTTGTTGCTGCCTAACCCTTCTACTTTGGGTTCATTTTCCCGGAAACCCTTCGGTAGTTTCGCAGACTTTGTAATCGTGTCCATGTGTGGTGTCTCCAATGGAATGGGCACCTTTTTGAAATCCCATTTGGTACCAACCGGAATAATGGGGCTTTCCTGAAACATCGGATAGTCCGGAAATAGCTGATCCGTCACCTCCTTGCCGTAATTTTTCAAAATGGCAGACATGGTAAGGTCGTTGGACCTTCCAGCGAGGTTCAGGGTCATCTGCTCCATCATATACATGATGTTGATTGGCTTCCAGGGCTCTGGTCTATAACCCAGCAATTTGTATTCTACCGGATAGTCTTTGGGCGACAGGCTTCTTATGTATGCATTTATTCCGGCTGTGTAACCCAGAAAAGCGTCTCTGGTATGTGCATCGCTCATGGCCACCTTCAGATTGGCTTCTGCGCCGTAGCCCATGCCGAGTCGGCGACTGCTCTTGTCCAGTTCAAGCGTGGCTGGTCCAAGCACCTCAGATAGCCGGCCGGATGCTGCGCGTATCTGAAGATCCATTTGCCACAGACGGTCCTGTGCCGTTACATAACCTTGCGCAAAAGACAGGTCATAGTCATTTTTGGCAAATATATGCGGGACACCCACGTCATCGTAACGGATAATAACCTCTTCTCTTAAGCTATCCAGCCGTAACACTTTTTCCGACTTAGCAATCGTTTGCTTTTCTCCGTTTTGCCAGAATCCGGTAAAGGGGCTCAAAAAACTACCTAAGGCGGGCACCGGACCCCAGGAGCGGTCGAGCGCATAAACAAGCCCAATAACGATAGACAGGGAAATGATTGCTTTGATAAATTTCATGATGAGAGGTGTTTGAGACGACAGGGCATATGTAGTAAGGTCAAATAGCAACCGCTTGTACCATGGCTTCGATCAGACTGAGATCACTGTACATAACCGAACGCTCATCCGGAACCGCTCCTGCCATGGAAATATCCGATGGGAAATATTTTTGCCGTCCGGGCCGGAAAGCTTTTGCTGTTAAATGCAGCGATTGCACCCCGGCTTGCGATAATTGTCGGGCATTGGTGTGATTCACGCCGCCACCAGCCATGATTTCGATGGAATCACCAGCGATTTCTGCCAGTTTCTCCAACAGTATAATGCCCTCCGGCGCGGAAGGTTTTTGGCCCGATGTCAATATTCGCATAGCACCCGTTTCAATAACCGCCTTTAAAGCCTTTATAGGATCTGGTGTAAGGTCGAAGGCCCGGTGAAAGGTGACTTTCATGGGATAGGCATGATCCACCAACGCTTTGGTTCGTGCCACGTCCACTTGGCCATCGGCCTGCAAAACGCCCAAAACAACACCATTGGCACCCAGTTTTTTTGCAAGATCAATATCTTTTCTCATGATCTCTTCTTCGAAAATATCATAGACAAAATCTCCCCCCCGCGGGCGAATCATGACATATAAATCAATGTCAACGTGCTGACGAACAACTTCAATCAACCCGGCACTTGGAGTGGTTCCGCCCTCACCCAATCCGCCGCATAATTCGATTCTTCCTGCTCCACCTGCCTGCGCGTTAATGCAGGACTCGAGTGAATAGGCACAAACTTCAATGGTCATATATTTATACACTAAATGATTGTGAAAATTACGAAACGGGAATGGAAATCCAATCAGGGTAGTTGTTGGATTAGAATTTTACCCGTTGATAAAACCAGCGAAGAGTGTATCTTAGATGGCAAGTGCTCATAAAGCATACAATTGTGTTCAGGATATCAAAAATATCTGAAATCTAAATTTGTTTAACACGATGATCATGCTGGACTAAAATTGGAACTGAAGTCACTAACTGCGCAGAAAGGGTATTGTCGCAGTTATGGAATCGGAAACGTCCTCTTATGCCTGAAATGATCCTTAAGATCCATGTAGGATGGGGATGTCAGCGGAAACATTCTCGGCTAACTTATCTAATTAATGTATTGATAATCAATAATATATAATAGTTTTAAAAATATATTTTTTCAAAAAACAATTATTTTTCTTTTTTTTCGCTTAAAGCTATTAAAAGATGCAGAATTTTTTACTTTTGCAAAAATTGTTAGTAACTATTTAACAGGCGAAAATACTATGTACTGGACTCTCGAACTCGCGTCATATCTGGAAGATGCTCCATGGCCGGCTACCAAAGATGAGCTAATTGACTTTGCAATCAGGACGGGTGCTCCCCTGGAAGTTGTTGAAAACTTACAGGAACTTGAAGATGATGGCCAGCCGTATGAAAGCATTGAGGAGATCTGGCCGGATTATCCGACAAAAGATGACTTCTTTTTTAACGAAGACGAATACTAAAAGAGAGACGGCGCTGATCAGTGCCGTTTTTTTTTGATTTGCCGGATGATTTTATAAACGAGTGCCTGATAATTTTTGCAATACGGTGAAAGGAATGTAAATTGTTAGCGTTAACTGTCAGGACGTCAGAAAGCAGTCCGGAAGATTAAATAATTCAGGTATCTATCCATTCAACATGATGGAACTTCGATTGCTGAAAGAGCTGGTTAAAAGAGGTGAGGGTGAGCACGTGGAATTCAAGCTGAAATCCAATCATCCTGAAAAAATTGTCCGTGAGGTGGTCGCTTTTGCCAATACAGGCGGAGGTAAGCTGTTTGTAGGAGTCGGCGACGACAAAACGATCAAAGGGCTCAAAGATGCTGAAGAGGATGAATACACGCTCACCAAAGCCATCGACAAATACATTTTCCCAAAAATCAACTACAAAACTGAAAGAATCCCAATCACCCCCGACCGGGATGTGCTGGTGATGACCATTTTGCGTAGTGTGGACAAGCCACACTATGTGGTGGATGGTACCGGAAACAGGCAGGCGTATATCCGGGTTGAAGATAAATCCATTCAGGCAAGTCGCGAAATGAAAGAAATCATGCGCCGTGGCCGCGGAGAACGTGATGTGCGGTTCCAGTATGGAGAAAAGGAGGAGAAATTAATGAAGCTCCTGGGTGAAAAAGAATCGGTAACAGTGGATCTGTTTGCGGCATTTGCGGGTATTCCCCGAAAAATTGCTTCTAACACGCTGGTGGTGATGGTGCTGGCGCGGATACTTGAAGTGCATCCGCACGAAATGATCGATAAGTTTACGATGTCAATGGCTTATCAATCGAGCTAGGTTTTTCATTGATGGTTTTTCCGGCACTTTGCACAAAATGTGGATTTTTGGGTTCACCAATGATTTGAGAATTGTAAATGCCTGTGTGTCCGGAAAAAAGGTATGAAACGACGCATGCTATTGCAACAAAAATTCCACATTCGCTTCCGAAAAGTTCCATGGCCATGACAATGCAGGATAATGGAGTATTTGTAGCTCCCGCAAACACGGCAACGAAGCCCATTCCTGCCAGAAGACCTGTGGGCAGCGGAATAAAGTAAGATAAGGCATTGCCAAGTGTAGCGCCAATGAAAAACAGCGGAGTGACTTCGCCCCCTTTGAAGCCTGCACTTAACGTAATGATGGTAAAAATCATTTTTAAGGCAAAATCATAAGGAGGAAGGCTTTCGTTAAAGGAGCTGACAATTACAGGGATCCCTAGTCCAATGTATCTGGTACCTATAAACCAGACCCCAATGACCACAATAATTCCTCCAGCAACAGGTCGCAACGGAGGATAGGGGATGATGGCTTTAAAAATTTTTGAGCACAGGTGAATCGTTTTACTAAAGGAAGCTGCCACAATACCAAAGGCAGCACCGGCCAGTACACAATAAAGTATAGTGAAAGCAGAGACCTCGGGCACTACTGGAATATGGTAGTGTGTATGCCCTACCTGCCAGGAATCCGTCACTAAACTTGCGATAATTGCCGAGCAAAACGCAGGGAAAATGGCGTCGTATTTAAGACGTCCGATCAGAAAAACTTCCAGTCCAAAAATGGCACCTGCCAGCGGGGTTCCGAATACAGAGCCGAAACCGGCACTTATGGCCGAAATCAACAGAATTCTGCGATCAGAAGCGGATAGCCTGAATATTCTGCTGAACTGATCTCCAATGGCACCTGCCATTTGCAATGCTGTACCCTCACGTCCGGCAGAACCGCCAAAAATATGCGTGACAATGGTGCCAGTTAAGACAAACGGGGCCATGCGGAACGGAATGTATTGCTGAGGGGCATGAATGGTATCAATCAACAAATTATTGCCACCTTCCACCTCCTTGCCCAGGTAATAATAGAGTAACCCTATCAGCAGACCTGCAACAGGAAGAAAGGCGATAATCCAGTTGTTTGCCTCACGAAGCTGTGTGGCCCATTCGAGAGATACTAAAAAAAAAGCGGATACTGAACCCACGCAGATGCCAAGCAAAGTGCTGATCAGGAGCCATTTGAAGATATACCGTGTTGAAGGAAATTTTCTGTTGAGCTTATGAAATGTAAGAAGCAATGCGTTTTTTCGGAGATACGATTCGAAGTTGGCGAGGGACATAGTTTTCCTGGTTACTAATAATTTTCATTATGATTACCAGGCGCCATCAGCTTTTTAGGGCGGTTCAAGTAGGAAGACACCATTTCCTTTGTTTCCGTAATTTGTCGGAAATCATTAACTAAAGAAGGGATCGAATTAAAAAATCATCAACACAGGTAAACCTGATGATGCTGATGATTTTTTAAGTAGGCCTTGTTAAACGGGCAGCCCAACAGTTCAATTACCTAAAACGGCAGATCGTCCGATTCTTCACTGAAAGTAGTTACCGGAGGCAATGCGCTTCCACCCTGACTTGCGGCTGATGATCCGCCGGCGCTACCTGCTTTGTCTACCTTCCATGCTTTCACTTCCGTATACCAGCGTGAATTGTATTCGCGGCTTTCTACATCAATAGATGCAGTTACCGAATCGTTTACCTGTAGTCCAGCCTGGTCGATCTTGTCTCCCCACAATGAAATACAAACCTTTTTTGGATATTGAGATGGTATTTCAAGGATAAATTCCTGCTTACGCCACATGCCATTTTTGCCCTGTCCGGTTACTTCCGGGAGTAAGGCGATAACTGTTCCGGTTAATTCCATTATCTCTATTAATTTTTGGTATCTAAAAAATGCAGGGTCAAAAGTAAAGTTTTTGAACAGCATTGCAAAAAAGAGCAAGCTGCTTATCCTATTGCCTGTTCCAGATCCGCGATCAAATCATCCACATCTTCTATACCCACGCTTAACCGGATCAGGGTGTCTTTTAGTCCTACCTTCATTCTCTCCTCTTTCGGGATGCTTGCGTGTGTCATACTGGCCGGGTGGCTGCAAAGCGATTCCACACCGCCAAGCGATTCGGCGAGTGAAAACAGATGGAGGTTTTCCATTACATGCATTGCCTCTTCATAGCTATCCCCCCTTAGTTCGAATGATAGCATACCTCCAAAATCCTTCATTTGCCGCGAAGCCAGGGCGTGCCCGGTATGCGATGGAAGTCCTGGGTAATGGACTTTGGAAACTTTTGGATGTGCTTCCAGCCACTGTGCTATTTTCAAGGCATTTTCGCAATGCCGCTGCATACGGACGTGCAGGGTTTTGATTCCCCGTAATACCAGAAAGCAGTCCTGCGGGCCCGGTACAGCACCTGTCGCATTCTGAATAAATTGCAATTGCTTTGCCAGCTCCTCATTGTTGGTGATCAGCGCCCCCATAACCGAATCAGAATGCCCTCCCAGGTATTTGGTAACCGAATGCATCACAATATCCGCTCCGGAGTCCAGCGGGTTCTGCAGGTAGGGGGAAGCAAAAGTGTTGTCCACGGCGCAATAAATTCCTTTTTGCTTACATAAATTTGTTACCGCCTCGATGTCGATGATGCGCAGCAACGGATTGGTCGGCGTTTCTATCCATACTAATTTGGTTTTATCCGTAACCATTCCTGCTATATTATCCATGTGGCTCATATCCACAAAATGGAAAATAAGCCCATAGGCCTCGTAAATGCGTTTCATGATCCGATAGGTGCCTCCATAAAGGTCACTGGTAGCAATGATTTCGTCACCTGGACGGAATAGCTTCAGCACGGCATCGGTAGCTGCAAGTCCTGAGGCATAGCATAGGCCGTAGGCGCCATTTTCCAAAGCTGCCAGCGCATTCTGAAGGGCCGTCCGGGTGGGATTGTGTGTCCGCGCATATTCATAACCTTTATGTTTACCCGGGCTTTCCTGTACAAAGGTGGAGGTTTGGTAAATGGGTGTCATGATCGCGCCGGTAGAGGGGTCTGGTTCAATACCGGCATGTATGGCTTTGGTTGCAAATTTCATGGGTTCCGACTTTAAGATGCTGTAATCAGAGGCATTCGTTCTGAGAAATGGTTCACGTTAACCATTTCCCGGAGACTAATCCGAATATATGAGGTCGCAAAGATAAGGTTGTACAAACCTTTTGAGCTATACATTGGTTCATTCTAACGTAATGTATCATATAACATGGACGTTGTTGAAAAATTTAACTAAGTCTAAGCTGTCCTTTCCTGTTTTCATCAGCGGATTGCTGACCATTTTACCCCTCTTAACTTCATCCGCACTCACCGCATGGGCTGTGGACAATGAGGCCGCTTTACGTTCCTGGCCTATTTATATCTGGATCCTGGTCACTGTTGCGCTCACGGTATCGTCTTCTGTAGCACTTAGCCCACCCACTTTTATTGCTTTGGTGTTTGGATACTTTCTTGGTTGGATCGCGCTTCCTTTATTGGTAGGGTTAAATGTGGGGGCAATTGCGTTGATTTATGGGCTTTCTCAATTTTTTAATGCGGACAAAGTGCGTTTATACCTGGTTGAGCTATACCCGGCTGTACGCAAAATGCTGACTCGGTTTCAGGATAATGAAATCAAGTTGATTTTTTTTGCAAAACTCTCGCCCGTTTTACCATTTGCCGTTACCAATTTGTTTTTCGCAATGGCCGGAGCGCGGTTGCGGCAGGTGGTTCTGGGTGGTACTTTAGGAATGATTCCTCGTACGATATTAGCTGTTTGGGCAGGAAAGGAGGCACAGAATATTGGCTATTTATTAGAGCATCCAAGCGAAGGATTATTCAGTAAAATTGTACTTATCGTACTTATCGTGGCCTCTACGGTAGGAATGGGCTATTTTTTCAGAGACAAATCTATGATTGAGGAGTAGAGCGCCAAATTATACTGATAAAATCTCTTTGGTAAGATCGTACAATAAATAGGCATAAAACAATACAAAATCATGTACTTAATCCTGTTTCTTTGTCATAAAGTTATACTTACCGAAAAAAGAGAATGAAATCCTTGCCTATTATCGACCTGTCTATTGTTTTAGCTTATCTGGCAGCGATGGTGGGTGTAGGCGTTTATTTTTCCAGGAAGAATACAACCTCCGATCAGTTTACTACGGCTTCCGGTAAGATTCCGGGATGGGCGATTGGTATTTCTATTTATGCCACTTTTCTCAGCAGTAATACTTTCCTCGGTGTTCCGGGTAAAGCCTTTGGCAGTAACTGGAATTCATTTGTATTTAGTCTGGCTATGCCGTTTGCGGCCTGGGTAGCTACAAAGTTTTTTATCCCCTTTTATCGCAATACCGGAGAGGTTTCCGCCTACACCCACCTGGAGCACCGGTTCGGGCCCTGGGCGCGTACTTACGCCGTTGCCTGCTTTTTGCTGACACAGCTGGCCAGGATGGGCTCTATTTTCTTTGGTATCGCACTGAGCTTACAGGCCTTGACGGGATACCCTATGGCTACGATTATGATTGTTGTGGGAATATGTATCGTAATATATACGGTAATGGGGGGAATGGAAGCAGTGATCTGGACAGAAGTGGTTCAGGGAGTCATCAAGACGGTGGGAGCGCTGGTTATTCTTTATCTGGTTATATCAGGTATGGATGGTGGAATTTCCCGCATCATTGATATCGGTAAAGTAGATAATAAATTCAGCTTGGGCAGCTATGCTCCCGATTTTACCGTTTCCTCCTTCTGGGTGGTTCTGCTTTACGGCTTTTTCATGAACCTGAACAACTTTGGGATGGACCAGAATTACGTGCAAAGATATCATACAACCTCCTCTATTAAAGAAGCTTCCAGTTCCATCTGGCTTTGCGTTTATCTCTATTTGCCGGTCTCGCTAATGTTTTTCGTTCTGGGCTCTTGCTTGTATGCTTATTACCAAAGCAATCCGGAGTTGTTGCATATTGTACAAATGCAGGCCGCCACGGAACGCTTGCCCAATGGCACCGCTGAGGCAATCAGCCAGCTTGCTGCAACCCTCACCCCTGCGGATTACGGAGATAAGGTGATGCCACACTTTATGGTTAATAAAGTGCCGGTCGGACTATTGGGACTTATCGTTGCAGCCATCATGTCGGCGGCTATGAGCACCATCAGCTCCGGAATGAATGCCTCGGCGACCGTATTTTCGGTGGATATTTACCAGCGCTACATCAAAAGTGACCTCACACCCAAGCAATCCATGCGTATACTTTATATCGCCACTACTGGCTTCGGGCTGGCGGGTATGGTTACGGGGATAGCGATGATCGGGGTCAAAAGTGTACTGGATATATGGTGGATGTTGTCGGGAATATTTGCAGGCGGGATGCTTGGCTTGTTTCTGCTGGGGATTATTTCCAGAAATACAAAAAATACGGAGGCGCTCACTGCGACGCTTATTGGTATCGCAGTCATCATCTGGATGACATTCTCATCGCAACTACCTGATAATTACGACTACTTACGTAACCCTCTTCATCAAAATATGATCATGGTCGTAGGTACACTCACCATTTTCCTCATTGGTTTACTGCTTACGAGACTGAAAGGAAAAGTGAAGCCTGAGCGGGAAGCGGTGCTGGACAGCCATTGATTCTGGATGTATGAAAGGAAATAGATCCGGGTCAGGATCAGTTGCTCTGATCTTTGGCGCAGGATATTAATATAGGAAGAAAACCATTCACAAAACCTGACAACGATAAATGAGCGCGGCTTTGAACAACACAAGTGAGTCTTTACCACAGGGATTTATACCTGTAATGTTAACTCCATTTCTGGAAACAGGAGAGGTTGACTATGAGGGCCTTAGGGAACTGACAGAATTTTATATCGAAGTGGGCTCGGCTGGGCTGTTCGCCAATTGTTTGTCAAGTGAAATGTATGAGCTTAGCGAGCAGGAAAGGTTGGACGTCACACGTACTGTGGTGGAGCAGGCGGCAGGGCGTATACCGGTCGTTGCTACGGGAACTTTCGGTGGGCCGATTGCGGAACAGGCAGTATTCGTAAAACGTATATATAGTACCGGCGTGCAGGCTGTGATTGCGATATCAGGTCTTATAGCCGGTGAAGAAGAGTCGGACGAAGTATTTCTAAAAAATGCCAAAGAGCTGATAGCGCTTACCGACAATATTCCGCTGGGTTTTTATGAATGTCCGGTACCTTACAAGCGTTTGATCAACAGTGACGTGCTAGGTGAATTGGTAAAAACGGGACGGGTGGTTTATCACAAGGATACCTGCCTGGATATTGAAGAAGTGAAGAGGCGCATTCAGGTGGGCGAGGGGTATAAGTTTGGATTGTATGACGCTTACATGGTAAATGCCGTGGCCTCCCTGCAGGCAGGAGCCGCCGGACTGTCATGTATCCAGGGTAATATCTATCCTGAACTGGTGGTGTGGATCTGTAAACATTACAACGACACGGATCGTCAGGATGACGTAAATCGGGTGCAGCAGTTTTTTGTGGATTGTATGGATATCGTTCATGCAGCCTATCCTACCATTGCCAAATACAGTCTTGAAAAGCGTGGATTTCCGATTCTCACCTACACAAGGAGAGACGTGGGCGAGCTTACCGATGCGTTGAAAGAGGGCATGGATAATTTGTTGGTTCAGATCGATAAACTGCAGGACGAACTGGGAATCAACAGCATTTTTAAGAAATATATGGTCAAGTAAACTTTTTCCCAGAAAAGGTTTACCAGGTTGAGGCGAATTACAATTTTACAAATAATCCGATATACACAAAGAGCAGACCGAAAGGTTTCCAAATACGAGGTTTCAAAATATCAAAGGCAGCACAAATTCGGCTGTCACCCTAAACTGAATTGGTTAACAACTGAATAATTCCGGCATTTTGTTTTTTAACTTTTATTCCTGAACCTATGAATTTCCCAAATGAACAGATCCTTTACCGTGTGACACAGGGTGATGAGGCCGCTTTTTCACAGCTTTATACACATTTCCGCTCACCGGCAGTGAAATTTTGCACCACCTTGCTTAAAGATGAGGAGGAGGCCGAAAATGTTACTCAGGACGTATTTGCCAAAATATGGGCACGCCGTATGCAGATAAAACCTGATCACAGCTTTCAGGCTTATCTGTTTGTGAGCCTCAGAAATCAGGTATTCGATCAATTTAAAAAACTGGAGAAGGACAATATCTCCAGACAACAATATCTGGACAGCATGAAATCCTGGTCGGACGATGAGGTAGACGAAAAGGAAGCCCATATCATTTCCATACAAAATGCAGTGAACGCCCTTTCGGAAAAGAGAAAGCAGATTTTTAAACTGAATGTGGAGGAAGGAAAGTCGTATAAGGAGATTGCCAGCTTTTTGAGTATTTCTACAAATACCGTAAAAAACCAGTTGATCAAAGCGAAACAAATTTTGAGACAAAAGGTTGTTTTGGCCAACGCCTGATCATCATTATCATGAACAGGCTATAACCCACACTTGCAGATGGTCACGTGGAGAGAAAGGGTGTACCGATCGATTTTTTTATATGGTCACGATTGATTAAATAATTGTTAAATTGGCCATATGTTTGATACAATGGCTTGTTTCATTATATCTTTATCAAAATGTTGTGATTATTAGAAAAAATTTAAATCGAACATCACTGTATTATTTGGAAGTCAATCGGTCACTAACCAGTAGCAATTGAAGACATTAAATTCGGATATGCTTTTATGGAACACCTTCCAGAAAGGTGACAAAGAAGCCTTTGCCCGAATTTACAATCTGTATGTTGAGGATTTACTCAGTTATGGATACAGGGTAACGTCGAACCGGCAGCTCATCAAGGATAGTATTCAAGACCTTTTTCTGCATCTTTGGCTTCACCGGGAAAACCTATCCGAGACCGATTCTGTAAAGTTTTATTTGTTCCGCTCCCTGCGTAACAGAATTATCCGAAACATGGAAAAGGGACCCGTTTCGTCGGATAACAGTTACCCGGATCGCCTCGAAAATGTCGTGGGCGATTTGCCATTCGAACATGATCTGATGCAGCGCGAAACGGACGACGCCCAAATCCTGCGACTAAAGCATGCTATTGAAAAGCTTTCAAAACGTCAGCAGGAAGTCATTCTGTTCCGTTATCATCACGACTTCAGCTTAGAGCAGATTGCTCAGCTTATGCACCTCAATAATCAGTCGGTACGTAATCTTCTTCATCGTGCCATCAGCCAGTTGCGCGGGACCTTCGAGGTTGCCGGCTGGATTTTTCTGGTTGTGCTTGGTCTCGCATAAAAAATTAAAATATTTTTTGAAAAAAATGGGTACAACCTATAATCTTCCCGATTTATAGGTCAGACAGGTCATCATATGTTAAAAAAATACGCCAGCTACACCGTAGAGGATTTTGTTCAGGATGAAGTATTCATCGACTGGGTAAAGTTATGTCATCCCGAGGATGCCTCTGTATTTCACGATCTGGTGAAAGAATATCCTTATCAGGCGGAAACCATTGCGCAGGCGAGACAAATTGTATTACACCTGGACGAAGCCTTAAAGGCCGATGTGGACACATTCGAAGTGCAGGAGATATGGGAGAGGATCGATGACGCTATTTCTTCGGAAAAAGTAAGGGTCAGGCACATGTTGGGTCGAATTCATTATCTGGCAGCAGCCTCCATTCTATTTTTGGCAGGCCTGGTATGGTGGCAGGTGGGGTTGGTAAAAACAGCCAATGTAAGTACCTACACCAGCCTTATTCGTGAAGCAGATGTTCCTTTGGAGGAAATTGTGAATACTTCAAATAAACCCTTACTCGTAAAGCTTGCAGATGGCAGCAGGGTTACCCTCGATGAAAACAGCCGGTTAAGTTTCAACAAAGACTTTACAGGTAGGGAGCGGGAAGTGTTTCTTTCCGGAGGGGCTTTCTTTGATGTGACGAAAAACGCTGAAAGGCCTTTTGTTGTTTACGCCAATGAGTTGGTCACGAAGGTTTTGGGTACAAGCTTTACGATAAAAGCTTTTGATCAGGATCAACGGGTTGTTGTATCCGTGAAAAGTGGAAAAGTAGCAGTATTTGCCAATAAAAATAAGATTACGGAAAAATCCAGGATTCGAAGCGTAACACTTGCTCCTAATCAGCAGGCGATATTTTTGAGACAAAAAGAGACGATCAGCCGTTCGCTGGTGGACAAACCCCAGATCGTAATAAGCCCCGAGGAGCTGATGCACTTTACATTCGCAAATGTGCAGGTAGCATCCATTTTTGAGGCGCTCAAAAAGGCCTACGGGGTGGAAATCAAATATGATGAAGAGCTATTGTCGGGATGCCGGCTGACTACCTCATTAACCAACGAAACCTTGTATGAACGCCTGGATGTAATATGCGAAGCGATTGATGCAAGCTACAAGGTGGTTGATGATCAGGTAATTGTATCAGGTAAGAGATGTAATTGATTTTCCTAAACCTAAACCCTTTTCTATAAATACTATGAATAAATAATTTTTTACAAAAGCAAAGCCGATAGCGATTCCGGCGCTACCGGCTTTCCAAAAAATTTCCTCACCGTTTTACGACCTACGAAGTCCGAGTTCAGCGGATGAAGGAATGTTATTGCTTTCTCAAAACAAGAACAGATCAAAACTAATGAAAAAAGAATTACTGACCCAGGAAATCCTGTATCGCCTTATGAGAATATCCATTCTTCAGGTATGTATAGCGGTGATTTGTGCAACGGCCTCGTTTGCCCACGTTGCGGACGCACAAGATCTTTTGAATCGAAAAATTAGCCTCAAAGTTCAGAATCAGAGCGTTCAGGCTATCCTGTCTGGTATCGAAAAACAGGCTGATGTGAAATTTACTTATCGGTCTAAGCTTATTCCTGATACGAAAAAACACTCCCTGGATGTGTCTTCGGAAAAGCTTTCCAATGTGCTGGATGGGTTGTTGAGTCCATTGAAAATCAAATATCGGATCATTGGTAAACAAGTGGTGTTATCACCCATGAACGTTTCGGCCAGTGTAATCGAAGTTGAACCCTCCATTACATCGGAGGTTCAGTCCGCACAGGTCGTAAGGGGAAGGGTTACTTCCTCGAAGGACGGGTCGGCGCTGCCAGGCGTAAATGTCCTGGTTAAAGGCGCACAGAGCGGTACCACGACTGATGTATCGGGAAACTACTCCATCGAGGTATCAGGCGAGAGCCAGGTGCTGATTTTTTCATATATTGGTTTTATCAGCCAGGAGGTTACTGTTGGAAAGCAGAACGTCATTGATGTAAACCTGGTTGAAAGTGTAGAAACTTTGAAGGAAGCGGTTGTAACGGCCCTTGGGATGAAAAGAGAAAAAAGGTCCCTGGGCTATTCCGTTGGCACTGTGGAAGCAGCAGCTTTGACACAAACACCCCAAAACAACGTGTTGAATGCACTTTCAGGTAAAGTAGCAGGTGTGCAGATCTCACAAATGGGTGGTGGCGTAGGGTCCTCTGTAAGTATGATTATTCGGGGCGCTTCTTCACTTAACGGTGATAACCAGCCTCTTTTTGTGATTGATGGTGTGCCTGTTGCGAACAAGATGAACAACGGGTACAGCGGAGCCGATATGGGTAATCCAATTTCGGACATTAATCCCAATGACATTGCCAATGTGTCGGTTCTGAAAGGAGCAAGTGCAGCAGCCCTTTATGGTTCAAGAGCAGGCAACGGGGTTGTTTTGATTACTACCAAATCTGGTGCAGGTGGCAAAAAAGGCATCGGCGTTTCATTGAACACCGCTGTTGTGCTGGATATTCCTTTGCAGTACATTCAGGTGCAAAACAAATTCGGATCGGGGAAAACCGGAGCGCATGTATTGGAAGAACAAGAGAACGAAAGCTGGGGGCCGGCCCTGGATAAAGGAGAACTTTGGGCGCAGTGGAATAGCAACGGACAGAAAGTACCATTGGTTTCACACCCTAATCGTTTTAAAGACTTTTATCAGACCGGCGTAACCAATACCAATAACGTTTCGGTAAATGGAAATTATGACAAAGGCAATTTTCGCCTGTCGGTTGGAAATATGACCAATAAGGGGTTGATTCCCAACACGGACCTGTCCCGCCTCACTATGGCACTCAACACGACCTACAATCTGACCAGTAAACTACGTGCTACATTCAACCTGAATATCACGGAGTCAGGTTCAGATAACAGGCCGATGATTGATGCATCCCGTAACGACCCCGTTAGGAGTATCTACGAAACCGGTGCACAGATCAACATCAATGACCTGAGAGATTATTGGATTCCAGGCCAGGAAGGCATTGCACAACGCAGATACAAGGATAAGCAAAACAACCCCTTCTACCTGGTCAATGAAAACCCTGTGGGTTTTGACAGAGATAGAACGGTAAGTAAGATTCAATTGGATTATGATATCAACAGTGATTTTTCGATAAGCGGTCGGTATTCACGGGACGCTTACAGTGAGGCATTTGAGTCTAAAAAGGCATTCAATAACTTCGAATTTGTAAATGGTGCTTACAACTTGACCAATAATTACAGAAAGGAGTCTAACCTGGACCTGATTCTTTCTTACAAGAAAAACTTTGGTACCAACTGGAGCCTGAATGCGCTGGCCGGAACCAACAGACTTGAGCAGTATGGTCGTGGGATAACAAATAATGCTGCCTCGCTTGTTATTCCCGAATTGTATACCATGGCAAATGGAGCTCCGGGTACTGTTACCTATGGTAGTTCGTGGTCAAGGAAATTGCTCTATGGCGTTTACGGGTCGGCTTCACTTGGGTTTAAGGATATGGTTTACCTGGACCTTACTGCCCGTAACGACTGGACAAGTACGCTTCCAAAGGGCAATAACTCGTATTTCTATCCTTCGGCTTCGCTCAGTGTGCTGGTTTCGGAAATGGTCTCTATGCCAACCTGGATGAGTTTTGCCAAAGTGAGAGCAGGCTATGCGCAAGTGGGAAATGATGTTAGCCCGTATAACCTTGTTCAAACTTATTCGCAGGCGCCAGACTGGGGTGCCGCCAAGCAGATGTATATGGGTGGTACTTTGCTGAATTCCAATTTGAAGCCTGAAATCGCGACTTCGTTCGAGGTGGGTTTCGATGTTAAATTCCTGAAAAACCGCATTGGACTGGAAGCAACTTATTACGAGAGAAATAACAAAAATCAGATTTTGGGAATTGGCGTCCCCATAGAGTCAGGAGCATCCAGTAAATTGATCAACGCAGGTTTGGTGGAAAGTAAAGGGATTGAATTAGGCATACAGGCCACACCCATCAAAACGGAAAATTTCTCGTTCGATCTGAACATTACCTTGAGCCGTAACAGGGCCTACATAAGGAGGCTGGCAGATGGTATCAAATTCCTTTCTACCAGAGAAAGTAGTGGAGCAATGGTGCGTACCTATGAGGGCGGGCAAATCGGAGATATTTATCAACAACCCATGCTGGTTGTGGAAGATGCTAATTCCCCTTACTACAAGTATCCCATCGTAACGTCAGGCGGTCTTTATCAAACCAATACAGATATTAACAAGATCACAAAAATTGGAAATTTCAATCACAATATCCTGATGGGCTTCCAGCCTACCATAACCTATAAAAACTTCACACTGTTCGCCAATATCGACTGGCGCCAGGGCGGATCGTTCTACTCCAACACCATGATGTTCTTTGGTAACAATGGTATGCGCGAAGAATCGATTTCCGGAGTTGACTACGATGCAAACAGAAATATCGTGGATCAGATCAAGGAAAATCCAGACAAATATCTGGGCAACTGGATTGGTGGCAGAAATGGCGAATACGGCGGATTTGCCTGGCCGGAAGGAACGGGTAAGGGTAGACTTCAGGATGCGAGCTTAAACCCGGGTGTTTTTGCGACCAAAAATGCAGCCGGAGAAACGGTTTACACCGAGAACCTCGGTGGACCCGGTAGTAAGTGGTTAGATCCCTTTAATGCTTATCGGTATTCAACCCGTCCTTTCCCCAATCGCAATACATACAGTGCAACTTATGTAAAGTTACGCGAGGTATCTGTTTCTTATCATTTGCCCAAGTCGTTTGTGAACAGGTTTAAAGTACAAAATGCATCCATTGCCATTGTAGGAAACAACCTGTACATGTGGACAAAGGCCGGCATCAAAGGAATGGATCCTGAAAAGGCATTTGAACAAAATGGTACTACGGGAAACTGGACGCAAGGGATAGAGTACTATAATGTGTTACCTATTACGGGTTCGTTAGGATTTAAATTGAATGTTGATTTTTAAATAGAAAGATAAGATGAGAGCCACAAGATCAATATATATAACACTTTTCGCGGCGTTGTGTCTTTTCACGACTTCATGTGAGAACCTGACGGATGTCAACAAAAATCCCAATGCGCCAGAGAAAGTTTCTTCCAACTTTTTGTTGACCTATGTTTTAACCAATACCGGGAAAACGGTTTTCAGTCTGGGAAATGACGGGTCGAAGATCGGTGCTGCGATGCAATACTGGCAATCGGGAACGAATGAAGGTGCAGCGGAGATCAACCAATACGCCTGGACACAACAGGGCTGGGGTGGATACTATGAATACCTTCGCAACAATCAGTTGATCTATGAAAATGGGGTGCGCGACAACAACCGCTTTTTTCAGGCCATAGGCCTTACGATGCGTGCTTACCTCTTTGGACTAACAACGGATTTGTATGGTGATATTCCTTATTCAGAAGCGTTAAAAGCAAATTCAGATCTGTTTTTTCCAAAGTATGACTCGCAAGGGGATATCTACAAGGGAATATTGGCAGATTTGAAAGAAGCCAACACGCTTTTGAGTAGCCTCGAAGCAAAGGACGCCATAAGTGCCACGGCCGATGTGATGTACAAGGGGGACGGTGCCAAGTGGAAAAAGTTTGCAAACTCGTTACGTCTTCGCTACGCGCTTCGTCTGGCTGATAAAAGGGCCGAAATGACTGCATTGGGTGTCAATCTGGAAACTGAATTTAAAGAGGCAAGTGCAGCTGCTTTTGCGAGTAACAGCGATAATGCTTCTGTTGCGTTCATTGGTACAACTAAGGAAAATGCCGCTCCTGGCGGCCTTCTGAATTCGGCAAACCCGAACTTTAAACTCAAGCCAAGCAAGGTTTTGGTGAACAAACTGGCCGAATTGAAGGATCCCAGACTTCACAGATGGGTAAATCCGGTACAGCGTAAATGGGACGCAAACGTTACGGCGGTCACTACCAAAACGGTAACCAACCTGTTTGGAGAGAGCTTTTCGGTTGTGTACGTTCCTGCAGCTGCTTCCAGCGCCGATACTTCGCTGTATGTAGGTCTGCCGATCAGCTTGTCGATCACCGACATTGCTACTTACAACAAGGGAAATGATGCAGTAAATTATCCAAACGAGCGTAATCCATATATTTCCTATATTCATGATCGCTACCGTAAGAATGTTGACCCATTGGTTACCATGGATCTGATGACTTACAGCGAAGTCGAATTTATTATGTCGGAAGCAGCATTGTTGGGCGGTTTTGGAGCAACAGATGCAGAAGGACATTACAAAAGCGGTATTCGTGCATCCATGACGAAAGCCGATGCATTGGTAGCCACAGGGTTCAATTTTGATAACTATTATGCACAGCCATCCGTAGCCTACGCAAGTGCGACCAATAAGCAGGAGCGTATTTTGGAACAAAAGTGGATATCAGGCTGGTTTGGAATCCAATCCTGGTTCGACTGGAGACGTACAGGATATCCGGCGCTCAAAACAGGACCGGTAGCTCAGTTTGGTGCTGCATTGCCATTACGTTACATCTATCCGACAGCCAACCTGGATCCTAGTTATATCGTGAATTACAATGCTGCGGTTGGCAAACTGGGTACTACCAATTTCATCCCGGCCGGACAGAGCAAGGATCATCACTACGCTAAAATCTGGCTTATTCAAGGTACTGGTAAACCATACTGATGTCATGTCACATGACGGTTGAAGTAAGTTGCGACTGGCTATTGTTACTCAGCAATACAATGGTCAATTTATACGTGACATAACACCAGTGGCTATCAGGATATTAGCCTAAACAAAAACGGGGGCAGCCAAGCGGTCCCCGTTTTTGTGTTTAGGTTAAAATATTGAAGGATCATTCAGGTTTGCAGGCTCGCAAGATTTCGTTTGTTTGTTTTGTATGCAGAAAAGCAATTGACCAGTAGTCCGGGCCTTAAAGCATTGCGTATTATAAATATGGGTTTAAGTAAATTATCAGGCGTACACAGGAGAGTGTTGATGCGTGTCAACTATATAGTAACTATTGGACTACTCATGCTTGGGTTGCGTACGGCGGCGCAAACGGATTTGAACAAAACCGATCCGCAGCGGGCCTCGGCTGCCATTATTCTGAAGCAGCCCACCCATGATGAACGAATCAAAAACCGCCAGCATGAACGGGTGCCTTCTCTGGTAACTTCGGCAGACGGGAAAACTATTTTTGTCGTATGGTATTCGGGGGGGAAAGAAGAGGGCCCGGGCAACTATGCAACGCTGGCGGTAAGTAACGATGGTGGTAAAAGCTGGAAAAATGATCAGTTGGTTATTTATCCGAAACACCCTTCAACCAGGGTGTACGATGCCACACTCTGGCGAGATAAAGGCGGCCAGACCTGGTTGTTTTATGCGACTGCCCTCAATAATATGTATTGGGATCTCAGGGGCGGCGTCCATGCGATTCCCATAGCCTGGAATGGCAAAAAAGTGGTTCATGGCAAGTCGCGTTTATTATCCTACGGGATCATGATGAACAAGCCTGTTTATGTCCCGCAGAAAGATTTTGCTCTTTTCCCGGTATCAGTCTGGAAAACGAGCCCGGATGCACCACAACAACCAGGCTATGTTCCGGATGGAACCTTCATCCACCGTTTTGATTATGAAGGAAATAAGAAAAAAGAACTTACCACACTCAATCCGTATTCATCGGTAAAGATGGCCGACAGTGCAAGAACCTACGACGAGCACATGGTGGTACAGACTTCGGATAGCGGTGATATGCTTTGTTTTGTAAGAGGAAATAAACGCACGATTTACCACAGTAAAAGTACGGACTACGGGGCTACCTGGTCGCAACTGGAGCCTTTCCGCCTTACAGGAAATACAACCAGTAGCCGGTTCTACCTGGGAAGACTGCAGTCTGGCAATCTGATTTTGGTTATGAATGACAACCGTAACCGGCTGGATATGACGGCCTTCATTTCCAAAGATGGCGGTAAATCATGGCCACACAAATTGCTGCTGGATGCAAGGGATTGGGTTTCATATCCTGATGTGGATCAGACGCCTGACGGCACCATCCATGTAACGTACGATCGGGAGCGTACAGGTGCCAAAGATATTTTGTATTGCAATTTCAAGGAGGAGGATATCATTCAGGGCAATCCAAAAAATATTTTCCGAATCCGTGTCAATCCCTGATGGAGGGCCACTCCTAAACCTAATATAACTCAGAAGAATCATCATGCCACAGGTTTTGAATGAAAAGATAATGCTGCTATTGATTGGTCTGCTGATGTCGACCTATTCGAGGGCTAGCCACTTGACGGCCGATAGTCTTATCCTAAGCAAGGAGAATATTTTCGAAAAAGCACCTTTTGAAAGTTGCCATGCCTCGACCATCGTCGAAACGCCGGAAGGCCTGGTAAGCGCCTGGTTTGGGGGGCCGATGGAAGGTAATAAAAATGTGGAGATATGGCTGAGCAGACAACTTTCGGGTAAATGGACGGCTCCCGTCTCGGTTGCCAATGGCGTCCAATACAAAGACAGAAGATATGCCACCTGGAACCCCGTATTATTTCAGGTACCCAAAGGCCCACTTTTACTTTTCTATAAAGTTGGACCGGGCGTAAAGGAGTGGTGGGGCATGCTCACTAAATCCTTCGACAACGGCAAAAGCTGGTTCGAACCCCAGCGGCTTCCGGAGCATATACTGGGTCCGGTAAAAAACAAGCCGGTCATACTGGCCGATGGAACACTCATCTGCGGGTCAAGCACGGAAGATAATGGCTGGAGACTTCATTTTGAAATCACCCGCGATCTGGGCAAAACCTGGGAGGTCACCGAGCCGGTCAATCGGTTTAATGTCATTCAGCCCAGTATTCTTGTTCATAAGGATGGTCGTTTGCAGACGCTCAGCAGAAGTAAGGAAAACAGAGTAGTGAGCGGTTGGTCAAATGATCAGGGCAAAACCTGGGAGGATCTGGAAATGACCAATATTCCCAATCCTAACTCAGGCACAGATGCTGTGACATTGAAAAACGGCATGCATGTGTTGGTGTACAACCATTCCGAACGGGCAAAAGGGGGATGGAGCGGCCCACGTTTTCCGCTTGCCGTTGCGGTATCCCAGGACGGAATAACCTGGAAAGCAGCTGGAATCCTCGAATCGCAGCCTGGCGAATACTCCTATCCGGCAGTAATACAGGCGCAGGACGGAATGGTACACGTCACCTATTCCTGTAAACAAGGGGCCATAATCCCCTCCTCAGCTGGAGGCAAGATTTATGATCATGAGACGATTAAACATATTACGTTTGATCCTGCCCAAATCAATTTCGATAAGCTGAAAGAGATCAAAGGCGCCGTTTACCCCAACTAACCAGTGGGCTGATTAGCATTCCTAAACCTACCCTATATGTCTATTGCCATGAGATCATTTCAAGTGATTTTCTTACTTCCTTTTCTCTCGTTGATAAATCCGGATGCCGGTTTTTGTCAAAAAAAGAAGGATCAATTCCTGATCAGCATTTATGGACCGCCTCCGGCCAAATTGCTCAACGACGCACAGTACAAAGTCATCAAGGACGCCCATGTAGATATAATTTTCAACATTGGTCCAGGCGTCAATCACAACAAGGAGGGCAACCTGGCCACTTTGGACATGGCGCAAAAACACGGATTGAAAGTGTATACCTATGACGGACGTATCAACCAGGGTGATGCCAAAATAAAGGAAATGGTCAATGACTTTAAAGGACATCCGGCGCTGGGGGGATACTACATTACCGATGAGCCCGACACGGCCAGGCTTCAATCTGCTGTGGAACTTCAGAAGAAGGTGAAAGCGCTGGATCCATCAAAGGATGCGTACATCAATCACCTGCCCGACTGGGCCATTGACGACAAAGAAAACTATGAGCACAGCTTCCTTCCCCGTTATATTAATGGTGTGGGTAAGGAAAATCTCAATTACCTGGCTTACGACAATTATCCCTACAAGCGGAAGCAAAAACTGGAAAAAACATATTTCAACAACCTGGAGATCATTCGTCGGGTGGGCTTAAAATACAATGTAAAAACATCTTCCTGTCTGCAGTCTTTTGGAATGGGCTTCAAGGGGGTCGTCGAGCTTCGCCGTCCCAATGCCGATGAAATCCGTATGAATGTGTACTCCAACCTGGCTTATGGAGTTAAAAATGCGGTTTGGTATACCTACTATACCCAGGATAATGTGAATCCGGAAGTAATGGCTATGTACAAAAGTGTGATTGATTCCGTTGGGGTGAAAACAGATATGTACGAACCGTTCCAAAAGATGAACGCCGAAATGAAGCAGTTAGGAAAAACGCTGATCAATCTGGATGCGGTGGAAGTGTACCACACCGGTGACAGTCTTTGGCTTGGTACCAGGCTGCCACCCGATCATTTTATTGCAAAAGTGTCAGATAAAAAAGCCCAGACCATCCTGAGCCGTTTTACAGATAAGGCTTCAGGGCAACAATACCTGATGGTGGTGAACCGAGATTTTAACAAATCGCAGCCTCTGACCATTCAGTTGCATGGCTCGGTGAAGACGGTTAAAGAAATCTCCAAAACTACAGGAAAAGCGGTGCAGTCCGTCTATGACCCGAAGGCGCGTACCATCACAGAAAGTTTCCTCCCTGGCGAAGGGAAATTATACGCATTGCAGTAACCCGAATATTTGTCTATCTAAAACGCGTAACCCAGATGTGTAACATGAATCGGATGATCAGTTTTTTGATTGTCATTCTCTCTGTCGGATCCGGCGTGCAGGGGCAGTCGCAGAAAGATGCTTTCAAAATCGGCATTTTTTGGCCACCGGTATGGAAGCATACCAATGAAGAGCAGTATAGAATTCTGGCCGAAACAGGTGTGGATATCATTCAGAATGTTTCCAGCACCGACTTGAATACCCAAGAAAAGAATCTGAGGATGCTGGAACTGGCGCAGCAACACAAAATGAAAGTAATCATTTCGGAACCGCGTGTACACGGTAGCGACGACTCGATCAAAGCCATGGTGGACACCTACCGAAATCATCCTGCCACCGCGGGCTACTATATTCGTGACGAACCGGATAGTGCCTTGCTGGATTGGGCCATCAAGACCTACCGGACCATTGCGGCACTGGACAAGGAAAAAATCCCTCACGTGAACCTCTTTCCCGATTTTGCTTTGAAAGATTACGAGAAGGGATACGTGGAGCGCTGGATAGAAGGCGTTGGAAAAGAAAATCTGAAATACCTGTCATTTGATATTTATCCTTACAAGCGCAAGGGCCGTTTCGAAAAATCGTATTACAACTGCATGGATATCATCCGAAGGGCTGGTCTGAAATACGGTGTAAAAACATCCTGTTATCTCCAGTCTTTCGGCATTGTCGACATGTATCGCCGACCCAATATCGACGAAATGAGGCTCAATGTCTATTCAAATCTTGCCTATGGGATTAAAAATCCAGTCTGGTTTTGTTACGCTACCCCGACGGGGCAGGGCGACCAGAAATTCATGAATTCGGTCATTGATTCTTTGGGCCGGAAAACCGATCTGTATGAGCCCTTCAAAGCATTTAATGCAGAAATGAAACAACTGGGCAAAACACTCATTCACCTGGATGCCAGCGAAGTGTATCACTCAGGCGACAGCCTTTGGATGGGAACCAGATTGCCTCCGGCAGATTTCTTACTGCTGCCGGCCGATCCGAAATCCGAGGTCATACTGACTCTATTTAGGGATCAGCATAGTTCCAGGGAATATATCATGGTGGTGAATAAATCATTCAGGGAATCAAGAACAATCACTTTCAAAGCCCAGAATCGGGTGAGCGGATTGCAGGAGATTTCCAACACCACGGGCAAGCCGGTAAAATCCCCGTTCGACCGCAAAAAACATCGGATCACACAGGCTTTCCTGCCGGGTGAAGGAAAGTTGTATTTGGTCAAATAAATAATCATCAATTCGTTTACTCAGTTCCTACCCTTATGAAAGCCAATCTCCAATTCCAGCATTTACCGGTAACGATCCTTTTTCTGTTGGCGGTCTGCCTGTTTAGCTGTGACACCAGCAATGAGCTCGTTTCCAATGGGAAAAGTGAGTACAAGATATTCGTATCCAGTGCAGCCACGATACCCGAAAAGAGCGCTGCATTGGAATTACAGAAGTACGTGCACAAAATAAGCGGGTGTACGCTACCCATCACCCATGAGGTTTCGCCCGAAGGGAAATTTGTTTACATTGGATTCAAGGACGTCCCGCAGTCGGTATTGAAGGGCCTGGATACAGCAGGCTTTGGTAAGGAAGAATTTATCATCCGATCCGATGGTAAAAGTCTGCTTATCGCAGGGGGAAACTCACGCGGAACAGTTTACGGTGTATCGGCATATTTGACTGATCACCTCGGTTGTCGCTGGTACACACGTGAAGTGATCAAACTTCCGTCGCAATCCACCATCGAACTGGCCGAAATTGAGGATCGTCAGAAACCGGCACTCGAATACCGGGAGCCCTATTACCACGAAGCGTATGATACCGAATGGGCTTTGCACAATAAGACCAACAGCCGGGGTATTCCCGATTCCCTGGGCGGAGCGTATGTTATTTATCCGTTCGTTCATACCTTCAATGCCCTGGTCGCACCCGAAAAATATTTCAAAACACACCCGGAGTATTTTTCCGAGGTCAAAGGAAAAAGGGCCCCATCCCAGCTGTGCCTGACCAACCCTGAGGTTGTCAAAATTGCTACGGCTACCGTTTTTGACTGGATCAGGCAATATCCCAAGGCCAATGTGTTTTCAGTAGATCAGAATGATTTTGGCGGAAACTGTACTTGTGTGAATTGCAAAAAAATAGATGATGCAGAAGGATCGCCAGCAGGTTCCTTACTGAATTTTGTAAATCAGATCGCCGATACGGTAGGTAAAGCTTATCCGGAAATAAAACTTCAGACGCTGGCCTACGATTACACCGAAGTTCCGCCCAGAACCATCCGTCCGGCCGATAACGTCACCATCCGTCTTTGCCACTATGATTACTGTTCCGCTCACCCGCTGGGTAAATGTGATGACCATAAGCCGTATATCGAACGATTGGCACAGTGGAAAAAAATTGCCAAGCGGGTAACCATCTGGGATTACTACACACAGTTTGCCAGCTATCTGATGCCTTACCCCAATTTCGAAACGGTGAAGAACGATGTTAAATTCTATGTTAATCGGGGCGTGATCGGTTTGTTTGCGCAGGGAAATAATGTGCCCGCTGATGGGCACGGGGAATTTACCGAATTACGTGCCTGGTTATTCGCTCAGCTGATGTGGAACCCCAATCAGGACGCTCAGCAACTGATCGACGAGTATGTAGCGAACGTATATGGTAATGCCTCCGGGTATATATCCGAATATATCCAACTCATGCATGACCAGGTGAAGTCAGACACCGTGCATTTCAGTATCTGGACCAAGCCGGAAGATGTGAGTTACCTGAATTTGAAAACAATCCAGAAAGCCGATAGCCTGTTTGATCTGGCCAAAGCAGCAGCGAAAAATGACACCGGATTGTTTAAACGTGTCGAACGGGCCTATTTGCCCGTGATTTTTACAAAACTATACTTTCATTCGATTGGAGGTACCGATTATGTTCCAAAAGATCTGGCCGCTGTCGTGGCAGACTACAAGCGGATCATAGCCGATAATAAAATCACGACCATGGCCGAGGTTCCAGAAGTAGGAAGCATTCCGAAATTTCTGGAGCGTGTGGAATCGCCCGACCGTTTCATAAACGACTGGTGGATTATCGGGCCATTTGACAACACGGAACGAAAGGGATTTGCTGCTGTGTATGGTCCTGAAACAGGCTTTGATTCTACAAAGACCTACTCCGGAGTAGCCGGAAAGACGGTTAAATGGACTACTTACAGTGATCATACAACGGGGTATGTCAATTTTGCAAAACGGTTTACACCGGCGAAAGATGTGGTTTCCTATGCCTATACAACGATCAATGTGTCTGAGGCACAAACTATGAAATTCGGTGTAGGCAGTAATGATGGTGTGCGCGTTTGGGTCAACGGAAAACTTGTGCTTGACCGTATGGTTTTACGTCCCGCCCTGCCCAATGATGATCAGATAAGTGTTCCGATGAAAAAAGGGGAAAATACGATACTGGTTAAAGTAGACCAGACTGGCAATAAGTGGGGCTTTTACTTCACGGAAAGGCAATAGTGGGGAATCGATGAATTGAAAAGGGAAAATGTCAGGAAATGGTCAAAAGTAGTCAAGGGTCGTGACACGCTCATAACAACAAATGACAACCTGTGACAATTCTTGACTAAACCTGACAACCCCTAAGCAATACTGCCCCAGGCTTCCAATCCAACAATTTAAAAAATGAAATACCTGTTCCTAACCATCCTAACAGCTTTTTTACTCGGATGCTCATCCGGCAGCAAATTGGTTTCCGATGGTAAGAGTGACTACAAAATCTTTATTTCAAAAAGCGCTTTGAAGCCGGAGCAGTACGCAGCGGAAGAATTACAGAAATTCCTTCGGGAGGTCACTGGTGCTTCGATTGCCATTGTTCATGAGGCAAAGCCGGATGACAAGCTGATTTATGTAGGTTTCAAAGGTGCTCCTGAGTTGCTTTTAAAAGGGCTTAATGTTGCTGAGTTTGGAAAGGAAGAATACATCATCCGTGCCAACAAAACGGATATGCTGATCGCCGGAGGAGGAACGAGAGGAACGCTGTATGGCGTGATGGGTTATTTATCAGATCACCTTGGCTGCCGGTGGTATACCCGGGAAGTCGTCAAAATTCCAAAACAGAGCAGTATCAATTTGCCGGAAAAGGATGATCGCCAGAAGCCGGTCATGGAAGCCCGGCAGATATCCTACCGGGAAGCCTACAACGTTGAATGGTCGGTACATAATCGTATTAACAGCAACATGATACCCGATTCGCTGGGATCGGGCAATATCTCATATCCTTTTGTGCACACTTTTTACGCCTTGGTATCACCTCAAAAGTATGGAAAAACACATCCGGAATATTTTTCCGAAGTGGACGGGAAGCGTTTAATAAAAGAAACCAACATGGGTGGACAGCTGTGTCTGACCAACCCCGAAGTAGTAAAAATTGCTACGGCAACGGTTTTTGAATGGATAAAAACGCATCCGGAGGCCAGCGTTTACACAGTAGACCAGAATGACGGAGAAGGATATTGTACCTGTAAAAACTGTAAACAACTGGATGACCGGGAAGGAAGCCATTCAGGAACCCTGATCCACTTTGTAAACCAGATAGCCGACTCGGTTGCGAAGGTATATCCGGAGGTTACCTTGCAGACGCTGGCCTATGCGTATACCGAAATTCCTCCCAAAACCTTGAAGCCAGCAGACAATGTCACCATCCGTTTGTGTCATTACGATTATTGCTCAGCGCACAAGCTGGGAGACTGCGATGACCACAAACGTTACATAGAGCGACTTGATCAGTGGAGCAAAATAGCCAAGCGGATCACGATATGGGATTATTATACCAATTTTGAGCGATACTTACTGCCTTTTCCCAATTTCGAGACTGTCAAGCATGATCCCAAATTCTATGCAGACCGGCATGCCATCGGGCTTTTTCCCGAAGGGAATAATGTGGATGACGATGGCGGAGGTGAGTTTTCAGAGCTTCGGGCGTGGGTATTTTCTCAGCTACTCTGGAATCCGGAACGGGATGGACAGAAACTGATAGACGAGTTTGTTGACAACGTCTTTGGACATGCGGCACCTTACATCAGTCAGTACATCAAGCTGTTACACGATCAGGTGAAGCCGGATAGTGTATACTTCAGTATCTGGGAAGATCCGGAGGATGTTAATTATCTGGGTTCAAAAACGATCCGCACCGCTGACAGTCTTTTTGCTCTGGCTAAAAGCGCTGCCAGGAGCGATACGGCTCTTTTCAATCGCGTTGAAATAGCCTACCTGCCCGTGTTGTACACCCAGCTTTACTTTTATTCCATAGGAGGGTCGGCTTATCTCCGGCCCGATCAGGTACCTACATCTTTGGCCACGTTTGAAAAGATTATTAAAAAGAAGCACATTACAAGTCTTGGCGTAGTGGCACTGCCACCGGCCAGCCTCGATAATTTCATCAAATCGGTCAAATCAAAAGATAAGTACCTCACAAACTGGTGGGTGATCGGGCCATTTGAAAATGATGATAGAAAAGGATTTTCTACTGTATATCCTCCTGAACAGCAATTTAACCCCAAGGCAACCTATTCAGGAAAAGGAGGGACGGTGGAGTGGAGACAATATGGCAACATGGAATCAGGTTACGTTGATTTTGCTAGGTTATTCAACCCGAAAAAAAATGTGGTTTCTTACGCATACCGTACCATTACCCTTCCGGACGCGAAAACTGTAAAATTTGGTGTAGGAAGCAACGATGGCGTCAGGGTTTGGATCAATAACAAAATGGTGCTGGACCGCCTGGTATCGCGGCCTGCCACGCCCAATGAAGACCAGATCAGTGTTCCGATGAAAAAAGGTGTAAATACCATACTGGTTAAAGTAGACCAGACTGGCAATAAGTGGGGCTTTTACTTTACGGAAAGGCAATAGTGGGGAATCGATGACTTAAAAAGGGAAAATGTCAGGAAATGGTCAAAAGTAGTCAAGGGTCGTGACAAGACCCGAAGGCAAATGGGAGTTCCTGACAATAAATGACTTAAGAGAGAAAAATGTCAGGAAATGGTCAAGGGTCGTGACACGCTCATAACTACAAATGACAACCCGTGACAATTCTTGACTAAACCTGACAACCCCTGAGCAATACTGCCCCAGGCTTCCAATCCAACAATTTAAAAAATGAAATACCTGTTCCTAACCATCATAACAGCTTTTTTGCTCGGCTGCTCATCCGGCAGCAAACTGATCTCTGACAATAAAAGTGATTACAAAATATTTATTTCAAAAGGCGCCTCAAAACCGGAGCATACTGCAGCCGCAGAGCTTCAGAAGTACCTGGAAAAAGTAAGCGGCTATAAAATGGAGATCATCCATGAAGCTGGATCGGAAGCCAAATTGATCTATATTGGGTTTACAGGTGCCCCTGAAAAGCTGCTTAACGGACTGAAACCCGAGGACTTTGTCAATGAGGAATACATCATCCGTTCGGATGGCCAACAATTGCTGATAGCCGGAGGGGGAGCACGAGGTACATTGTATGGCGTGATCGGCTATTTGTCGGATTACCTTAATTGTCGCTGGTATACACGCGAGGTCGTCAAAACACCCGTACAGAAAACCATTACACTTTCCAAAATAGAAGATCGCCAGAAACCAACTTTTGTTTACCGCGAAGCCTGGTACAAGGAAGCCTACGACCCCGGATGGGCCATGCACAACCGCCTCAATCCTAGCATTAAACCAGTACCCGACTCCTTGGGCGGAAGCTATATCACCTACCCATTTGCACACACAGCCATGCAACTGGTGCCGTCTGAGAAATATTTTGCAACACACCCCGAGTATTTCGCAGAAGTAAAAGGCAAGCAATTGCCCGGCAAGCATATTCAGCTTTGTCTTACCAATCCAGACGTACTTAAAATCGCCACCACTCAGGTCTTCAACTGGATCAAGGAACATCCGGAGGCCAATGTTTTTTCGGTAGATCAGAGCGATGGGGAAGGTAATTGTGAATGTGTGCACTGTAAGGCAATAGACGACCGGGAAGGAAGCCCCTCGGGTTCGCTGCTCACATTTGTGAACCAGATCGCCGACACCGTCGGCAAAGTGCACCCGGAAATTAAAATACAGACCTTCGCGTATGCGTATACGGAGGTACCTCCCAAAACGATCAGGCCTGCGGATAATGTAACGATTCGTCTCTGTCACTACAATTATTGCTCGGCACATGCCATGGACGGTTGCCTGAATCACAAACCATTTCGAGATCGTTTTGAAGCGTGGAAGAAAATTGCAAAGCGGATATCGATATGGGATTATTATACCGACTTCGCACATTATTTGATGCCGTATCCAAATTTCGAAAGTTTTAAAAACGACATTAAATGGTACGCCGACCGAGGCGTGGAGGGTGTTTTTGCTCAAGGCAACAACGTTCCCGTGGATGGCGGCGGCGAGTTTTCGGAACTCCGCGCATGGGTAATTGCCCAGCTGCTATGGAATGCTCAAGAGGATCCGCAGGCGCTGGTGGATGAGTTTGTAACCAATGTGTATGGTAAAGCGGCACCGTATATCAGCCGCTATATCCAACACATGCATGATCAGGTTAAGACCGACTCGGTCCATTTCAGTATCTGGTCGCAGCCCAATGAAGTAAATTATTTGGGTGTAAAAAGTATTCAAACCGCCGACAGTCTGTTTAGCCTTGCTTTAACGGCCTCAGAAGGAGACACTGCTTTAAGTAAACGCGTAGAGCTCGCTTACCTGCCTGTTTTGTATACCAGGTTGTATTTCTATTCCGTAGGGGGGACGGCCTATCTAAGTGAAGAGAAAATGCCCGAAGTATTTCAGCAGTTCAACAAGATTATAGACAGGCATAGGATCAGTGCGATCGGTGATATGGAGGAGACTTACGGAAATCTGGGTAAATTTATGGAAAAGGTGAAGCGCGCAGACAAGTTTTACTCAGACTGGTGGGTGCTTGGCCCATTTGACAACGTCGATGGCAAGGGACCGGCAAAAGCGCTGGATCCTGAAAAAAGGTTTGATTCGGCCATTGAGTACACGGGTACAGGTGGATCAAAAATAAAGTGGCAAAAGAAAACCGATGCTTCATCGGGCTATGTGGATTTTTACAAGATTTTTACACCCAATGAAAATGTACTAGCCTATGCGTACCGGACAATCACATTACCGGAAGCAAGGTCGATGCAGTTTGGCGTGGGAAGTAACGATGGTGTAAGGGTATGGGTCAATGGCAAGCTGGTATTAGACCGTCAGCTTTCCAGAAAAGCAGAACCAAATCAGGATATGATCACGGTGCCGATGAAAAAAGGAGAAAATCCTATTCTGGTAAAAGTGGACCAGCTGAAAAGAGGATGGGGGTTTTACTTCACCGAAAGGAAGTAGTATTTATTGAAAAATGGATAAATTGTTAAATGATGGCTGCGCAGTTGAATTGATACGTCGCAATAAAACAATTTAACTCGTCACGCCTCCGGCAGGTGCAATAGAGCGGTTCGCATTTTGAAATAAAGCTTTCGGGTATCCGGGTAAGCAGCTATGATTTGTTTCTTTTAAATACAATTCACAAAAAACCTTATGAAAAATATTGTCCTTACCTTCTTGATGTTTTCAATGGCTTTTGTAGTGTCTCCGGGCACGCTGGCTCAGGTTCCGGGTATCATTGTTACACACAGCCCGGCATCATCGGGTCTGTATATCGGCTCGCCGAGTTTGTGTGTTTTGCCTAACGGCGATTATCTGGCCTCCCACGATCTTTTCGGGCCCAAATCCAACGAATTCGAACGCCCGGTATCCCGGATTTTCAGTTCTTCGGACAAAGGCCGTACCTGGAAGCAGATTTCAGAGATTAACGGTCAATTCTGGTCCAAGCTGTTTGTACACCGCGGGAAGCTGTTTTTTATGGGTACGAGCAAGCATCATGGCAATACCATTATCCGTACGTCTACCGACAAAGGTGCAACCTGGACCGAGCCAACGGACGGGGAACACGGGTTGTTACTGGCAGGAGAATACCACTGTGCGCCCATGCCTTTGATAGAGCACAACGGACGGCTTTGGAGAGCCATGGAGGATGCGATGGGTACTGTAAAAAAGTGGGGCAAACGTTACGGTGCCTTCATGATGTCCATACCGCTCGAAGCGGATTTGATGAAAGCTTCCAACTGGACAAGCTCCAATGTGCTCCGATTTGATTCAACCATGTTAAACGGGAATTTCGGTGCCTGGATTGAGGGGAACGCCGTTGTAGATCCTGCGGGACAAATTCTGGATATTTTGCGGGTCGATGATAAGAGTACATTGGAGGAAAAAGCGGCCTTTGTAAAAATCAGTGCGGATGGTAAGACGGCAAGTTTCAACGTTTCCGACGGGTTCGTAAAATTTCCGGGCGGGAGCAAAAAATTCAGTATTCGCTATGATCCCAAATCAAAATTATACTGGACCCTGACCAACTACATACCCGACGAAATCAAGGCCGTCCGGCAGGGGAAAAATCCGGCAAGTATCCGGAATACGCAGGCGCTCTTTTGCTCAAAGGATCTGAAAACCTGGGATTTGCGAAAAGTTTTGCTGCAACATCCGGATGTTATCAACCATGGATTTCAATATGTTGACTGGGTGTTTGAGGGAAAAGATATCATTTTCTTGTCCCGGACCGCCTTTGAGGACGGCCAAGGGGGAGCCCACAACAACCATGATGCCAATTTCCTGACGTTTCACCGGATTCCACAATTTAGGAAGATCAAACTGTAATACGGAGATTTCACGAGGTTTGTATAAGCACCAATTGTTAAAAATCGTTAACACAAAGATAGATAGAAAACATGTTTGGCTTCTAGTGTCATATCGGGTAAATTACCGGTCACTCGGACATCGTTCCAGGACAAAATACGCTTTACGTGGCATTCGTGTTAAATTGATGGTTGAGCTCAACCATCCAAATGCATTTATATGAAACCCCATTTTCACAAGGTTCCGGTACAGTCGCAGACCTCGTTTAGTATACGGCACGACAAAAATTCTGGATTTGGAACGGTATGGCATTACCACCCGGAGCTTGAACTGCATTATCTTCTAAAAGGAAAGGGTGTTAGGTTTATAGGCGATAATATCAGTAACTTTTCGGATGGAGAATTAATTTTGTTAGGCGAGAATCTCCCACACACATGGCGGGTTGAAGAAGGGGCTGAGTCCAATTCCAACGTGGAAGTAATTATTATTCACTTTTTACCTACTTGTCTGGGTACAGATCTACTCCATTTACCCGAGGCCTACCTGATTCCCCGCTTATTTGAAAGGGCAAAAAAGGGCCTGGTGATCAACGGGGAGGCAAAAGAAAAAGTAATAAGGCTTATGCATTCAGCCGTGAATGCTCAGAATCTGGATCGCTTGATAGCGCTGCTTTCCATTTTGAAAATATTGGCTGAAACGCCTGAAAAAGAGACTATTGCGTCAGCACACGCATTTTACAAATCCAACGATTCCGAAACCCTGCGATTGAACAAGGTCTACGAGTTTACTATGGCTAATTACCGTAATGATATTAACCTGCAGGATGTGGCGGCGATAGCTAACCTGGGTATTACGTCATTCTGCCGGTATTTTAAATTGATGACGAAAAAGACCTATAATGATTTTTTGGTCGAGATCCGGATTAGCCATGCCTGCCGTTTTTTAATTGAAGACAGGCTGGCCACCGAAGTGATATGCTTTGAATGCGGGTTCAATAATGTTTCCAATTTTTATCGCCATTTCAAAAAAGTGACGGATATGACACCATTGGAATACAAGAGAAAATATCTGTATAAATCAGTACCGGAAATGGCTTAATTGTCGTGATTCTTCATCCACTCGTCCATTGAAAATTTTCCCGACCCGATTACGGCAAAAGTGACAACAAGCAGTAGCGAGATCATGGATAACCAGAATTCGGAATTGAGGTATGAAAATCCTAGCCGGAGGTTGACGAAAAAAACGGCAATGACCAGGATGGGTATCTGCATGATTGCTGAAATTCTGGTGAGGCAGCCAAGTGCAATGAGAAACCCGCCAAAAATATGAGCAAAAGCGACGTAATGTACTGCAGCAACGGTCCACAGCTGGATATCCAGTTCACGGACTAACTCTGATAGCTTTGTGGTATCACTGATAAAACTGATACCCTTTACAAATAGGAGTACTCCCAAACCAATACGTACCACATCCAGCCAGGCTGGATGATGCGTATCGCCCCAATGTTCGATTCGGTCCATCATGTTCATAACTTCTGAAATGTTTTGGTTTCCAGAAAGTTATGGATTTAAAGGGATTTTGTCAAGAGATAATTTATCTTTTCTCAGAAGTGGAGACTATACATTTTTCCTAACAGATCCATCCGACCCTTTTTATTCCCCACACATGAAGAAAGTCATCTCCGTTCAGGAATTGTCATTCGGGTGGCAGGTCAGTCATTTTCAATTAATGAGGTATGTTTTGTATCCTTCATTCTGATGTAAACGATCAATGAAATGAATATGCAGATCGTTACGTACCAGTAGTAGTAGCTTTCGTGACCCAGGTTTTTGGACCACAGGGCAAGGTATTCGGCGGTGCCACCAAAAATGGCTACAGTAATGGAGTACGGTAGTCCCACACCCAATGCACGGACTTCCACTGGGAATAATTCGGCTTTCACAACCGCATTGATCGACGTGTAGCCGCTTACGATCAGTAATGATGCAATGAGCAGTCCGAACGCCCCGGCCATGGTGGTGACCGTGCTGAGCGTGGTAAGTAGCGGGACGGTGCATATCGTGCCCAGCACACCGAAACCGATCAGCAGGGGACGACGGCCAATTTTATCGCTCAGTATTCCGAAAACAGGCTGAAGCAATGCGAACAGAAGTAAGGAACAAAAAGTTAGGGTTGTCGACTGATCTTTAGTAAGCCCTACCGTGTTGACCAGAAACTTCTGCATATAGGTGGTGTACGTATAAAAAGCCAGTGTGCCGCCCATGGTAAGCCCTACCACGGTAGTAAGTGCTTTGGGGTGTTTCAAAAGTTCTTTTAAAGAACCTTCTTTTTTTGCTTTGGTATCTTTGTTTTGAAATGCTTCCGTTTCATGAAGATTACTTCTCAGGTACAAGGCAACCAGCGAAAGTACTGCCCCGATAACAAAAGGAATACGCCAGCCCCATTCGTGCATTTGTTTGTCGGTGAGGAAAATACGTTGCAGGATTAGTTGCAATCCCAGTGCAATCAATTGCCCGCCAATCAATGTCACATATTGAAAACTTGAATAAAAACCGCGTCTTTCCTTGGTGGCTACCTCGCTGAGGTAGGTGGCGGATGTTCCATACTCACCACCCACACTCAATCCCTGCAATAAGCGGGCGATCAGTAACAGGATCGGAGCGGTGATTCCGATGCTGTTGTAGCCGGGCAAAAAGGCAATGAGCAACGATCCAAACGACATCAGCAACACGGAAAGGGTCATGGCTTCTTTTCTTCCTCTGGTATCTGCCAGTTTCCCAAAAATGTATCCGCCGATCGGGCGCATCAGAAAGCCAACAGCGAAAATCCCAGCGGTATTGATTAGCTGCACCGTTGGGTTTGAGTCGGGGAAAAAACTATTGGCGAAGTAGAGAGAAAATGCCGAGTATGCATACCAGTCGTACCATTCGACCAGGTTACCTGCCGAACCTCCAATGATGGCTTTTAGCCGCCAGTTTGTATCATTTTTTTGCTGCTTATCCGGCATGAAGTGAAGGGTTGTTGTTAAGATGATGAAAAATAGGGCTTTTTGCGCGAAGTCCGAGACCCGAAGTCTGAGAATTGTTTGTACAGGCTCAAAAAGCGAAAGGCTCTGAACTGAGCTCCGCCCCTTTCAGGATCGAACAAACGGGAATTTAATTTTTCAGGATGCTGCGCAACAGGGCTGCAGACTTTTCTACCAGCAATGCGTGTCCACTTTGAAGTATGAAATAACGGTCAGGAGGCAGCAGGGCCGACAGCTCGGTGACAGCCGAAGGCGGAAGCAGCTTATCGTATTTACCGATGAATAAATAGAGTTTTATATTCCCTCCCTCAATTGTTTTATAGAGAGAAGGGATATGAAAGTGAAGTTTACGGAATGCAACCCAGGAGCTATAAATAGACCATCTCTTTTCCGGTGTGTTGAGCACATGTTTCGTAAACCTGTATAAACTACTGTGTACGAGACCTGCTTTCTGCAATGCACCTGCTGATTTGAACAAAATATACGGATGCCGCATCAGCCAGCCAAACAGCTTTCGGGTTGGGGCGAAGCGGGAGGCCAGGGTATACAGCGGATGCTCCGAAACACCATCAGGCGCAATCAGAAATGCATGATTGATCCTTTCGTGAAAAGCTTCCAGGGTAGCCAGCGTAAACCTTCCCCCCATGCTAAAACCAGCCACATCAAACCGGGAGATATTTTCCTTGACCAGAAATTCCTGAATTATCTGTGTCCAGATTGCTTTCGTGATTAATTCATGTCCTGAAAAATCAGCCGGCGAGCCTTTGAGGCTTTTTCCATGAAAGAACAGATCGAAAGCGTAGATGGTATAGTAGTCTGATAAGTTTTCAGTAAAAGGCTGGAAGCAGTTCAATCCATCTTGGCCAACGCCGTGGAAGGCAAGGAGAATGTTTGGGCCGTGGCCGAGTTTGTGGTGGTGGAGGAATGTAGGAGGTAATTCATTCATAAGCCTCCCTACGGTGCTTAACAGCTGAAACTTCAACGATACGAATGATGTCGTCTACCAGATACAAAACCCTGTAATTGCCTATTCTAATTCGGTAAGAACTTTTTGTCGATACTAATTTTTTGCAACCTGTAGGGCGTGGATCAGAGGGCAGTAATTTTATGATACGGATTATTCTTTCGGCTTCCGTTTTGGGAAGTTTACGAATTTCCTTTTGTGCAGAATTTAAGATGAACAGTCTATAAATTTCTTTCATCTATTTTACCTTCCGTTATCAATTGGCTTACAAATTCATCAAAAGGAATGGAATCTTCTGATTTTCGTTCTTCAATTAATAAAGCGTCAAGTAAGTCTTCCACAATCTGCCCGTGTTCTTTGAGATTAATAATAAGATCTGTTTTCTGACCTTTCTCATTAGTTATATATCGAATTCCGGTCATGGTATTCTTGATTTTTAAATAAATATAAGAAAAAACCTCTAAGCAAACTCTTTAACGAAGAACATGCCAAGAGGTTTTTACTTCTCGCTACGATTCCATCAAATAAGCCTTGATAAAATCATTGATCTCACCATTCAGCACGGCTTCTGTATTGGAAGTCTGGTGATCGGTACGGTGATCTTTCACACGACGATCGTCCAGAACATAACTGCGGATCTGGGATCCCCATTCGATTTTACGTTTGGAAGCTTCCACTTCTGCTCTTGCCGAATTCCGTTTTTCCAACTCAATCTGGTATAAACGTGATTTCAAAAGGCGAATTGCCACCTCCTTGTTCATCAGCTGCGAGCGTTCCTGCTGACAGGCGATGATAATTCCCGAAGGTTTGTGATGCAAACGCACTGCAGTTTCCACTTTGTTTACATTCTGTCCACCTGCACCACCGGAGCGATAGGTATCCCAGGTAATGTCGGCCAGGTTGACGTCAATTTCTATGTTGTCGTCAGCCAGTGGATATACATAAACCGAGGTGAACGATGTATGCCGTCTTGCGTTGGAATCAAATGGTGAAATCCGAACCAGGCGATGTACGCCGTTTTCCGATTTCAAATTCCCGTAAGCATATTCGCCATCTATTTCCAATGTTACCGATTTTACACCGGCCACATCTCCATCCTGCAAGTCGACCTCACGAACTTTGTATCCGTTTTTTTCGGCCCACATGATGTACATGCGCATCAGCATGGATGCCCAGTCCTGCGATTCGGTACCACCGGCGCCGGAATTGATCTCGATGACGGCAGGAAGTTCGTCACCTTCCTCGCCCATCATTTTCCGGAATTCTATTTCATCCAACTTGTCGGAAAGCTTTTTGCCTTCTTCGTCCACTTCTTCTTCTGTGGCTTCACTAGCTTCATAAAATTCCCAGATGGTGTCCAGGTCGTCGCGTAAGCGGGCAAGCTCTTCATATCCGTTTGTCCAGAATTTCAGTCCGCGGATTTCCCGCATCGTTTTTTCTGCACGGGTGGAATCACCCCAGAATTCGGGTTGAACGGTCTGCTGTTCAAGGTCTTCTAGCTGTTTTTTACGGTTACCGTAGTCAAAGATACCTCCCCAAAGCCTCTACACGGGCCTTCAAGTCTTTCAATTGCTCTGCTGTCATTTGAAGTTTTGAATTTTTAGTTAAAAAATCTCAATAAAATATCCGGCTGAGTTTCTCAAAATACGCTGGTATTACTCATACTAATTTTTTCTTCACAAGTATAAGCAGTTCTGAATTCCATGTATTTGTCACACTGAGCGGAGTCGAAGTGAATCGGCGGCCTTCGACCGCAGCGTCGGCCGCTCCGCTCAGGCTGACAGACATTTGCATTGTCCTAACAGCTTTCAATACGACAAAGGTACAACAAATGATGATTACCTTCAGGTTCATGTAAATACCTTCTCTTGTCGGTGTAGGCATTCCCGCAAATCGTCTTAACTTTGGGGAAATTTTTTGTCAACCCATTTCTTACAAATAAAAATACCAGAAAATGGCTCAAACATATGACGTGATCGTTGTTGGAAGCGGTCCCGGTGGTTATCCCGCAGCAATCCGTGCCTCACAATTAGGTCTTAAAGTAGCAATTGTTGAAAAGGAGAGTTTAGGTGGAATTTGCCTTAACTGGGGTTGCATCCCGACCAAAGCACTTCTGAAAAGTGCCCAGGTTTTTGAATACATCAAGCATGCCAAAGATTATGGTATCAATGCAGGAGATTACTCAGCAGATTTTGGTGCGGTGATCAAACGTAGCCGAGGTGTGGCTGATACAATGAGCAAGGGCGTTTCATTTCTGATGAAAAAGAATAAGATCGACGTCATCATGGGTACTGCTGTAATGAAAGGTAACAAAACAATCGAGGTTACCGATAAAGATGGTAAAAAAGCGGACTACACTGCGGGTAAAGGTGTAATCATCGCTACTGGTGCACGTGCGCGCGAGTTGCCCAACATTAAAATAGACGGAACCAAAGTCATTGAATATCGCAAAGCGATGAGCCTTGAAAAACAGCCAGCGTCTATGCTGGTAGTTGGTTCGGGTGCAATCGGTATGGAGTTTGCGTATGTATACGCGTCCATGGGAACGAAAGTTACCGTTGTCGAATTCCTGCCCAATTTGGTTCCGGTTGAAGACGAAGATATTTCCAAAGAAATAGCGAAACAATATAAGAAGCTTGGTATCGAAACACTTGTAAATTCCTCCGTACAGACTGTGGATACAAGCGGAAATGGATGTAAAGTTTTGGTAAAAACGCCGGACGGAGAGAAAACCTTCGAAGTAGATGTAGTGTTATCGGCTGCGGGCATCGTTGCCAACATCGAAAACATCGGTTTGGAAGAAACGGGCATTAAAACCGATAAAGGTAAAATCTCCGTAAACGAGTGGTACGAAACAAGCGTTCCCGGATTTTACGCAATTGGTGACTGTACACCTGGGCAGGCTTTGGCACACGTGGCCACAGCGGAAGCCATTATATGTGCTGAAAAAATCGCAGGTCATAAAACAGAAGCTTTGGACTACGGCAACATTCCCGGATGTACCTATTGCCAGCCAGAAATCGCCTCTGTTGGTTTCACAGAAAAGAAAGCGCGTGAAGCGGGTTACGATATCAAAGTAGGCAAATTCCCATTCAAAGCGTCTGGTAAAGCGGTTGGTGCCGGAGTTACCGACGGTTTCGTAAAAGTGATTTTTGATTCGAAATACGGTGAGTTCCTTGGTGCACACATGATCGGAGCAAACGTGACTGAAATGATTGCAGAGGTGGTTGTTGCCCGTAAACTCGAAACAACGGCTCATGAAATTATGCGTTCCGTTCATCCACACCCTACTATGTCAGAGGCATTGAAAGGTGCTGTGGAGGCAGCTTATGGTGAGGCGATAGATTTGTAGGAAGCTACTGGATTTTAGCTTTCAGCGATTAGCCTTTAGAAATAGTAAGCCCTGATAACTTTGGTTGTCAGGGCTTTTATCGTTTATACATTATTATGAATATATTACGTATAATTCGGAATAAGCTGAATAAAATATGTCTATGCAACAATTCAAATCTCAGCATTATGAAAATATTGCTTCGTTAGGCAGGCTCAATCGACTTGCAGAGAAACTGTATCGTGCCAATCCGCTAAACAAAAGAAAGATTACGATGGATATAAGCAGTGATGATGTCCAAAATCTTCTTGAAGGCCTGAATCGTTTTCAGGTCAGATATTTGTTGGTTGGTGGCATGGCAGGAGTGGTACATGGGCATATCCGTACCACACAGGATATGGATTTGTGGATAAAAAATGATGAAGTAAATACCAAAGCACTCATTAATGCTCTCTTAGCAAGTGAGGTAGTGGGTGCCAATTTGTTGCAGGGAAGGCCATTGATTTTCGGTTGGACGTCTGTTCGTTTCGGTTTGTCGGGTTTTGAGCTGGATTTAGGTCATTCACTCAAAGCATTTTCGGAAGCGGATTTCGACGCTTGTTACAAGAGGGCATTACAGGCCGATTTTGACGGGATCGCCTTTCAGGTCATACATTTACGGGATTTGATTAAAGAAAAAATGGCCACTGCCCGTCCCAAGGATTTGGCTGATTTGGAAGAGTTACAGCGGATTTGGGAGGAGCAGCAGCCGTAAAATGCACATACAAGCGAATCCCTATTTCACCTTACTCCGTCTCTCCATTGCTTCCCGCCAGGTTGTAAGAATAATCCCTTCCTTTTCAATATATTTTCTCAGTTCCGGATCCACCATGGCCAGATAATCCCCCTCACGCGTGGGATACGAGTCGGTGATGATGGGGAAAATTTCTGAATGGGTGGTGCAATGCATAATCACCATCGTCAGCCCCGGTTTGATGTTTTTGATGGCGTTGATGTATTTTTCTGTTTTGTACTTCTGAAGTGCTTTCTCTGATTTATCCCAATTTTCGGGTCCTTTCCAGCCATAACTGCTGTTTTCCAGATCGTCCAGCACGGGTAGGCCGGCATCCCAGAGTTGCTTGCCCACAACGCGTGTCATGGCCAGCTGGTCGGCTATTCCTTTTTCCTGCTGCTGTACCACGGTGTTATGACCTCCCGGAAACATGACCGGGATTTTTTCCTGCATACCGACTTTCAAGTAACGTTGCAAAAATTCGGGCGTGGCAAACAAGGTTCCCATGTGTGAGTCCAGGTGGGTGGGTTCAAATCCCATGGTGCGGGCTCGTTCCAGTTGCGCGCGAATTTCTGTCTCTACTTCATCCGGAGTTGCATTTTTGACCACATCGCTTACACTCCGCCACATGGCACCCTGCGGATCCACAAGGCCTTTTACTTTTGGTTTTCCGGCCAATGGCCCCCAGCGGTAATCTTTCCATTCCGAAGTCAGGGTCAGGTGCAGTCCGGCATCAAGATCCTTGTTATTTTCAATCCAGTGATTCACAAAGCCCGGCACCCAGCCACAGGGCATCATTACACTCAGGGAGTTGGCAACACCTTCGCGGATAGACTTTATAGCTCCCTGATTGGACTCGTAGGACATGCCCACGTCGTCGACGTGAATGATCAGGACTTTTTTCCCTTTGGGATAGCCCAGTTTTTCAGCGAAAGTGGTTTCTTGTGCCTGGCCACTTGTTACCAAAGCGCCTATTGATAGTATTAACAGTAATAAGGACTTTTTCATAGAAATTGAATTGATTATGTTTGCTGGCCGGAAGCGTTACGATAATTACCTAGCAATACCCTTCATGAAGTATTTTGTACTAGCTTTTATACTCCTTTTATTAGACTTTCAGTCTTTCGCTCAAATTGTAACTCCGAAAGAGATCGTGAAAAAGGCATTGATCGCACATACAGGCGGAAAAGAACTAAACCAGTATAGATTAAAAATCGAATTCGATACTTCGTACAGCATACCCGAGGAGTTTCTTACAGACATATCCTCCAAGTTAGATTCTATTAGAAGAACATTGCCGGACTCTTTTTTGAAACAGATCGAATTTGCTTTCGCTACCCAATCGGCAGAACTATACAAAAGCTCTGCGGAGGAATATGCCAACTTTTCTGACGAAGTCGTCACCGATGTATCTCTCAGGAAAGCGGCTTGGATTCGAATGCAGTTTAATAGTCTGACTGGCAAAACAGACTCTTCAAAATACATTGACGATATTAACACCAGTTATTCCGCGGCTCAAAAAAATCCTCTGGGCATTCTAAACTACCTGGCCTCGGATTCGGTGCTTCTGAGATATGCTGGCCTGTCATCTGTAAATGGGGAATCGTGTCACATGATCCAGGTAAAAAAACAAGACGAATGGATAGACGTATTTATCACTGAAAAGAGCCATATCCTTCGGCGATGGAGCGAACCGATACGGGATTCTGATCCATCGAAACAAAAGAGGCTTCTTCAAGAAAAGCAAATAACCACTTACAAAGATTTCAAAGAAATAAAGGGATTCCTTTTGCCAGTATCGGTTGAAGAACTGTGGACAAGTATGGGTTCTGCCGTAAGGAAGAAACTCACCTGGGAAGGTTTAAATGAGGCTGTAAATTCGTCTTTATTTATGCCTGCACCCGTTAAAGAAGAGTCAATTATATTTCGGATTCATGAAATTAGCCAGAAGCTGCACGTCATGGAGCAACAAAGTAGGTTTGGGAACAATAGGTTGCTGATTCGCGCCGGAAAGCATGTTTTAGACCTATTTATGGTTGATTTTAACAATGAGAAGGTTAACGCTCAAATGATTCAGGAGCTGTACAGGAAATTTCCCAGTCATCGAATCGGCAACATTTATTGTGTGCATGACTTTTTCGATTTTTCTTCTTATAAAGTGTTTTTTTCTCAAAATACAAAGTTGATTTATCCAAAACGATCCGGAATGGATGACAGAAGTGCATGGTGGAATTTCTCCAAAGATACCACCGGGAGGCAGCTTCATCGGGCAGGACGCATTACTACTTTCGATAAGGACTTTAAAACCAATACTTTGCTGGCCATTATTCTCAATCCTGCTTTGGAAAATGTAAGCACTTCATACATTGCTTGTTACTTTCTGCCAATAGAAAAGGTTGTCTATTTTTACGAGAATCCTTATAATGCTCAGGCTGATAGCAAAAATGCCAGGCCCAGAGAGAAGCTTCTGTATGATTTGATCAAACAAAGAAAGCTGTCTGTGGAAAAGATTGTCTATTCTGGCGCCTACATGGATAACGCTCCACTGTTTATGTCATTCAACGACTTTGAAAAGCGGATATTGAATACCGATTTCACAATTTATAAAAATTAAGAATAAACGGACTTTCTTATATTCAGCAGTCCGGTATACAATAGCCCCGATATTTCCGCGTTATTTGCCCTAAATACCACCCCAAGATATCCGCATGAAGTGTTTTCGTTCTTTATCAGCCTTTTTTGTATTGGTATCTGTCTCGTCCGCAGACGCTCAGCATTTTGGCCTGAGCAGGCTTTTTTATCCGAACGTAACTTTAAAAGCAGACTACACCGTTCCCACTAGCATGAATGGCACGCAGGATTACGGATTGACCCGGACGGGATTTTTTGGCATTATTCCCGTGCACAGTGAGGTACAGCTTGGGTACAGTCTTCGGAAGAAGCTCGATCTGCGCGCTGTACATACCGTTATGCTGGCCAATTTCAACCAGATACAACCTACAGTGGATGACAAGAATTCTCCTGACAATGGTTACAAAACTTTATCGCTCGGTGTGATTCGCATGCAGGCAAGTATCAAAGACCGGCTGTGGGTGTACGGCGGTGGACTGGGTATTACCGAATCTAATCAGACATTTTTTGCTCCACAACCGTTTTTTTGGGGTGGTGCAGCGCGTATGCACATCCTGGGGCTTCGCACACAATTCATGTACGGCACTGTGTTGTCCTACAATCAAAAGTTACGTTTCATTCCCGTTTTGGGTGTCAACAAAGGTCTTGGCCGCCACTGGCGGGCATCAGCCCTGTTACCTTTTATGGCCAATGTGAATTACAAAGCAACGCCCTGGTTCAATGTTGATATGCTGGCCGGACTCAACGGTTATAGTGGAGGCTTTCAGATACAAACCCCTGAGGAGAAAATGATGCGTCGTGAAAATTATAGAAATATCAAAGTGGGCGCGTCCGCCAACGTGCACCTGTTTTCCGTAATTAATATTTCACTCGAAGCGGGTGTTTCAACTTTTCGCCAGATCCGCACCTTCAACAGTGCAAGGGAGAACCTCACCTCGACCACGCCGGCCACCGCGCCTTACATCGGAGCGAGCGTAAGATACATTACAAGCAGGTCCGGAATTTCGTCAAAATTTACTCGTAAACTGGGATTGGGACAGGCAGGCATAAACTGGTAGGCTTCCTCTTTTAGTGCGGTCATTTTTCGTGACGATTCCCCGTTTAAAGTTTTATAAATTCCACTCTGCGGTTATTGGCTTTCCCCTCAGGTGTTGTATTCGGAGCCACGGCCTGGGTCTCTCCTTTACCATCGGTTTCCATGCGGTTGGGATCAATGCCAAATTCTGTTTGAAGCGCAGATTTCACCGATGCCGCGCGACGTTTCGACAAATCAAGATTAGCAGCGTCCTCCCCGTCAGAGTCTGTGTGACCAATGATGCGTACTTTAACCGTTGCGTTTTCTTTCAGGACCGAGCCCACTTCCTTTAAAACACCATACGATTCGGGTTTGATTTTGTCGGAATTGACATTAAACAAAATACCGGTGGTGCTAAACTTGCCCTCGGTAATGAGTTTACTGCGCGTGTCTGGCGCGCCTACTGCATAGCGTATGTTTGATACCATGAATTCATCCTTATTGTCGGCTGTCGCAAAATTCATGTACCGCCCCCCCAGTTTAAATACGTTATACTTACTTTCTGTATCGAAAGCCTGCGGAAGGTCCAGTACCTTATTTTGATTTACATAAATTCGTAAGCGTGTTTTTTGCCGCCAAATCGAAAATCGCACCTTGGCAGGATTTTCGTCCCACATGAGCTCTTTTATACTCAGATCGTCATTTTTGATTATTTTTTCACCTTTCTCATAAGCTGAAAAATTAGCTTCACCGGTACCGCCACTCCATCCAAAATAGATACCGCTTTTGGCAATATCACTGTCCGATAAGTCGCGCTTGGGGTTGTCACTCGCATGAATTAGAAAGCGATAAGTCAAAATATTTCCGTTCACGTAACGGTTATAGATGTCAAATTCAAGCGTAAAGTTTTCAGGTAAATCCTTGATGTAAGTAGGCTGAAAAAACCCATCCTTGGTCATAAACAGCCACTTAGTGGGGCTATCGTCGAGGGTAACCACTTCTGCCGAGGAATTGGTGTTCCAGCCTAAAGGGAAATCCCCGACGTTGGTGGTTGAGAAATCATCAAATGCTATTACTTTTTCACCTGGAACGAAGTCAAACTTTGAGTAAACTTTTAGCGATTTCGGCTGCTCGGATTTGCTTTCCTGAGCATTGGACTTGGGGCTATTTTTCGAGGTGCTTCCCGTATCAGAAACTTCGGTAGGATTGCTTTGTGGCTCTTCTTTCTCTTGTTTTTTATTCTTATCCTTTTTCTTAAAGAGGCTACCGATGCCCTCCTCCACTTTATCCAGGCCTTTGTCTATACCCTGGTCAATACGTCCATTTACACGACCTTCAACGCTACGTTCGGCCGTTGTTTTGGGATCCCTCACACGGATTTGGGCAAAAACCGAAGCTTCAAAAAAAAGTAAAGAAGCGACCAGGAGGCAAACAGGCTTTGACGGGAACGGATGGAATACGTTGGCGATCATTTTTATTTTAACCGTGGTAAGTGAAAATGACTTGTTTTACGGATCAAATCTGTCACTTTTGGTCAAAATTTACCCTTGCTATTTCACCTGCAAAGCATTTGAATACACGAAGGCGGGGTTTGAGTTAATGAGCAAGTTTTGAGGTCAACTCAAAATACTGTAAAGCCAAAAGGCATTCTGGTGGACTCAAATAACCAACCTGTCGGATAAAGTACCGGGATTTTCCGGAAATTTATTTTATTTGAACAAAACATTAATTCCTTCAAATGCCCGGGCGCTTGTTATTTTTTTTATGCCTGTTGATGGCGCTTCAAGCCGAAGCTGTGCCCGATACTTTGCGTCTGAGTGAATTTAGGGAGCATTCGATGCTTTTTCATAAAGCATTGACTACCAATACCTCCCTTCGTGAAAAGCAGAAAGTGCCTAAAGACCCTTCTGCGGAACAGCTGACCAACTGGCAACCCCTAAACCCACAAACGGTTACCCATGCTGATAGCATCACCTGGCTGCATTTTTGGATTGATAATGATACCGATACGGCTCAAACCATTTATGCCAATGTGCATGCGGCCAACCAGATTGTTGTTTTTTATGTCAAACAAAATGCGCAGCGGCGTGTGTTCAAAAGTGGTTATATGACCCCCTCGTCGCAATGGGCAATGAAGGAGGATGACCGCTACATACCTTTGTTGATTGATAGGCGATCCGCCATCGAAGTGTTGGCGCAGATTTCCAATCACGCTGGGATTTTTCCTTTTTGGACCGGGTCGCAGTCCACAAAGCCTTCCCTGCGTCTGCAGGTTGAAAAGGAAGCATTTTATGTAAAAAAGACCCTGGGGGAATATCGCCGGAATATGCCCGAATTCCAGTATCGAAGCTGGATACAGGGGGCTTTGGCACTCACTGTGCTGTTTGTGGGCTTGTTGTATCTCCAGTACCGGCAGCGTATTTATGCATATTATTGGGGATACATTGTTTGCGGATTTTTGTTTTCCTTGCTTAAAACCAGGGCCTACACCCCACTTGGCCAAAGCCTGGGCGAATGGCCATTATTCAAAATCCACTTGATGGAATCCCTGCTATGGTGGGGAATCGGGGCATATCTGTTGTTTATGACAGAATTGCTCAACCTTTCCAAATCCCACCCACGTATGAACCGGTGGTTTCACAAGCTGGCGCTATTGCTGGCTGGATATGGCTTTTTGTATATGGTGTTGATGTTGCTGACCAACGACGGCGGTTTCAGTCAGTTTTCGTTTTGGGGAGGGCGATTCATTGCTTTGCCTATTTATATCATCACGCTTGTATGGATGAGCCGGAATGTCCAATCACCGATGGTGCGCTACGTCATTTGGGCCAACTGCATGTTGGGATTGTTTGGAATACTGGCATGGCTAAGAGCCGGAGAGGTTATTCTGAAAGGCGTAAAGCTACCCGCCAATGTGGATGACCTGATGACGCTCTCTTTCGCCGTGGTGGCCGAAATCATTGTACTTTCGTTGGCACTCGCACACAGGTATCGTTTGCTGGAAAAGGAGAAAACCGAGAGTCAGCTGGCGTATTATGAAGAGCTTCAAAATAAGTCTTTTTATGAAAAACGGATGGCCGAAACCGAAATGCTGGCTTTGAGAAGCCAGATGAATCCACATTTTTTGTTCAACAGCCTTAATTCGTTGGAGTATTTGATCTTAACCAATGACGAGCAAAAAGCGACCGGGTACCTGGCCAAATTCTCAAAACTACTGCGTATGATTCTCAATCACTCTCGCGAAGAGTCTGTTTTGCTCGAAGAAGAGTTAACGGCGTTGCGGTACTATCTTGATATTGAAGCAACACGCCTGGGCGAAGGATTTACTTATTCTATTGATATCGGAGAAGGTGTTGACGTGCACCATCTTATCATTCCGCCGCTTTTGTTGCAGCCGTTTGTTGAAAATGCCATTTGGCACGGTCTGATGCCTTCGGATAAAAGCGCTAAAACGTTACAAATACGGGTTCGGTTAGCAGGCGAACAGCGGGTAATGTTTGAAATTGAAGACAACGGTATTGGTAGAAAAAAATCCGCCGAGATGCGAAGCCGTTCATCGGTGAAAAGAAAATCCTATGGCATGGACATTACGCAGCAGCGTATTGCGCTCTTTAACCGAAATTATCCCAACCAGCTTTACATTGAAATTATTGATTTACAGAATAAAAATGATTCCGGGACAATGATTCGAATCGTTTATGACCTATTGGAAGCCAATCCGCTAACAAAAAATAATAATGATAAGAGTGATATTAATTGACGATGAAAAACCTGCCACAGAGGTTTTGGAAATGAAGCTCAAACGCCTCAATATGGGTGTGCAGATTTTAGCCAAGTTCAACCAGCCGGAAGCGGCAGTGGAGTTTATGCGCGTTTCCTCGTTTGATATTTTATTTTTAGATATTGAAATGCCTCGCCTCAATGGTTTCGATTTGCTGCAACAATTCGAGGAATTTCATTTCGATGTCATTTTTACCACCGCTTACGATCAATACGCCTTGCGGGCGTTTCGGGTGAGTGCCTTGAATTATCTGCTGAAACCGATTGATGAAACCGAGCTGAAAGACGCACTTGTCAGTTGGCAACAAAAGAAAATCAAGCAATTACAGCTCCCGCAGATCCAGACTTTACAGGAACATCTGTCACCAAAAACACCGCCACAACGCATGGCCCTCCCGACCAATGAAGGACACGAAATCATTGAAATCAATCAGATTATACGCTGCATGGCCGACACCAGTTATACCCACTTTCACCTGACCGACGGCAGAAAACTGGTTATTTGCCGTACGCTCAAGGAGATTGAGCAGGCATTGGAGCCAAACGGTTTTGTAAGGGTGCATCATTCGCACCTGATCAATCCGCATTTTTTACGGAAAATTGTGAAACAGGAAGGGGGCTACCTGCTGATGTCCGACGGCGGACAGATACCCGTTTCCAAGCAAAAGCGAGACTGGTTAATTGAGCAGTTCAATGTACCGGGGAGAGTATAACAGTAAAATGAATTTCTTGTCTTAGCATCGCTTGCAAGGGACAGATATGGGTATAGTTTCCATGAAGATGGTGCTGGATAACCTATGCCAGTTTTAATGCCTCCGTTCTCAGGATTTCCTTGTTGATCGGCACTACACCCACACATTCACAAACCAGTCCCCCTCCCAGGTTTGAAATACCTGCGATTGTTTGCGGAGAAAGCCCCAACGCCACACAACAGGCAGCAATGCTAATCACTGTATCTCCTGCGCCTGAAACGTCCGCAATTTGCCGGATATGTGCCGGAAGCTGGTGCACTTCACCATCAAAATCAATGAACACCCCCCTTTCGGATAAGGTAATCAATGCACCCTTAATGTTTAGGGTCGTTTTCAAAGTTTGGACCGTTGCCTGCAACTCCTCTTGGTTATCGACATTGAAATCAATTTTCAGCCCTTCCCGAAGTTCCTTAAGGTTGGGCTTGAACAGGGTGGTATTGTGGTAGGCCAAAAAGTTTCGTTTCTTGGGATCCACCACAGTGGGTACCTGATGTGCGTTGGCGAATGCTGTTATTTCTGCAATATTATCACTGGTCAATACGCCTTTGTCGTAATCCTCGAAGATGACCACCTGGCACGACGGAATAAGTTCCTTGGCTGTGGCGACCAATCGGGCGCTTTCAAGTTGGGAAATGGGCTTATCTGTCTCCGTGTCAATACGAACAACCTGCTGAGAGCCCGCTATGATACGTTCCTTAATGGTGGTAATCCGCTCATCGCTGCGAATAAGGCCTTCACAATTCAACCCCTTTTCCCTCAGACTTTTCTCCAGCAGGTCGCCAGGTCCGTCGTTACCTATCACCGTGCAAATAATCGCTTGGGCGCCAAGTGATTGTACATTGAGCAATACATTGCCTGCACCGCCCAGCCGATACTCTCTCTGGTGAACGTTCACCACCGGAACCGGTGCCTCTGGAGAAATGCGCTCCACTTTTCCCCACACATAGGAGTCGAGCATCACGTCACCGATCACCAGTATTCTCAGGGAATTAAAGGCGTCAAAAATTTGATTGATATCCATTTAGTAAATTGATCAGCTCGAAAGAAGACTCTTCTCACAGAACGGTCTTCGCCATTTATGAATTAAACTTTAACTGAAAAATGCAGACTGGCTACCTGGAAGCGCTTGTTCAGATATAACCGATGCGCGTCGGTCCGGGCCTCGCTTACCCCAGAGTCAAGGTGAATTTCGTCAAACTGCTCCCGTTTGGCGTAATCAAAAATCCAGTCAAGAAGTAGTCCCGCATACCCCTTGCCGCGTGCCTCGGGAAGGGTCGACAAATCATCGATGTAGATGTATTTGCCTCTGAACAAGTTGTAGCCTGTCTCAAAGACGGCAACGGCAACGGCTTCGTCATTCTCCTCAATAAATGCCATCTGACGATTATCTGCCAACGTTTTATGTATTGCTTCCGGGTACAAGGCATCCGTTAGCAGTGGACGTAATGCTTGTATGGCTCTGCGGCACTTATCTATGTCATGGTCGGTATCAACCAGCTGAATCACACTCATCCTTTGTTGGCAGGAAAACCAAGGTGACCTAAATTGTGGCCCATCTTGTCTCTTTTAGTGATCAGATAATTTTCATTATGTGGATTGGGGGCTATTTCAATGGCCACGGAATCAACGATTTCCAGCCCATAACCAATCAAGCCTGCGCGTTTTTTCGGATTATTGGTAATGAGTTTGATTTTTGAAACTTCCAGATCCCGTAATATTTGGGCACCAACGCCATAATCACGGTCGTCCATGGTGAAACCAAGTTCAAGGTTCGCCTCTACGGTATCGCGGCCCATTTCCTGTAGTTTGTAGGCCTTAAGCTTGTTCAGCAAGCCAATACCGCGCCCTTCCTGATTCATGTATACAATTACCCCTTTTCCCGCTTTGTCCACCATGTCCATGGCCGCGTGAAGTTGCGGTCCGCAGTCACACCGGCATGATCCAAATATATCTCCCGTTACACACGACGAGTGGACGCGAACCAGCACTGGCTCATCTTTCTCCCAGGTTCCTTTTACCAGAGCCAAGTGTAAATCGCCTGTATTGATCTGGCGGTAGGCAATGAGGTCAAAGTGCCCCCAGTTGGTCGGCATATCCACGCCTATTTCCCTTTTGATCAGCGATTCTTCTCTTAATCGATAGGCAATCAGGTCTTTGATACTTACCAATTTGAGGTTCAGCCTGTTGGCAATCTCCCTCAGCTGGGGAAGCCGTGCCATGGAACCATCTTCATTCAGGATTTCCACCAGGACCCCAGCGGGTGCCAGTCCGGCCAGGCGAGGGAAGTCTATTGCTGCTTCGGTATGACCCGTTCGGCGCAGAACACCTCCTTTTTTCGCTTTTAACGGGAAAATATGACCTGGTCGGCCAAGGTCGGCTGGTAATGTGTCGGGATTGACCAGGGCCTGTATTGTTTTTGCCCGGTCACTTGCTGAAATTCCGGTAGTGCAACCATGACCAAGCAGGTCAACAGATACGGTAAAGGCGGTTTCGTGCAGGGCTGTATTTTTCCCCACCATCATTTCAAGTTCCAGCTCTGCACAACGTTCTTCCGTGATGGGCACACAGATCAGTCCCCTGCCTTCACGTGCCATAAAATTGACAATTTCTGGTGTAACCAGTTCAGCTGCACAAATAAAGTCACCCTCGTTTTCGCGATCTTCATCGTCCACTACAATGATCATTTCGCCCCGGCGAATGGCCTCAATTGCTTCTTCTATTGAATCTAACACGATTAATTATGATTATTATTTCGGTAATTGGGTTGATGAAAAATAGTTTCGGGTAAAAGCGCGTTTTAAAAAGGCAAAGGTACGGCCTTAATATTGAAAAGTTCTATTTTTGAGCCCCGGTTCAAATTAACAAAGGTTTTTTCTTATACGTTTCAAGTGTAGGGAAAATAGGGCACTCTGTTAATTATCTTGATAACACACTTATGAAGCTAAAACTACTGTTTATAGCGTTGATTATCCAGGGGTTGTTTCTTACAATTTCGGTTCAGGCGCAGTTTTGTGCCAAAGGAGGCGGAGGCTTTAACATAACCCCGGTCATCGGATGTGTGGGAGAAACAGTTCAAGTTGTAAGTGAAATACCAAATGCGAAGAACATTTCCTATGCCTTCAACTTTAACCGGACTCAACTGAACGAGCCTGATAAAAAGGATGTTACCGAGACTCCCTCCTACGTGTATACAAAGCCCGGAGTATATACAATACTTCAGTATGGTAGCTTAGATGGTACGGGTGTCACGGCGTGCAAAGATTTTACCGTCCGGGAAACGCGGCAGCCTGAAGCGACACTAACAGCCTGTGAAAATGGCATTGTACGATTAACCATTGTCAACGACACCATTGCCAAAGCATTTGATCAGATCGTAATCGACTGGGGTGATGGTAGTGCAAAAGAAACCTGGACATTGCCAATTGGTAAAAATCTTATCGTTAATCATCCATACCCACCAGGAACCACACCTCCCATTGTTCTCGCTGGAAAGTATCTAGATGGTTCTTGCCAGAAGGTAATGAGTCCGAGGGTCATTTCTGGTGCTGTGACGCCTCCTTCACTGGCAAAAATAAAAATTAGTGGTGTGGAGATGGCCGCCGATGGGAACGCTAGAATCGTTTATCAGGGAATGGATGACATTAACACCCAGGTCCTGGTCGATAAAGGGGATGGGATTTTTGTGGAGACTCAAAAAGGTACTTCGACCGCTGGTGCGCAGTCAGTTGTGATAACAAATCTGAATCCGGAAACGGTATATAAATTTAAATTGTCATCTCTAAATATATGCAATAATATTGTTGAGAGTAGCGAGGTAAGTAGTTTGGTGGTGAAATCTGCTGCAACTTCTGCTGATGAAACCAACTCCCTCATCTGGACTGCTTACAGTAACGCTGCCGAACTCATCAAGTACCAGCTTCTAAGGGATGGAGTGGTCATTCATGAGACAAAAGAGCTGTCCTACATTGATACTGGGGTAAAATGTGGCAACAAGTACAAATACGAAGTGGTAGCAATCATTGAAGGTAATGTGCGCTCCTATTCAGCGCCGATTGAAGCAGAGCCCAAAAGTAGTGCGCCTGAAACGATTGAGGGCGCCAATGTTACCGTTTCCGGTGAAAATCAAATCGAGACCACTGTTGCTATTGGTGGTGCCGGGCTCACGGGGACATACGATCTGGTGGTTGAACGGTCAGTTGCCAATACCACATCCTGGGAAAAGGTTTCCGGGGCTAATAATCAAAGTCTGACTTTTCAGGATCTGAATGTGAATACCACGGAAAATTCTTACTGCTACCGTTTCAGCTACACCAATGCCTGTAAATTGAGTTCTCCTGAATTCAGTCAGCCGGTATGTTCCATTTTGTTAAGTAGTAATGCGGCAGATCTTACCTGGACCGCCGCAACGCCTGTTCTGGGTGGTGTTGGGTCTTACGGTTTGGTACAAATGGATCAGTTGGCAGCCGTTGAGGATGAAAAGCCTATGGGGTTAACCAATACGTATTCGGTAGCTCTTGAACAAAACCCTGCAACCAAATTCCAGGTTAAAGCGTACTCTCTGACGGGGAACTTCACCAGCTTTTCCAACATACTGAATTTCAGCAGAGATGTTGTGTTGAAAATCCCGGATGCTTTTACTCCAAACAACGACGGGATTAACGAAAAGTTTGAGGTCAAGAGTTATTTCACGAATTCCTTTAGCCTTTCCATTTTTGACCGCTGGGGGGCATTGATTTTTCAGACGAACGATTCCAGGAACGGGTGGGATGGAAAGGATAAAAAAGGAGCACAGCTTCTCCCGGGATATTATATCTATAAAGTGGAGGTTGAGGATACAAAAGGGAAAAAGTTATCCAGGAGCGGAGGATTGTTTTTGATTCGCTGATAGCAAGTTTATTGATTTCAAGATAGATGTTTAATACTGCTGGTGGTGATCCCTCCTATTTGTTAAAATGTTGTGTTTTTATTGACTTAATAATCCATCAGACGAAGGTTGAACTGTTTTTGACATAATATAAAGAGTGGGAACAACGCTCAATGGTGTTGAAGCTACTAATTTAAAATTCGAATTATGAAAATACAATTACTGTATATTTTGTTAACGGCATCGTATTTCATTTGTAATGATTCTTTTAGTCAGGGATATTGTAGACAGAACGGCGGATTTACCATATCGCCCAAGGCAGGCTGCTCACCCCTGACTGTCAATGTCACTAACACTGTTCCTGGTGCAGACCCGGATGCACTCACTTATTACTATGGTTATGTAAAGGGATCCAACGTTCTCAGCGGAGGAACAAATTCTGCTTCAGTTATTTTTGGGGTGGCTGGTACCAGAACTATTTTACAGCAGGGATATAGCGGTGGGAGCATATTTTATCAATGCGAAGATGTTATCGTTTATGAGTCATCGCCAATTACTGCGCAGTACAATTCATGCGGGGGTGGGAAAGTAAAACTTTCACTAATTGATAATGTTTATCTTCGTACTTATGATGAGCTGGAGATAAAATGGGGAGATGGCGAAAGAGAAACCTGGAGACAAGAAAGAGGACTTGAGATCGAACATACTTATGCTTCTGTAAATGGCGTGCCAATAATTAGCATTACGGGTATTTACAGAAATAACGCCTCGTGTCCTGCAGGACAACCGTTATCTCTGCCTGTTACCTTCCAGCAACCTCAGCTCAACAGTGTGCAGGTCAATTCACTTGAAATGAAAGGAAACGGAGTTCTCGAAATGAACTATGTAGGTGTTACCGGGGTATCCACGGATGTGCAATATAGCGGTGACGGTAATCTTTTTACAACGACATCGACGAGGTCTGGTGGAGGTACGCAGGTTACACGTATAAACGGGCTGGATCCTGGCCAGGTTTATAAAATTAAGCTGGCCTCAAAAGACTTATGCGGCGGTGCTGTCGATAGCGAAGTGGTCACTTCCATGACACTTTCGGGCGGTTCGGCCGACGAAGCTAATACCCTCACATGGAACGAGTATCCGGCCAATAGCGGGTTTGTCAGCTATGAGCTCTTTAAAGATGGGGTTTCTATTAAAAAGTTTTCGGGCATTGGCGAAACTACTTATACAGACGAAGACGTTCAATGCGGTGATAATTTTGAATACCAGCTGGTAGCCACTGCGGATAAGGTTGTTTCCAAATCGGCTCCCGTGAGTATCAAAACAACCGTAACCAGTCCAAAGGCTCTGGAGCAGGCCAGTGTAACTGTGCTGGGAGATAAAACGGTTGGAATTAACGCAGTAATACCCGGGTCCGGTTCAAAGGGAAATTATGAGCTGATTATTGAAAAAGCAAATCCAGGCACTTCCACCTTCAGGAGGCTGGTTACGTTATACAACGAAAACGAGTATCTGGATCAGGATGTGAATACAGGTGGTCAATCCTATTGTTATAGAATAAGTTATCAAAATGCATGTGGGCAAAGATCACCGGCTACGGAGCCCGTCTGTACGATTCTGCTTTCGATGTCGCTGCCTTCATTGACCTGGACATCGGAAAAGCCGTTTCTGGATGATGTGCAGGAATATACAATCTTGAAAAAAAGCAGTGGCTCTTCCGAGGATTTACCTGTGAAGCTGACTACTTCCTACACGCCCAAATTTTCCAGCGACGACCCCATGGAATTTACCTTTCAGGTTCAGGCCGATTCCGAGAACGGGCAGCTTCAAAGTTTCTCCAACGTTCTTTCCATCAGCCGTAACATCAGTGTGTTTGTACCCGCGGCTTTTTCTCCTGATGGCGATGGTGAAAATGAGACCTTTGTGGCAAAATCCAAATTATTTAAGTCGTTTAGCATGTCGATTCTCAACAGGTGGGGACAGGTTGTATTTCATTCAGATGATATCAATAAAGGCTGGGATGGGACGGTGAATGGGGTAAACGCCCCGGTGGGATCCTATGTTTACAGAATAGCCGTTGTGGATATAATTGATCAGACTGTCGAAAAAAACGGTACTTTTATGCTTTTGAGGTAGGGAACCATTTCTGGTCTCCAGGTTTTATAAGAGAACAATTTAATTCAAAGATATATGTTTGGAAATATGGCAGATATGATGGGCCTCATGGGTAAAATGAAGGACCTGCAGTCGCGCATGAAAGATGCTCAGGATCAGCTATCGTCGATCGTAGATTCTGCGGAATCGGGTGGAGGTATGGTTCGGGCTACGGTCAATGGACAAAAAACACTGATAGGCCTTGAAATCGATAAAGATCTGGTGAATCCGGATGATAAAGAAATGCTTCAGGATCTCATAGTGGCAGCCGTTAATAAAGCATTTGAAAAAATTGAACCGAAAATCAAGGAACATTTACAAAAAGCAACAGATGGAGTTCTGCCCAATATTCCGGGGCTGGATCTTGGTGGGTTGATGAAATAATGTATTCAGATCAATGACCCCAGTTGTTGCTATTGTTATCCTGAACTTTAACGGCAGGCACTACCTCGAAAAATTTCTTCCAAATATTCTGGCTCATTCAGCCGGAAATGACGTGTGGGTGGCAGATAATGCCTCTACGGATTTTTCTATGTCCTGGCTAAGCGAAAATTATCCGGAGGTAAGGACCATTTCGATCCGTGAGAACAAGGGTTATGCGGGCGGTTATAATGAGGCATTAAGGCAAATTGATTCAAAGTACTATATCTTGCTGAACTCCGACATTGAAGTGACGGAGAATTGGATAGATCCCGTTATTACTTTTATGGAATCGGACCAGCGAATAGCTGCATGCCAACCCAAAATTCTGGCCTACGATCTGCCCACGCACTTTGAGTATGCCGGTGCAGCCGGAGGGTTTATGGATTATCTGGGTTACCCTTTTTGCCGGGGTCGTATTTTCGATACAAGGGAAGAAGATCTGGGGCAATATGATGACGAAGCGGATGTTTTCTGGGCCACCGGCGCATGTCTTTTTATAAGATCGGATGCATTTCATCAGTCGGGTGGCTTTGACGAATGTTTTTTTGCACACATGGAAGAGATCGATCTGTGCTGGCGATTACAGAATCGGGGCAATCGGGTCACCTATTGCGGAAAATCCGTGGTTTATCATGTTGGAGGTGGCACCCTGCACAAATCCAATCCCAGGAAAACCTTCCTGAATTACAGGAATAATCTGATCATGCTTTTTAAAAATCTTCCAAAAGGAAGGCGTTGGAAAACGATCCTGTTCAGGATTATTCTTGACGGGGTGTCCAGCGTCCGTTTTGTGAGTACTGGTGCGTGGCCCGATGTTTTTGCTATCATCAGAGCCCACTTTGCTTTTTACGCAATGATTCCGGAGTTAAGCAAGAGGGAAAAAAGAACTACCTATCGGGCTCCACTGTACTTCAGAAGTGTGGTATGGGAATATTTTGTGCTGGGTAAGCATCGCTTTGATCAGCTTACAGGTATGCGGTTTCCTACAACTCCCAAATCGTAGGGCTGCTCCGTCCGCGCCAGTGCAGCCTCAGTTCCATCCAGAATGCCAGAACCAGATAGAGGATAATGGGAGACCCGAAAGTCATGAAGGTTGCGTAAATAAAGTATAATCGGATCGTACTGGCAGGGAAATGAAGCTTTTCGCCTATCCTTGTACAGACTCCAAATATCTGATCTTCCACGAAATACCTAAGTCGGTTCATATCCTTTTTTGGAATAATTGCCTCATAATTAGCAATTTTCGGCGTAATTAGCAAACGAACGCTGTAGTTTTTATCGAACGGATAACGAAACGGTAATTTACCGTTAACTCGCAAATTCTCAAATTATTCGGGTAAAAAAATTGTTTTCCGAACAATTTTTGTTTCTTTGTGATTGAAGAATTTGTAAATAGTTCATTATTATTAATATGTCATTCTGACATTTGCCAACATTTCTTTCGTCAATCAATTGAGCCTCCCTTAATTATTTGGTGAATACAATTGGGATAACAAATGGATCGGTTACATATCTTCATGTAATTTCACCTTATTTAATTTTTTTACAACATTATGCCTACAGGTACTGTAAAATTTTTCAATGAAGCTAAGGGATACGGCTTCATCGTTGAAGACGACACAAACAGAGACATCTTTGTCCATGTGACAGGATTGGGGGGCCTTACTATCCGTGAAAACGACCAGGTTGAGTACGAGGTTGTTGAAGGGAAAAAAGGACTTAACGCTGTGCAGGTAAAAAAACTGTAAATCTTTTTTTACCTGAAATGAAAAATACCGCGGCCAGCCGCGGTATTTTTCATTTCAGGGGGGTAAATTATTCTACCCAGCCCTTGATGTCATCCAGCGAGGGCATCTTTTCATCGACCTTCAACTTTTTGCGCATTCCGCCCAAGTCATTAAAAATCTTGTTGGGGCTGGCTCCCTTGAGTTGTTCTATTGTTAAAATATTCATTTTCTGCAGTGCGGGTATCCACACTGCAGGCACGCCGGCTGCCAGATAGTCCGCCTCCTTTGCGATCTCGGTTTTCTTTTCGGGGCGCATCTGAGGGAAGAAAATTACTTCCTGAATGCTTGCATTATTCGTCAGAAGCATGGTAAGGCGATCAATGCCAATACCAATACCTGCCGTTGGAGGCATGCCGTATTCCAAAGCGCGCAGAAAGTCATCGTCCATCTCCATGGCTTCATCGTCTCCTCTTTCTTTCAGTTTTAACTGATCCTCAAACCTTTCTCTTTGTTCCACGGGATCGTTAAGCTCCGAATAGGCATTCGCGATTTCCTTGCCATTGACAAATAGCTCAAATCGTTCCACCATCCCCGGTTTGGTGCGGTGTTTTTTGGTCAACGGAGACATTTCCACCGGGTGGTCTATAATGAAAGTAGGCTGGATAATGTGAGCCTCTACTTTTTCTCCAAAAATTTCATCAATGAGCTTTCCTTTGCCCATGGATTCGTGCACCTCCATTCCCCATTCCCGGCATTGAGCCCTTATCGCTGCCTCATCCAGCGCATCCACATTCAATCCGGTATATTGGTGGATCGCATCCGTGATGCTCAATCTTGGATACGGCCCCGCAAAATCAAGTTCCGTTTCGCCAAACTTCACCGTCGTGGTTCCGTTTACCGATAGCGCAACTTGTTCCAGAACTTCTTCGGTCATCCGCATCATCCACAAGTAATCCTTGTAGGCGACATACAGTTCCACCGTGGTAAACTCCGGATTGTGCGTTCGGTCCATTCCCTCATTGCGGAAAAGTTTTCCGAACTCGTACACACCTTCAAATCCTCCGACAATCAGGCGTTTTAAGTGAAGCTCGGTAGCAATACGAAGAAAAAGGTCAGTATCCAGCGCATTGTGATGCGTCTCAAACGGGCGTGCTGCAGCGCCCCCGTGAATGGTTTGCAAAACGGGCGTCTCTACCTCAAGCCAGCCTTTCGCGTCAAAATAAGAGCGCATCGTTGTGATAATTCTTGCTCTTTTTGTGAAGATAGTGCGTACATCCGGGTTCACGATCAGGTCCACATAGCGTTGCCGGTAGCGGAGTTCCGGGTCCGTGAAACCGTCATATACATTTCCTTCTTCATCCCGTTTTACTACGGGCAGCGGTCTCAGCGATTTGTTTAATATTTTAAACTCCTGAACATGCACAGAAATTTCGCCGGTTTGCGTGGTAAACACGAAGCCTGTAATCGCGATCATGTCACCGATATCCAGCAACTTTTTGAAAACCGTGTTGTACAGTGTTTTATCGTCGCCCGGGCACAGATCGTCCCTGCGAAAATAAAGCTGTATGCGATCGGTACTATCCTGCAGCTCGGCAAAAGCGGCACTTCCCATAATCCGAAAGCCCATCAGCCGGCCGGCCATGGTGACGTGCTTATAGTCAATTTTATTGTTTTCGTAATTTTTGTGAACGTCTGCTGCATAGGTGTTCACTTCAAATTCTTCGGCAGGGTAAGGTTCAATCCCCAACCGAATTAACTCTTCACGCTTTTGCCGGCGTAGTATCTCCTGTTCGCTTAGTAACATGATGTGTAAGTACTTTTCTGAATGCTGTTATAAAGTGGTCATTTGAAGGTGGTGGCCGGCAAGCAAAAAGTACCGGCACTTTTGATTTTGGCCAATTTCCTTACAGGAAGGCGTGAAGCACCAACGCCACGAATAACAAATGATCCGCAAAAGTAGCAATTTTTGCCGTGAATACGGAAGCCATTGGGAACTTCGGCAGTTGTGGTATCGGTGTAGCTGTGGTTTCTATCCTGGAACTCCAATTGAATAAACATACAAGGCGGCTGGTAATTTGCGGCATCTATCCTGGTCGGTTGGGTGGTCGCGATCAATCCTGTCGGAAATGGAGTGTCAAATTTTCCAAACCATTACGGTTTCTTGGCTGCCTGCGTATAGATAATGCCCGTGGTATGGTTTTTTAGTATGCAGTAATATAATTCATCAGATTCAGTTATTTTTAAACTGAATTATTCTATTAGCCCGGCTCTTTCATGTTTTCTAAGATTTTAAAAGTTTTTGGAGTTCTTGTATTGTTTCTACTCATCATGTTTGCCGCCGTGGAAGTGTGGCTCAATAGAAACCGGGATGAACTTTTTCGTAAAGTCCAAAGCATTGTTAATGATAAACTTAACGGAAATCTGGAAATAGAAGATTTCCGGTTTCGTCCCTTTAGTGGCGGTCTTGGGCTAAACTTTACACTCGTGAATGTAAAACTGACCGACAGCTTGTATACCATCCACAAAACTCCTTTTTTACAGGCCGAGCTCATGCATGTGGCGCTGGATTTTAACGGGTTTTATAAAGGAGAAATTAAAATCAAAAATCTGGTGCTTCAAAACGGTAGCCTGAGACTGTTTGTTCAAAAAGATGGATATTCCAATTTATCCATATTCCGATCTGCAAATAGTAAGGATAAAAAGAGTGCTGGGACAGACAAGGATGGTCTGGTTGAGAAGCTTGGTAATCTTCGGTTTATTAATTTTGCGGCCAGCTTTTCGGATTCGGTCAGCGGGAAGTCGTACGGTGCCTTGTTTCATGACGCCTCCAATCGGATGACATTTACAGATACCACTTCTGAGGCCCACTTCAGAGGGGCGGTTTTTTTTAACGGGTTAGTATTCAGGCCGGAAAAGGGAGGGTTTTTAATGAATCAGGAGACTAATCTGGATCTGTCCGTAGCCTACGATTCAGAAAACAAGTTGCTTAAAATCAGGCCATCGAGTTTATTAAGTGAGACCAGGGATACGATCGGCATACAGGGGAAGTTCAACTTTGCCGATAGTGTTCCTCTATTTGAATTGAATTTCAAAGCCAGAAAGATTGCGGTTAAAAATGCACTGCCTCTTTTGAATAAGAAGGTAAGAGATCAGATTGATTCCCTCGGTTTGCAGGCGACTGTTGATACTCAGGTGAAAATTGCAGGGACTACAACCCAGAAGCCACCCAGGGTGGATGTTCATTTTAAAACGGATACATTTCAATATGCCATTCCTGTTGGGATGTTGCGAAATATGAGAACGGAGGGGGAATACACCAATCAGGGTGATACCACCCAATTGCCCGGGGTTGAGAATGCCCGGCTGACTGCGCCAGAGGTGAAGGGCTTTTTTGAAACCATTCCTTTCCGGTTTTCGCTGGTGCTGGATAATTTCAGAAATCCCCGTGCGACCATTGATGGAAGTGTAAGGGCGGAAGCCAAGAGCCTGGATCCCATTCTGGATCCGACGCGGTATCGGTTCAAAAAGGGTAAGATCAATATTGATTTTCACTTCAACGGAAATCTGAAAAGGTTCTTTGATCCAAAAACTGATAAATTTGATGGCAAGCTTTATGGCAAGGTCTCCATTCAAAACGTTTCAATGGACTACCTGCCACGTCAGATCCATTTACAACAGATCAAAGGGGAGTTTGCATTTAACGAAAAGGCACTTGTATTTCCTACGCTGAGTTTTTCCGATGGGCAAAATATGCTTTTCATGCAAGGGAGAGTGATGGATTTGATTCCCTATTTATTCGGCTCTCCGAAGTCGCTTCGCGCGCTTGTCAATGTAAACATTCCTACCTGGAGACTCAACTGGCTTGAAACTTTACTGGCTCCCCGCCAAAATATATCCACACGTGGGAAGAAGAAAGTCAGACTCGTGGATCTGCTGGATAACGCAATAGACAACATTGAAATCGTAATGAAACTTCAATCGAAAGAATTGAAGTATCGTCACTTTACGGGAAACAATGTCAGGGGCGAGTTTACCGTGAAAAACAACTCTGTCCGCATCGAGAATTTTTCGCTAAGCGCTTTTGGTGCCACTACGGTACGGGTTTCGGGAGAAATGGATAATTCAGGCATCGGCCAGTTACCGTCTCTTAAGCTCCGCGGAAAAGTGACCAATGCCGATGTTCAGAAGGTGTTTTATGCTTTTGACAATTTCGGGCAGAAGACCATTACCTCTGAGAACCTCAAAGGAAAACTCAACACAGATTTCAGTTTCCAAACCAGGCTAAGCAATAGTGTCAAAATTGTTCCCGGCAGTATGAGAGGTTCGCTGCATTTTGATCTTTATAAAGGCTATCTGATCAATTTTGAGCCTTTGCTGAAAATCAAAAAGCTAATGTTCAAAAGGAGAAACTTTGAGAAAGTGGAGTTTTCACCGATTCGCAGCGACTTTAAGTTGAAAGGGCAGGAAATTGAAATAAGCCCCATGGAGATTGAGTCCAATGTGATCACCCTTTATATCGATGGCATTTACAGTTTTGCGAACAAAACAGATATTAGCATACAGATTCCGCTTAGTAACCTTAGGAAGCGGGATTCAACCTATGTGCTCAATCCGAATGATCAGGATAAGAAAGAAGGATCCAGGATTTACCTGCGGGCAATCGATGAAAATGGTGAGGTCAATATCAAGCTGGCTTTCAGAAAAAAGAGAAATAAGGAACTTGAAAAGTAAATGGCCGTATGTTGCCCGACAGGGCGTTTTGCGTCAGTCGGCTTCGTTGGAAAACATGTAACCCACTCCCTTCAGCGTTTTGATGTACCGATCTCCCAGCTTTTCCCTGAGTTTACGTATGTGCACGTCTACTGTGCGCTCCAGTACGTAAATGTCTGCTCCCCATATTTTTTGAAGCAGTTCGTCCCTGCTGAAAACCTTGTCGGGGGTCTGCGCGAGAAAAAACAAAAGTTCGAATTCTTTTTTCGGTAAAACAATCGCTTTGTCCCCGCCTTGGGTAACTGTATAGTTCTTTCTGTTAATGATCAGATCCTGGATCTCAACCTGATCGCTGGACTCCGCTTTTTGTGCTTCTCTGCGAAAGAGGGCATTAATGCGGCTCATCAGTGCCCTTGGTTTAATGGGCTTGGTGATATAGTCATCAGCTCCTACTTCAAATGCGGCTACCTCAGAGTACTCCTCGGATCTGGCCGTAAGAAAAAGAATGTAGGTGTTTTTTAAATCTACGTTTTGTCTTAGGAGTCTGCCGGTTTCAATTCCGTCGAGTTGCGGCATCATAATGTCCAGCAATATCAGATCAGGGATAAAAGTCGTAGCAATTTCAATTGCTTTTTTTCCCGTAGAGGCAGTTTTTACAACGTAACCTTCTTTTATTAAATTATATTCGAGGAGTTCAACTATATCTGCATCGTCATCTACTACTAATACTTTTGGCGTCGAATTTGTAGATTTTTGGGTTGCCATTTTTTGCTTTCTGGGTTAAATCCAATTCGAAATTAGCGGTTGTTGTGCTTACATGATGTATTTCCAAGCATTGTTAACATAAACATAATATCACCGGTAAGTAATTTTATAAAGTTGTCCTTGCTCGTTGGTTGCGAGCATATCGGTATTATTGAGGAAGATCAACGCTTCGGCTTGCTTGTGTACGAAACGGAAGCAGCCCTTCGGTCTATCAAAATTTACGCCTTCACTACCCACATCAAAAAGCAGGATTTTGCCATAGGTAAGCAAAGCAAAAGTTTTGCCATCAGGACTTATGGCTGCCGACGTCACCTGTGTTTTAATCTGTATACTGTCCTGTGGTGAGGCAACATAATTCCCCGCCACGGACGGAATCTTATACATTTTGACAAAGTGATTGGTCTTGCTCCTGTTTTTTGAGAAAAGGTACAAATTTTCGTGGTGATAAAAGAATGCTTCGCAATCGTAGTTCAGGTTTTCGGGAGAGGGAGGGAAGTCTTTCTGATCTGAATAGCTAAATGTGATTTTTTCGGTTCCCAGGTTATTCTCAGAAATTTTATAAATGTTCAACGAGCGCCTTGTATTCGCATTATTGCCAAAATCCCCGATGTAAATATGACCAAGACTGTCTTGGGTAAGGTCTTCCCAGTCTACATGGGTGGCATCCGCAACGGGTCGGGTGGAGCGTAGCCTGCCTGTGGAATCTATTTCATAAAGCTCAGGTGCTCCGCCACTATCATTGATGGTCCAGAACGAATTATTTCTCAGGCCCTTGGCCAGTCCGGAACTTTCATTAACCACCGAGGAAAGCTTGCCTATTTTACTAATTTTGTATTCAGAACGTACTTTTTTGAAATCATTAATCTTCTGATCGGATTGACAATTACAAAAAACCGTTTTCACGGCAAACCAGAGATATACTAACTTACTCATGAATCAAGCGTTGCGTTCCTTTCCGGACAAAGATAAGCAAACCCCCACTTACCAGAAGCTGGCATATATTTTTGTAGCCCTTATTTCGGGGGTTTTCATTCTTTACACATTGCGGGAAACGCTCATTCCGGTAGCTTTTTCAATATTACTTGCCATTCTACTACATCCGGTTTGTGCCAGGTTGGAGAGGCACAACGTTCCACGTATAGGGGCCATTTTGCTCAGTATACTTGCACTTTTCGTGGTGATCGTGGTGTTGGTGTACGTCGTTTCCCTTCAGATCGGAAGTTTCGCTGACGAACTTCCACGAATCACTGATAAAGCCGAAGTATTACTGGATCAGACTTTGACGATGGGAGAGCGGTACCTGAATATAAGCAGAACCCAGCAGGTAAGCGAGGCCAAAAAGTATCTTGTAAATGCCCTCAGCGAGGGACGGGCGGTGTTGCTCAATACGCTGGTAACGACTACAGGTGCCATTTCTACATTTGTATTGCTTCCCTTGTACATCTTTTTTCTTTTGCTGTATCGGGATTTTTTCAGGCGATTCGTTCACAAGGCGATCAAAGGTGTTCCTAACGAGGAGCTCAATTTGCTTCTCAAGAAAATTTATGACGTAATTAAAAGTTATCTGGCGGGATTGTTCCTGGTGATTGTCATCGTAGGTGTCCTGAACAGCATAGGTTTACTCATTATTGGCGTGCCACATGCCATATTTTTTGGGTTTTTAGCCGGCTTTTTGATCCTCATTCCGTACATCGGCATACTGATTGGCTCTGTACTTCCGGCCCTATTAAGTATCGTTACGATGGATTCACCCTGGTACGCTGTGGCTGTTATCGGCGTGATGAGTTTTGTTCAGTTTCTGGAAGGAAATTTCATTACTCCCAATATCGTGGGATCCAAAGTAAGTGTGAATCCGCTCGCTGCCATCATAGCCCTGTTTTTGGGTGGACAACTTTGGGGGCTGTCGGGTTTAATTCTCGCCTTGCCGGTTACTGCCATATTAAAGGTGATTTTTGATAGTGTGCCTAGTCTTGAACCCTACGGCTTTTTGTTGGGAGAGCCGGTTCACGAAATAGCGGAAGAAAAGCTTGAAGAAAAGCAGGCCAACCTTAAACCAGACTACCACAAAAAGCCTTATCGGCGTAACAGGAACAAGGCAAGGAAGAAACCGGATGGAGCTACTGGTGCTGCTCCCCATCCAGGAGCTGTGGAATAATCGAATGATTACATTTTAGGGTTGCGCCGTTTCTATTTTTTCAACACTGATCCCCACACTGATCACAAATGGTAGTGGATTTTGACGCATGGACTGTGTAAGCGTGTAGGTGTAAGTGCCCGACCGGGGAAATTGGTAATGCTTCTTAAACGCAATTTTATGATCGAAGAGATCACCTAATCCTTTTCCAAAAGGTTTGCCGGTGGTTTGATTCGACAAAAAAACTTCTTCCAATGACGAAGAAGATTCCCCGCCCGGGGTGGTGGTTTTCCGGGTCAGATAAAGGTTGTAATAAGGGTATTGCACGGAGTTCCTCACCAGATAATAGAGGTTGTAAGTGGCCAGGGTATCGGTTATCTCAACTTTGAATTCAGGCTTGTTTTTAATATACCAAAGTCCGTCCTCAATATCCTCATGCGCTTTATAAACTACGTTTTTATCACATCCGGAAGAAAATACGACCAGGCAAAGCAACGCAAAAAGTCGGGAAATGGTCATTTTGATTTTGATAAATGCTTCACAAAACTACGTTGCCGGGTATATCTTTCAAAATGATCAATTGGTCTGCGTGGCAAAATAGCGGTTCAACCAGGTTTCCGATGCGGTAATTTTCCAACGCTTCATCCATTGCGCTTTGGTATTTACCTGATTGTCAAAAATGGTGGTGTAAGGCGTAATGATCGCCTCGGTTACGGCCTGCTTGATGTGGGGTACAGGAACGGTTTCTACTTCGTCCTGCTCATTAAGGTAAGCCAGCGAGCGGTCGAAAAAGTCTACATTCAGTTGATGACCGATTTCCTGTAGCCAGTGCGTCGACTTATCAATGGAGCATCCGCTGGGCAGTTCATTTCTTTCATCCACCGCAATCACCACAAACCTGTGTTCAAAAACTTTACCGGAAGCGGTCAGTGTTTTGCCATGTGCTTCCCAGGTATCCAAGGCCGCTTTCAATGTTTCGGTCACAATACCAGTCTCTGCATCGGAAAGTTTTCGATTGGCCTGATATACCCAGACACGTGCATTGAAATCGATATCACTAAATGGTATGTACATGAATTGCTAAGTTGAAATAAAATTTAATTACCGTAAGTCATTAGGACGTCGAAATGAAGAACAAGGGATCGTCGGGCTGAGTTCGTCCGGCCTAATTTAAAGTCCCTCTGCCTGCGCGATAAGTTCAGCCAGGTCATACACTTTAACGGAATCTTCCTTCTCTTTATTTTTGACACCGTCGGTCATCATCACCATACAGAACGGGCAGGCCACAGCGATGGTCTTTGCGCCGGTTTCCAGGGCTTCTTCTACTCTTTCGATATTGATGTCTTTTTTTCCTTTTTCCGGTTCTTTAAACATTTGCCCGCCGCCGGCACCACAGCATAATCCTTTGGTTTTAGACCGTTTCATTTCTACCAGATCCGCGTCCAGCGCTTCGAGTACATGCCGTGGAGCCTCGTAGACGTCGTTGGCCCGCCCCAGAAAGCAGGAATCATGAAAAGTGATTTTCTTGCCTTTGAACGATTCGCCTCCCTCAATCCTGACCCTCCCTTCATTAATGAGTTGCTGCAGATATTCCGAGTGATGAATGACCTCGTAGTTTCCGCCCAGTTCAGGATATTCATTTTTTAAGGTGTTGAAGCAATGTGGACATGCAGTAACAATTTTTTTAATTCCGTACATGTCCAGTACCTGTATGTTGGACATGGCCAGCATTTGGAATGAAAATTCATTTCCCGCACGACGGGCAGGATCGCCCGTGCAGCTTTCTTCTGTTCCCAGAACGGCAAACTTCACCCCGGCCTTATTGAGTATTTTGGCGAAAGCTACAGTCACTTTTTTATATCGGTCGTCAAATGATCCGGCACACCCTACCCAGAACAGGATTTCCGGGGATTCGTTATTGGCAGTCATTTCGGCCATCGTAGGCACGTTATAGGTTGATTCGGCCATTGTTATTGTGTTTTTTGTAACCTTTATTTAAAAAACGCTGCCCGCCTGTCAAATACAGAACTGTGAGCAGCAGCATGCAGGGAATAAGTACAAAAACCGGTACGATTTCATAGGCAGTGCCCTGATATTTAAAAATTCCGTATCCGAAAATAAAAAAAATGCCGGCGAACAGGTACAGAAACAAGGAAGCCCAGCGAGCCATGCCCGCTTTATCCCGAACGCGGTCTTCTGAAAAATTGGACAAGAGCCATATCGCATTCTTTTTGCGGATGTAAATGCCCATCCCGATCAGAAGAAGCGAAGTGAGGCCGAAGATGATCAATAGCATCATAATGATGGTTGTAAACATTATGGTTGCCTCAGGTGGTCGGCCCAGTTGAACCGGTCGCCAGGCGAGAATTTCCAGGGGGCCTGGTTGGTCTCCAGGTTCTGAAACATCATGTTCCACGAATTGGGCGCCTGTGCTTCATCCATTACTTTGTATCGCCGCAGTTGCAGGATGATATCGAGCGGGTTAATCAGAATGGGACATTCCTGAACGCAGGCGTTGCAGCTTGTGCAGGCGAGGAGTTCTTCCTGGGTGATGTAATCGTCGATCAGGGCTTTTCCATCATCCACAAATTTTCCGTGATTGGCCTGCATCACCCGGCCCACGTCTTCGAGCCTGTCGCGGGTATCCATCATGATCTTCCGCGGTGAAAGCAGTTTTCCGGTCAGGTTCGCCGGGCAGGCAGCCGTGCAACGTCCACATTCGGTACAAGAATAGGCGTCCATCAGGTTTTTCCAGCTCAAATCACCCACATCTTTGGCGCCAAACCGCTCCGGAACCACATTTTCTCCACCGTCACCAGTATCCAGCCCGAGCATTATTTTCACTTCTTTGGTTATTTCGGGCATGTTGTTCATTTGCCCTTTTGGAGTCAACCTGGCAAAATAGGTGTTGGGGAAGGCAAGCACAATGTGTAAATGTTTGGAATAGGTCATGTAGATCGCAAATGCGAAAATTCCGAGAATGTGTATCCACCAGGCGGCTCGCTCATAGATGACCAGGCTGCCTTCGCTCCAGCCTTCAAACAGGGGTTTCAGATATTGGCTGAATGCAAAATTGCCCGTTGGGGTGTAATGGGAACTGCCAAGATCCTGCAGAACACTGTCTGCGGCGTTCATGGTCAGGATCGCAATCATCAACACAATTTCAAAGATCAATATGATCTTCCCGTCCAGTGCGGGCCAGCCACTCATCTCTCTGTGCCGCGACGGCTGAAAACGCTCTACCCGGACGACACTCCGGCGGATCAGAAATACCAGGCAGGCCAGTAAAACCGCCACTGCCAGAAATTCGAAAAAGCCAATCAGGAAGGTGTAGAAGGACCCGAGAAACGGAGCAAAAAGTCGGTGAGAACCCGTTGCACCATCGAGTACGATCTCGGCCACCTCAATATTGATCAGCAGAAATCCTGCGTAAACAGCGAAATGTAAAATACCAACCAAAGGTCGGTCGAACATTTTCTTTTGCCCGAACGCAATCCGCAGCATCGTGCTGAAACGCCGGGCGGGTTGATCGGTCCGGTCTTCGGAGCGGCCCAGTCCAATCGTATCACGGATGATACGGATGCGTTTGAAGACCAGCCAGCCTACTACTCCCAAAACGGCGATAAAAAGAATCTGCTGAATGACGGCCATAAGGATTAAAGTTTGTCAATCTGTTAGCTAAATACAAATGGTATGCGTGCATACTACTCACAAATATGGCTAAAATGTCTTTGCCTACAAGTATGTGTATGCGAAATAATTTATTTTAGAATGTGTAAAAACAAGACAATCAGCTGTATAGGGTTACTTTTAAGATTGAGGGGTTATTATTTTGAAAATTTTTATTTGAAATAGTTTGTAAAGCAAAAACAGACTTCTATTTTTGCAGTCCCAAACGGGGCCAACTGAAAGCGGTGATGTAGCTCAGTCGGTAGAGCAAAGGACTGAAAATCCTTGTGTCGGCGGTTCGATTCCGTCCATCACCACTCAACGCCATTTCTAGCAATAGGAGTGGCGTTTTGCTTTATTGCGACAATTATTGCGACAAATAAACGCAAAAAACGAGGTATGGAAACACACATTAACTCCTATCCATACCGGCTTGCTGAGTTAAAAGATTGCGGTGGTGACCTGTCAAAAAGCTGGTATATTGAGTACTACGTTTACAGTGAAATCGAAGGAGATCTTATAAGAAAAAGGAATCGTGTTCCGCCAAAATTCAAAACTGCGGAAAGTCGAAGACAATACGCAGCGAAGGAAATTTCAGAAACTAATGAAGTTCTTCGAGGCGGTTTTTATATCAAAAATGAGGTTTCAACAGGTTCATCAGAGACGAGGCCGTATCTTGTCGAGGCACTTCAAAATCTGATACCGATTTTAAAACCTGAACTGCGCCCTGATACAATTGATTCCTATAATTCCGCTATAAATAAGCTGATTGGCTTTGCAACGCCTATCACTATTGACCAGATAAATACGCAATATGTGTACCGATTACGGGACTATCTATTGCGAACTGGATGCAGTGCAGCAAATACTAATAATGTAATTTCTCACCTTCGGGCAATGTTTACCCGAATTATGGTCAGGGAAAATCTGGCAGATAATCCATTCAAAATCAAATTCTTGCAGGTTGCCCAGGCGAGCCAGGCGAATATTGCTTTTACCGATGAAGACCGGGAAGTTTTGGAAGCCTATCTAATTAAAAACGATTATGACCTTTACGTACTCACTAGGTTTATTTACTACGCTTTTCTGCGACCGAAGGAATTGAGATATTTAAAAGTTTCGGCCATCCGTTACCAGGAAGGCATTATATTGGTACCCGGTGATGTGAGCAAAAACAAAAAAACGGAACAGATTCCGATAATCAAGCCTTTGAAGGATGTTGTTGAGAAGCAATTTATCAAAACGCCAACACGGCTCAATCTCTTCGGAAAAGGACTGGTGCCATCCGATGCAAGGGCTTCTGTAAATTATGCTTACGACAGACATCAAAGAGCACTTGTTGCTGCCGGATTGCTAGGCAAAGACTATACCCTCTATTCATGGAAACACACAGGTGCTGTAAATGCGTATTTGTCTGGTGTGGGAATAAAGCAGTTACAGTTGCTGCTGAGGCATAGTACGGTGCAGATGACGGATATTTATTTGAAAAGCCTTGGATTGAGGACTGATCCGAATATTGAGAATTATAATTGGTAACCCTTTAATGTTGATTATCTTGTGAAGTTTAAGTAAACTAATGATAGAGAAATGATCAAAATTGTAATTTCTGTCGAGAAGGATACATTCTGTTTGATTTATAATTGTTTCGCAAATTTAGAGTGTCTATGGATTCGATAGTGTAATACCTGCCTGAACTTTCGGATTTTAATGAATCCATTTCATGTTTTAGCTGATAAATGGTGGTCTTTAAACTATCAACTTGTGAGTCAGATGAGAGCTTGTAATTGTTACTTCGATAGCTGATCAAAAGAACGAAGGATATAATTATCAATATAAGAAAGGCAGTTCGGATTGGAACCAAACTTAACAGGTCATCAATTTTTATCTTTTTGTTTTCGAATGGCTGCTTTATATCTAACAAGGTTAGCTTCTCTTTGTCCTTGTGCAACCAAAAAATAAGTAAGTTAAACATTAACATACCGGTTCCAAATGTCAGAAGTAAAGATTGGGAAGTAAATAAATCCTTGTGCTCCATTATTTTTATAGTTCCAAGAATAAAACTTGATACACTAATAAACAATGTCAGTACAGTAATGGCTCTTAAATCTCGCGTGTCGAGCTCTTTTGAAAACCTAAATTCAAAAAATTCCGTTCGAAGGTCAATAGCCACTCGGTTTTTTAGCGACCTTATAACGCCGTTTAATCGCCAATTAGCCTCGCCAAATTTATTTTTTAAAGCTTTATAATCACTCGGAAGTATATAGGTGGAATCGAGAAACAATCCTTTTTGTGTTACGCATTCACTACTATTAAGATAAATAGCATTAATGTCTTTTCTTTCCCATTTTGTTATATTTTTATAAAAATGTTTGTAACAATATTCGTACTGCTTTTTTATCGTGGCAAGGCGCTTGTCAACTTTTGTTAATTCTTCATTGACATCTCTTATCGAATCAAATTTTCTCCAATCTTTAAGAACAAGTAACATTGGTTTCGTTCTCAACTCTTCCAGCAGTGCATCAAGAAAAATTAAATACTGATAAAAGATGTAGAAATCTTGTTGGCAATTTTCGTCGTGGGTCACTTTTAGAGTGTTAAAAAGTTGAGTTAACTTTTCTGGTTCTTTCTTTTCAACTAAATCTTCAATAATTTCTTTGAGAGTAGCCTCATTGTTCAAAGTGATAAAGGTTCTGGTGTTTGCTAAGAGCCTTTTCGCGTTGTCATGTGCTAGATAATTGAAATTGTCTCCTTGTAAACCGTTGATTTCTAGATTATTAAGAATTTCTTCTAAGCGTTTTACTTCGTCTTCTAATTTAGATTTTGTTGCTATACTTTTCCGAATCCACTTGCTTTTTGCATGTATGTAAGAAATATCTGATGTTTTTAATCGATTGGCGTATACGGAAAACTCATCGTTTGGCAAATAGTGTGATATCGTTTTTTCCATAAACATACCATAGTATTTCATCTTTCTGTGCTTAGCCTCCCAGTAATTGATATTGTTTATGGGGTCAGAGGAGTTAGTTTTCGTAAGCCTTAAATTTACTTTGTCCCGCAGGAACTCAGATTTTTCAAGAAGTATTTCTTTCTGTTCTAATATACCTTTGTTAAGAACAATGCAGCGATTGCTTTTCAAATATTCAATGATATTATCTAGGTGATTAACTGTTTCATCAGAACAATTTAACGCCATATCTATCTCTGCTATCGAAATGCTATTACGTAATAAATGTAGGTAACTGTTATGAATTAAATGAGGCTTATTGCTGATCCCAATACCAAGAGATTCCAATCGGCTTAATTCATTGAGATAGTCAACTCGTTTTACTTTTGCGCCAATTGTTAGGCTATCATCCCCCTTTTTTAGAAGACTTTCAAATAATACTAATGTAGTTTGGCAAATGGATAATGTATCCAAAACCATGGACGCTAATTGAGAATCTTTGGAATATGGAGTAATAGTCCTAATATAAATGTCAATCTTTGTTAGATACCCCGGTATCTGTCTAATTTTGTGGTCATTTGGAAGAAGGTAGTATTCGCCCTTCAAAACCGATTCCATTAAATAAAAATAGCACTGGTGAAAATCGATAGTGAGCGAAGAACTAGCTCCCGGTTTATAGAGATCTAGGCTTATACTGAGGATTTTGTCAATCTCTTCGGTACAATTGTGAAAGTCGCTTTGCATATTTGGAGGGTTAGGTCTTATGCAAAAAAAGCTCTCAATATGTTGAGAGCTTTTTTGCATAAATGGAAAAGTTATATGATGGATTCTTGCTCTTCGGTAATATAGCGATAGGAATGGTCTTGTTTGATATCTTCAACCATTATCTCGGAATTAAGAGAATAAGCAGACCTGAAAATGAAAGATTCGAACTGGTGGCAGTTGACGAGCAAATCAATTTCATTGAATAGAAAAAATCTTGGAATTGATTTTGAAAGATTAAATGAAGATTTGTCGATACTGTTTATAATTTCTATATCAATTGCATTATTATTATTAAACAGCTCTGTATTACTAATGAATAATTTATGAGTCTCACTATCCATGCGGAACCCGTATCTTTCATCAGAGGTTTCTAGCAGCGTTTCGAAGCTCGAGTTAAATCTATTAGATATTGCTCCCTGACTTGTGGCTAGAAATGGCGCGAAGAACCCATGAATTTTCTCCATTGAGCCGTTTCCTCCGATGGTCATGAAAAATGGTAGCAGTGAGATTTTCGCTTTGGAGAAGTTATTTTTCCTGTTAAATCCATCGTAGTTTGTGTCAGATTGTGATTTGTATAGGTTAACAGACTTCCATAGTGTGTACTTAATCAGGTCAGCGTCCACTGGTCCTATATCCTGTGAAGATTTCATATAAGATATTAAAAATTGAAAAATTTTAATTTTTTCTTGGAAGGTTCAAATGCTACATGAAGTAGATTTCGCACGAATCTAGATTTTTTTTCGAATAAGATGTGTAGTAGTAGGGAAAAAAGTTGAAAAATTAGATTGTTTCTAAATAGTTGTTTTTGATTTCGTAATTAACTCTAAGACAGGATGATGAATTTTAGTATTTTCCAAACTCCGATAATTCTCGCGTTGTAATGCAAATTTGGGTTTGCATTACAAGAAAATAGTTACTGCTGGTAAAAATAACGAAATCAAATCTATAATGGTGCCTCGGAAACTGGGAAAATAATCGATTATCTGATTACAATCTAATGGAAATTGTATCCTGAAATGCCGAAAGGCAACTATCGGTATAATTTATAATGTAAGTTAAACTTATATAAAAATAACTATGACATATATAAAAATAAGTAAATAATGAATTTTGTGATTTTATAGAACTTTGGTAATCAAAAGATTGCTTTTAAAAGACGCGTGCAATCGCTAAGTTTGGCTGTCACTGGCAATATGGAAGAACGAATTAATCGGGTTAAAGAGATACTAGTCATTCAAGGGAAATCACAAAAATGGCTGGCTGAAATGCTTCAAATCAGTACGACAGCAATGACTGCGATATGCAATAATAGATCGCAGCCACATTTAAAGGACCTTAGACGAATAGCTGAAATCCTTGATGTAGATGTTAGGGAGCTACTTGTACCCTCTAAATCATAACTGGTGACATAAAATGACCTCATGTCCTCCGTTATGAAAAACAGATTTGACGAAATCAAAAAGCTTTACGACCAGTTTCGAAAAGGAAGCACGGGAGTTGACCCGGCCCGCGACTCATTATTAGCGTTGATTATTTCGAAATGTACCGGATTGTTATCTGATACAGATAAGGTTATGTTGATTTCTAAAGTACCCAAAAAATCTTACTTTGAATTTAACATACCGGGAACACCCAAATTTTCCAGAGCTGTCAATGCCAATCTCTTCTCTTTTGAAGGGAATTTGCTGTGGAGCGACTTTGTGGCAAGTGTAAGATCAGGAACTTTGATACCTAGCCAAAAGGAGGAAATTTCTAAAATTTTGTATAGTGCTGCCATGTCCTTTTGCGCACTCAATGATTTGTTTAGCGCGGGCGATCAGAAAACCCCAGGGACATTTTTTGAGCATTTCATTTCTTACGTTTTCAAGCTGAGTCTGCAAGTCGAACCGGTCACCACAATTCTGGTATTGGATTATGACGGTGATTATGTTAAGCTTCAGACCGATAGGATTTTCAATCTCGGGCTTCATCGCCCAAAGTTTCACGTGCCGATAAAAACTTCATCCAGAGAAAGAGCCATTATGCTTTGGGCTCACCAAAAACTACTGGATGGTGTTTACGGGATTGAGAAGTTTATTGGAACGCCAGTCTTGTTGGCTGAAACCAAAACAGATATTAAGAAGAAGGAAGTTGTGGAAATATGCCTTCCTGATCAATGGCTTGTATATCAGTTGTATATCTCTAAATTGAAACGGGTCTACTATCTTGATTTACCCGACGCGTATCTCAGGTTAGCTTCCGCCACCCCTCCGATACATGTCAAGCCTCTTTCGGAATTTTTCTTTGAATGGAGAGATATTTACTACTAACATTTTTATTACATACAATTTTTCAGGCTAATTGCCGTGCATCGTAGCTTAAATCGCTTAGTATTTCCTCATCCAAATCGGTTACTTGTTCCAATAATGTCACAATGGCAATACCAATCGCTTCTGCCAAAGGTGGCGGAACAGCATTTCCGATTTGCTTTCTCACTTCGCCACGATTACCCATAAATTCAAAATTTAAAGGAAACCCTTGTAATAAAGCGGCTTCGCGTGCGGTCAAGGCTCGATCTTGGGTCGGGTGCCCGTATCGCCCCCGGCTGATGCTATCAAATCCCCCCGTTATAGTTGGGCATTGGCCATTCCAATCCAAACGGCCATAAACGTCCGGCCATCCACCTTTCGATGTATTTACAATCTGATGACATTTAAGCCTTAGCTCAAACGGAATATTTTTCCAGCCACCTCCCTGTGGAACATGAGAAAACCTCAGTTTGTTGAGCTCAGTTATCTTAGCTTCTTGATGATTATAAATTTCTGGATGTGGGGAGAAGTCTGCAGGTGGCTCAGGTAGATCTCCAATAACTTCACCAACGGTTTTTCTATCATTTTTTGAAATACGTTTTGGTATTTCAAAAGAAACATTCAGATCCTTTCGCACCCCCACGGTAATAAATCTGGTCCTTGTTTGAGCGAGATTGTAGTCAGCTGAGTTATAGAAATGTGGATATAGCGTATAATTTGAAAGGATTTCCTGGACCTTCTTTAGAAACACTTCGCCTCGCTTCAACCCCAACATGTCAACATTTTCCAAAAGAAATACTTTTGGTGTTAACTCCGTAACCAGCCTAGCGTATTCAAGAACAAGATTATTTCTATTGTCTCCGTTGTGCGCTCCTCTGGTTTGACGTGAAAAGCCTTGGCAAGGTGGACCTCCTGCGAAAAGATCAAGTTCGCCCGGCTCGATACCAATTTCATTCATAATGTCAATACCACTTAAAAAATTGACATCAATGACCTTGCAGTGATTTCCGGGGATGTAGTTGTTATATGACTTAACGGCCCATTCGTTGTTGTCAAAAGCATATCGAACATCAAACCCAGCTCTTTGAAGTCCAATAGATAAACCTCCTGCACCAGCAAATGATTCTACCGCAATAAATGACTTTTTCTGATCCACACCTGTTATTATTAACGATTCTATATTTTAAACTAATGTTGACAGTCTAACCAATTATTGAATAATAAAGCTCCTGTAAGCTTTTCAATTGAGCTGTTTTTTTTTAGGGAGCATTGCCAAACCACAAATACGGACCAGACAGCTGCTTGAAGTTTCAAAATAACATCCTTATTTCTCAGAATGTTTTTAAAGATTGTCTCTGTCCACCATTCTGTTCTTGTCTTTGGCAGTTCAGCATGCTTGCAACTATCGTGACCATGCCAAAAACATCCATTGACGAAAACAACTGCTTTGTATTTAGCAAAGCCAAATCAGGTTTACCAGGTAGACGCGTATCGTGCAATCTAAATCTAAGTCCTCTTGAATGCAAGTATTTTCGCACTATTAGCTCAGGTTTAGTATTTACACTTTTTACCTGACTCATGTTGTAAGTTCTTTCAGCTTGGTATGTATATCAGGCATATTACTTAAAATGTATTGGAAATGTGCCAAAAAAATGGAACATTTCCAATTTTTTCAAAATTTTTTCAACTTGCAATCTGCCTCATTACAATCTCAATCCCTTCATCCTTAGACATAACATTACCAAACTCTCGCAACGAATCGACATCGTTGTAGGTGCCGTTCCGGTCATTCCATTCCAGCCAGTCGATGATTTCTTCTCTTGAAGTCAGAGAAAGGAACTGGTGAAGGTCTGAGGGACTGAGATCCATAATCTCGAAATAACTTAGGCCAAGTGAAAATTGTTTGTCGTGTACCATGGGAGTAAAGTTAATAGTGAGTAATGATTTATGCCTCCTTGTCAATCATAGTCAAAAACTGTTCACCGACAAATATCCCTGGATTCTGTGCAGGATGTGGTTTCAACAAACGAACTTGGTAATACCAGCGGTTCGTGATCGCAACCAATTTTGAATCTTCAATTATACCTTCCTGATCACCAAAACCCGTCGCGGTGCCGGAAACCATAACTTTGTCGAAAACTGAGAATTTGCTGTTCATGATCGAAATGTTTAAAGATTGATGAAATGGCCGGGAGCCGAAACTCCCGACCTGGTGAATTACTTGCTAATAATCACTTGACCGGCGACGACCGAAATGGTCACTTTCTCGCCGGCCTGAAAACCTGCTTCCTGGAACCAAACCCCCGAAAGCAACAGTGATGGAACCCACCGGTAACCTCGTGACCGGCGCTCCGCTTTGTGCTGGATTTTCCTTTCCATAATTCAGTAAGGTAAAACCAGGTCGCAAACCTGCTGATAAAGCTTCCAGATTGTGTGGCGCTTCGCTTTCAAAAACACCGTAGCAGCTGGGGACTTGGCGGTGTCCAATTGTTGCTGCACTTTGCTGAGATCCTTTGAAAGGCTCTGCTGTAACTGCCATAACTTATCTAATGTGTCCATATTAGAAGTGGTTAACCTGCCTGCAACGCACAAGCATTACGCGTGTAGCACGAGGTAGGTTTGGATTAGTGCAAGGGTTTGCCGGGAAAAAATACTACCCGCAGGGTGGAGATTTTTTATCGGATGGCGCTTTTCGCGCCACCCTTGCGCGTTCCAAACCGGTCGTATCTTTCGTAATACTTGTGTGATGCGTGCGTAGGGCCTCGACCAAGATGTGGCATCCATGGAAAGTCGGCACGGTCGACCAAACCCGGCTGGTGAGGCTCGGGAAGGCGGATGGATGGGCCGCTGGTTTGTGTAGCCTGGACGAGACCTAGGCAGACGGGTATCAGGGCCGAAGCATTCGAATGATTAAAAAAAATGGACTGAAGATAATCTTCAATCCATTAATAACCATCAACAAACTTTAAAAACTTTGGACGAATTAGTTAGGTTAAGTCACTTTTATATAGCGTTTTATGTCGGATTAAATGCGAATTATGCCGTCTGGTCTTCTGTTGTTGCTGTCGGGCCGTTCTTTTTCACGGATTCAATGCCGTTGTCTCGTCCCGATGTACTTTCATACATTTCGCTCGACCCGATAATTTGACCGTTTGTGGCTTTCAGGTTGAAATAATATTTCCCGTTTTTGGATGTATTTTTTTCGTAGCGGGCATCGTCGGGCGAATTCTTTTTGACCGACTCAATACCGTTCATGCAACTTGCCTTGGAAGAATAACCTTCGCTGCTCAGGATGGTTTGCCCGTTGTCGGCTTTAAGATTAAACTGAAATTCACCATTGGTACGCGTATTAACAACATACTTTCCCATAATGTGATTAAATTAAGTGAAGCGATTAAATTTTATTGAAGTAACTATTTAATAGGTTAAACTGCAAGCTTTCAGGCGGTTGATTATCAATCTTGTCCGTCAACGGGCCAGCTCGTCGAGAAGCCATTTCTCAAATTTCCCGGTCGATTTGCCATTCAGCTCGTATGCATCTATGGTTACCTGGTCCAGCCTGGCTTTTGCCAGGGTGGTACTGTCGGTCAGTTTTTTAAGGCGTACCGTCCAGGTAGCGCCCATTTTGTATTTTCGGGCTTCGGTCGGGTATTCATTGGAGAAGCGTTCGGCAGCTATGTAAGCGTCAGGCTTGTACAATGTTCCTGTGCGGGTTTCAAAACTGGAATGATCATTCAGAGAAATGTTATCGGATATCAAAATGCCACTTTCTTTGTCGATGAACTTGACCGGATATCCGCGCTCTGCGATAATGTCCAGCACGGTTTCCCATACTGCGGACGGCGGTTTGCTGATCACAGCACTTGCTGCAATGTCCTGATAATTGCCTTTAAGTGGCACAACATGATTGCAGCCTTGCAGGGCAATCAGGCAAAGGATGATTGTTTTTTTCATAGTCGTAGGTATAAAAAAGGTTAAAGACTATCCAGATATAGTGTGCGGAAAAAGAAAAAGGATCGGAGCAATTTTGCTTCGATCCTTTGGTAATCACTTCATCCAAACGGCTAACAACCGTCTGATAATTAGACTCTTTTGCACGGTAACGGTCACAATTCTATTTATTTTTTTTCTGCACTTTTTGAACCTGAATGCTTTTTTGGAAGTCGGGGTCTGGCAGGACATTACTTAGGAATGCTTAGCAGGATTTTTCAATGGATGCAGGACGCTCGAAGGCGAGACTGTGCTGGCTAGGAGCGCCCGGCCATTTTTCGCGCGGGAAGGGGTGCGGGGGCGCGAAAATGGCCAAAGGGGGCGCACAAATATGAAAGGCGGCCCGACACCACAGACCCCGCAAATAATGTCGGAGGGCCGCCGCCGACCGCCGGAAGAGAAGGAAGAGCCGAGTTTTTACGAGGGAACCGCATTGCAAGTAGCGTGACAGAACGCAGCTTGCGGAGTGATGGCGCGATACTTGCGCGGCCTGACTGAACGACCAGAGGGAGACCGCTATACCCGCCTAGGTGCAATTTTACTTTCTTGGTTGGATGGTCAGCGGGGATACCTGGCCTTGCGCGAGACGAGCAAAAGGGACAAATATGGATATCCTTACGCCTGTGGCCGAAAGAGCGGAGAAGGATTAAACTGGATGGCCGATTTTGCTTTTAGCAAAATTGGACGGTCTGTTTAATTGTGCGGCTAGATGGAGTTAAATATCTGTGTGATGGTGCTCTGCTTTGGTGAAGCAACCGGGTTCCCCAAGCTTTGGCATGTTGCGGCTGCGGGGCTTGGGGAATGGGTTGTGCGAGTGCGGGAATACTAAGCTGGAATCATTTCCTTTTCTTCACAAAAATTTTGATTTAATACTTTTAGCGAAAGTTGTTCTGTCAATGAGAAAGCATATTTATAAGAAATTAACGAACAGGTTTGATGGTTTTCTTTCCAGGCTAACTCATTGTGGCTTTTATCAACAATCTGTTTTGTGGTCATCTTACCAAGACTATTAACAATGCAAGACAAGATTTCAAATTCCGAATCCTCGAATAATTCTCGATCGAAATTTTCAATGCTTTTAATATCATCTCCAAAAATACCTTCTCCGTACTCCTTTTCTTCAATCGACAACTTTCCGATTTCTGAAAGTTTAACGTAAAGCTTGTCATATCTGTATGGGACAGGTCCGTACTGTATCGCTTGATAAGTGATGCCGGACATAGAATATCCATATCTTTGATAATTTTGAAAATCAGAATAAAAAAGTAATTTATTTAATTTAGTCTTACATAAAGAAATGCCATTCTCCTTATTATAAAAAGATATAATACCCGAAATCTTATCCAAATCCAAAGCCTTGTATCCGTTTAACTCGCCGGGAATTTCTTTTTTTTCCAATACTACTTTTCTTTGTCTTTTCTTTTCTTCGCGATCAGCAATTAGTTGTTCAGCGAATTTTATGAGTTTCTCCGACTCTTTTTCTTTTATAATGTGCGCGCTGGCACGAACCTGCTTTATAAATTCAATTGGATCTTTAATGGATAATATAAGCCTACCAATGGCTACGGATGGCATATCACCAGATTCGTATAAACGATACGAATTAGTACCTAAGCCTAGAATCTCAGACATTTTATTTGCTGAAATACCGTAAATCATCCTAATATTTTTTATTTCTTCTGGAAATGGGATGCCATACTTTTCTCTATAACGATTATGTACCTGAATGGTATTTATTTGGTCTAATACATCATCAGTATATCGCTCTTTTGAATCTTCGCACTCAAAAAAGTGATAAGTAATGTCGAAATCCTCTTTTCTAAACGACAGAGAGGCAGCTTCTCGCAGCACTTTCATTTCTCTGCCTGTTATGGGGCTTTTCATGATATTTTATGTTTTGGGATACTTCAATTTATGAGAGGCAACGTGGAAGGATATGCATAGTACACTTGAACTTGGATGCCCCAAGGAAATTTTTATATAGATTTCTTTCCCGCCGTGAGCTTTTCCAAACACCCAAAGACTCGAAATTCCATATAGCTGATCTGTGATTGGACCATCAACGTAATCCTTAACGGTAATTGATTCGATTATTGTGCGACGTTTCGCTGGTGAAATTTCCAGCTGTAATAAGGTTTGAGCATTTTTAGGATTGGTTCGTTCTGTAAAAAGAATGTTAAAAATTCCATACTTCACAAAAAAATCTCTCAAAAATTGTTCCACTTCGGCTTCTGGTGCCACAAATGTATAACGTTTAGAAGGATTTCATAACAATAACAGTATTTTAACACTGAAAATTCAACGTTAAAGTTTATTTATGGCAATATGGCATATTTATTCGACAATCTAAAAGGCGATTAAGTAAATTATCTTTCATCATAGTGTAGATATTCTTGGAATGTGAAAAAAAGGCTTTAAAATGTAAAAAATACAACGATAAAGTGAACTTTCGTATGTATGTACCTGTTTCTTAAAAATAGGTACAAAACGAAAGGAGGTGTTTAAAATGAATAAGTCGGTTTATAGGAGTGCAGTAACAGGTAGGTATGTGAAACCAGGTTTTGCAAAGACCCACCAGAATACCACGGTTAAGGAAACAGTGAAAAAATCAGGTAAAAAATCAAAACAATGAAAAAAAATCAACATGTTGTACCCCACAACGGCAACTGGGGCGTAAGAGGGGAAGGTAATTCGCGCGTGACGGTTGTAACCGGAACGCAGGCCGAGGCGATAGAACGTGCACGTGAGATAGCAATTAATCAGCAATCCGAATTGTTAATACACGGAAGAAATGGGCAGATTAGAGATAGAAATAGTTACGGTAACGACCCTTTTCCACCCGAAGGGTAGTGGTTGTCAGAATAACGAAGGGCATAGATCAAATGCCCTTCGTATTTTTTAAGTGTAAAACACAAATGACCTAACAATGAAAAAAGGTGAAATAGAATTTAAGAAAAAGGCCATCGGGTTTTTGGAGTGTGTAAAATACTCTGGAAAATTCAGAGAAAATGAAAAAATACGTCAGACATTGAAAAGCTTGGGAAATATTGAGACTGAGGGTGATATCAAGTTTGAAGTTGTCGGAAATTTTGTTGGAGCGACTTCTCAAAAATGGTTTGGTGTGTTAAGCTCAGACAAAAAGCAAGTTTATTACACCTATCTGCATTCAAATAAATGCCTTGGAGCCTTTTCTTTTATACCGGATGCTGATGCTGTGGCAACAGCTGATGAAGTAATTTCCGCAGAAAAAGAAATGGAAGTTTAAGTTGATTCGGCTCAACCTAACAAAGTTTAGTTTTTTATTGATCTTCACGTCGGTGAACAATCGTTGATAGGGGCTTTGTCAACTCGCCTGAGCCCCTATTTCTCTTTTCAAAACTCCACCCCCCAGCCAAACCTTCCCGTATAAGTAATAGCCGTGTCCACATTCACCATTTGCCGGTTTTTATCGGCGGAGACGCGGAGCATGATATGGCCGTCCGGAATGTGGGAAAGGTGGACGCGTTCTGCGTGTCTTCTGTCGAAAGGCTTGGTAATCGTTTGGTTACTGTCTGGCAGGCTAAAAATATAAACCATGGCATAATCAACACCCTCAATACTAATCTCAATATCCCGGTACTCCCCGGGCCACTCGCAGGAAGTTAGGCAGAAAAAAATAAAAAGGAGCGGGGTTTTTGAAAATTGTTTCATGGTTCGAGCATATTGATGTAACCCGAAACTTTTACCGGTTCCGGTTCGGCTTGTGGTTTTGCTTTCAGGGCTTGCAGCTGAAGGCGGATTTTTCCTGTATTATCTTCGGCGTCTTGGTGGTTTGCCAGTTCGGTTTTTAGCTTTTGGAGTTCCTTTGTGGCTTTTTCGCGCTCGTAAAGATCGAGCGTGTTTATCTCGGTGGTGAGCTTTGTGATCTGGTTTGCCAGGTTTTGGCGCTGGCTTTGGATCGCAGACATGCGCTTGTACTCGCTTGCGAGCTCGTAGAGCAGAATCCTGCGCCTGGCTTCGATGGTGCTGGTGTCGGCTGCTACGGCCGGTTTGTTTATAAAATCAAATGTCGGGTCCACGATATAGGCAAGATCCGCGCTTTTGGATTCCATCGGCTGATTCTGCTTTGTGTATATGAACGGGTAATTGGCCTGTAATTTCAGTGTGATCAGGGGCTTTGCGGTCAGTAACTTTCGGAGGCTGTCGGGGCTGATGTTGGAAAAGAATATCTCTTTGGTGGAAATCATTTTTTGCGTCCGGGTCGGGGTCAAACTGATAATTCTGTCCGTTTTTTCGATCCTGATAAACTGGTTATTGTCCCAAATTATCGCCTGATTTTCAGCGGATTTGATCAGTCGCCCTGAGCCAGAAATCTCTTTTCCAGCTTCATTTCTGAATTTGTAAGCAACTGACAGCATGGTTTCTGATTGTACGTTTTCCTGATGTAAATGTTTCAGGTCGGCAAACTGCCGGTTGTAGGTGTTCCAGAAGCCGTTTGTAAAAAGGTTCTGGCATGTGATCCCCAACAAAATGAAAATGGCAAAACAGGCAGCTTCGGTTTTCAGGTCAGAGCTACGCAGGCGCATATCCGGGTTGCCAGGAATAACGCATGGATTGCGTTTGAAAGGATAGAATAGCGGTACGCCCTGTTTGGTGAGCATGTCAAAAAGCAGGTGCGAGAAATACGCGAACGCGAATACGAGCGTGTACGAAAAGCCGGTACTCAGCAGCTTTTCCAGAAACATCACCAGAAAGATTCCCGGAATGAAAACCGTGAGGCTGTGGGTGATTGTCCTGTGGCCGTACTTGCGGTCGAGCCATTTGGCCAATGGATAAAATGCTTTGCCGATTGGAGATTTTAAATGGTCGATATCCGGCAGGATAGCAAAGAATCCCGTAGCTGCGAGCATTTCAGGCCGGGCAAAAATATTGACGTTCCAGAAACTGGCGAAAATGCCGGTGAAAACGATTCCACCGGTGATGTGGTTGGTTCCGCTCATGATGTCAATTTTGAATGTTTGAGTGACTGAATGATTGAATAATAATCCTTCGGCCAACATAGATGGAAATAGCTATGATGCAGCATAGATTATTATGTCTATGTGGACCGCATAGATGGGAAGAGCTATGCTGCCGGTTCCGTCGACCATAGATCAATTCATCTATGCTGCAGCTGATATTCCTCGATAATTGAGAAAATAATGGCGTTCCTTTCATGTGGGTCAAGGTTTTTAAGTTTTTGAATTTCCCTCTCAATCTTTCGTTTGATGCGTTGTCGGTCGGTAAAAGTGTTTCCCAGAAAACCGTAGTCATGGAGTATTCCCTCGTCGTTTCGGTAGTTCATGTATAAATATTCCGTTGCCAAACCAACGCGGGTTTTAGCCTGGAAAGTTAGAAGCTGCCAATCTTTCAAATGTTCAGCATACATCTCATTTTTATAGGTTGAGACAATTATGTCTATGTTGGCCATGGATTCAAGTTGCTTTACAACATTTAGTAATTGAATGTGTTGATGATCCGATATCTCATAGTTGTAAACGTCTATGCTGGATCTCCGCGAGCTGAGTGGATACGGCGGGTCGAGATAGATGCAGTATTTCAGATCAGGGTTAAATTCGTAAGATTCTAAAAACCTGATTGCATCGGTGTTTAGCAAGACAATATTGTCTATGCTGGAGGCTTTCCATCTTTCGTAAACCATCGGATCAATATCATTGATGATGTTGGTGGCAGACGGTTTTTTGTTCTGGAATACGGCTCCTGATCCAGCAAATAATTCCATGTATACATGATGTGGACGGATGACGTTGATGATCTGCTGGTAAACACCACTGCCATTTTTGCCCCCAAAATATGTTTGAAAAACTTTGTTACCTGGTAGCATAGTTAGCTTTATCTATGGCAGCTGTGAATGAATGTGAATGTTGAGAATCGACTTGTGTCAAAATTTCCCGGATCAGAGCCGGCGGTACTATGCTGCGCTCGTAGGCGCTGCTTAATTTGTTGACAGAACCAGGAAAGGATCGGCCTACACAGCTGCTGATCCTGGGGAGCTTTAAAAAGTTGCAGTTGGTGAAGATGTCGGTCGGCTTGTAGATGTCCATTTCGAAATCTGAATAACTGATTTCGTGCCGAAATGGAGCGTAATTCATCTGTGGCATGTGCCTGAGCGCTCCGCGCGGATTTTCGATAAAATAGTACGTAGGGTTAATTTTCCTGATCAGCCATAGTGTTTTTTCCAAGAGTCGGACCGCTGACCTGGCTGCGTCGGTTTTAGGGAAATAGTAGTAGCTCCGGTGATTGTATGTGATCTTTTCCCAATGGTTGACCAGGTTTAGTATGGAATATTGGGTACAGGGAACTGATGCCCAGACAATGGAAATTTTGTTCCTGTCCGGAATCTGGTGCAAGGCCAGTTTGGCAATGTCGGCAGACAGATCAGGTTGATACTGTTCTTCCAGATCGATCGTGAACGTACGGTACCCGAATTCCTCTCTTGCGACCCGCGATACGGTCCCGGAACCCGAAAAAAGTTCTAGCAAATACCGGTCTTTTTCGCCCGTTTTGAAATGCAGATTGTCCGCATGAGTGGACATGCAATTTTGGCAATGCCAGGCCGATTTTTTTAACAATGGGTAGTATATTTCTTTCATAGCGAATTCAAATTGTTTGATCCCGCATGATGTGCAATAGTGTCTTGTTTTGGGTTTCATGGTACAGTCCGGATGAGTTATTTTCGAAGTGCCCGACTCAATTGCGGTCACAGTGAAATGATTTTCCATTTTATCGCGGGATCAGATAATAGTAATTGGTTCTGTTAATTCGGTCAAGCGGTTCATTGACTTTTACATTATCAATAAAGCATCGTCCGCTTAGTTGTATTCCCGCGAAACCTTTTGAAAGTGCTCTTCTGATTGCGGGTTCCTGTCTTTGCAGGGAATTTGATCGGATCAATTCTGATAGATTGGTGTAAATGCCAGTGGCATCCTGAGCATAATTTTGGAAAATCCAGACTGTTTTATCCTTTTTCATAATTGGTGAATGTATAAATGAGTGTGTATTTATGTATAGGCTGGCGGTGTATATAAATGTGGCCACATATGGATATAGCCCATTGCTTGGTTAGTGCTGACCTGGATGCGGTGCGGTATTACAATTTTGGATCTTGAATTGCGCTAGAACCTCGGAAATGGTTTCTGCAAATTCCATATCGGTGTCGAATTGTTGCCGGAACTTGGAAAGGAATTGATACAGAATTTTAGTCTTGGTACGATCGGTCCAAAAGGTGGTATACTCATCGGCTAGTACAAATTCTGTTAGCTCGTCCAAAATGAATTTTGGTGTGTGCATCTGTCTGGTTCTCATATCACTTTGCGTTTGGTGAAGTTGAAAATGTACCTACTGAAAAGTAACAGGATCATGGCACAGCCGCCAATGAATTTCAAACTGTCGTTGCCGACTTCTGCGGATGCGTAGCGCAGGATGGCCATTGATGCAAGCAAGAGCATGACGGCAAACGACATGTCAATTTCCTTCATGCTGCCGTGGTGCTTGACACTCCGTACGATATCGGTGGATACTATTATCTCCTTGCGAAACCGCTCCACCAGTTCAAAAATTACGCGCGGGTTGCCGTTGGATTGTTCCCAAATGTGGTTTCGGAAAATTTCAAAATCTTCTATCTCAATGTCGTAGGCCAGTTTGTGAATTAACTCGAGTGAGTTCTGCCTGCTGAGATTTTCTATTCTGATCGTTTCAAAATTCCACAGGAATGATGATTTGTTTATAGGAATTTCGCGCGCAGATGTGAGAATAGTAAAATGATCTTTTAACTCTTCCAGGGCTTTGATCCCTTTTGGTGTGATCCGGTCGCAATTGTCGATGATCAATAGATATTCATGCTTTGCTACTGTACTGACCAGGGTTTTACAGAGCGCGGAAACGGAATCCCTTTGTAATTGGGTATCAAGTTTATCCAGATCGAAATCCCCGTAAACCATTTCATAGATCGTTTGCTTGTCATTCTGGTACAGGTAAATCAATGCGCCGATCAGGGTTTTCTTAATGTCTGTAAAATCGTCAAACCGTAAAATTTTCTTATCCGGGGTTATCTGATTCATCAAGTGCGTTTTGCCTATCCCAATTTTCCCCATCAATATCACATTGCAGTTCTTATTGATCAGTTCGGTTATCTGAAGCAGTTCAGCGTTTCGGCCAATGATAAAGTTGTTGATATCGTGTGATAGGTTGATTAGCGTTGCCCGTTTTGGCGCGACCAGGTAATTTTGAATGCGTTGCCATAGTCCAAGTTTTGGTTTCGTCATCGTGTCAATACGCTGTCGCAATATCTCGGTTGGGATGTGGGAATAGATCAGTGTGGTATCATATTTTTTGTGGCCCAAGATTTCTTTGATCTCATGCAGCTGCGCACCGCTGGATAATAGTTGTGTCGCACACGTATGACGTAATGCATGTGGATGCAGGTTTTTAAATTCCGGATCTTTCGCCCTTACCCGGTTGCAGGCGCTGTTCATCGCTTTGCGGTTTAAGTGTCCTTCGCGTGTTGGGTGAGGAAATAGCCACGCGTCTGGTGTGGTGTCTTTTAAGGTTGTGACATATTCAGATAATGCCTGGTATAAACGATCAGAAATTGGAATTTTCCTGTGCTGTACATCATCCCGTTTTTTGAGGCTGCGTACGGTAATTGTCTTTTTTCGGAAATCGAAATTTGAGAACTGTAATGATACCGTTTCTGAAACTCGTAAACCACAATCCATCATAAGCAGGAAGGCGGTTTTGTATCGTATGTTGCTGACTGTCAATAATAACTTGTCGGATTTCCTCTTGTCAAGATAGTGTATTTCGGATTCCATAGTTTGTTTTTATTTTTTGGTACAGAAAAATGCGATTTCATCTTACCATCTTACCTGTTTGCTTGTAAATATTTGATAATCAAAATATTATAACAGGTAACTTGAAAATCTTCATCTTACCTGATAAATCATCTTACCTGTTAGTTATGTAACCAAAATAGGCTTATCGGTTAGGTAGGATATGGTAAGATCAGGTAAGATAGGGTAAGATGGATTTTATTAGTTTAAGTAACTGATAATAAGTGAGTTATTTCGTTCAGGTAAGATAGGTAAGATGGTTTTCCATTTTCGCCCCTTTTTTTCTTTTTTCTGCCCCATTTCGGTGAAATAAAATTATCATCGGGGGGTACGGGGGGGTGACCAAATATCTATTTTGTCGCCTTCGTCGAACCTGCCATTAGGCGACAAATCGCCAGGTCATGGAGGTTTAGTACTAAAATCGTTGAGTTTTACACACCAGTAGCCGTAACGGTCTGTTTTTGAGTCTTTTACGCGTATAAATCCGCAGATTGGCATTGCCCGGCCAATCATTACTTTGCTGAGCCGCAAAGAAGAATGGATTTGCAGGTACTGCAGCACGTCCGTTGCCGTCATAAATGTTGCAAATGCGTCTGCGCTGTCGGATGCACGTAAAAGCGTGGGTATGATTTCGGCTTCGGCGCTTCGCTGCTGGAACTTGTTGTTACGGCTCTCGTTCTCGGCGATTTCAGCCGGGTTCATATCCGCCTGAAAACTGGATTTGTAAAGGTTGTAAGCCTGCGACCACACTTTGTTGATATCTACGGCCTGGCGATATCCCCAATCAATTTTATGAATTTCAAAGCATAGCCACCGGACCGAGCCCGTTTCGTCGGTAAGAAATTCGGCCATATTCGTGGAGCCGATAAAATTGGAAATGCGCGGGATGATTGAATTTTTCCGGTCGTAAGGCAAACGCTCGTTGATGCAGTCCTTTGAAAAAAGCGCTTTCAGGCTGTTGATTTCGTGCCTTGCAAGGCTGCTCAACTCGTCCAGGTTGATCAGAAAATTTTTGACCAGCGCTATTCGACTGTCCTTATCGTCGCTGATATTTTCAGCAATGTAGCTGGATAGGGCAGGGGGGCACAGGTAACGGCAAAAGGTTGTTTTGCCGGAATTTTGCTTGCTGTGTACCAAAATGAACGCCTGCTTGTTGAAGTAACCCGGCTCAAACGCACATTTCACGCAACGAACGAGCCATTTTTTAAACTGGACGTGCAGCTGCGTAGGTTGCTCTGCATGGAGGTGCGAGGCTAGGATCCCGATGTGGTCTTCGTTGTCCCATTTTGGCAAGTTCTCGAAATAGGATGTTACAGGGTTGAAGTGTGGTACAAAATCGGATTTCAGAATACAGATCAGCTTATCCATGCCGACTTTAATGCCGGCCTTGTTCATAGTTACAAATAGCTGATTTTCATTTACTACGGAAAACGCTTTTGCGTTTTTCTTACTGTATTCGATATCAAGCGAAACCGTGTTGTAACGAAAATCGTAGTACTTACTCAGGAAATCTTCTGATTGGTGAAAGATGGTATAAATTTCCAGAGGCTTATCGGTTTCCTCCTGAACGTTCGAAACGGAGGCTCTGGCGACGATCTGTTCAAAATCCTGTGGTTGGTTCTTTTGAAAATAGTCCGTAACATCTTCCTTTTCATTCGGCAGGTTTACAATTTTCCAGCCGGTGGCGCTTGAAAGTTTATCTGCAAATCGTCGACCTTCTGTATCCGGATCGTAAACTATAAAAATCTCCTTGGCGAGGCCGGAGATTAATTTTATCTGTTCTTTGGATGGAAGCCTGTTTTCTGATTGGAATGGGATTGAGTGATAATTCCTGGAAGTCATTACCAGGCAATCTTTCTCCCCGGCCACGACAAAGAGCCGGTCGGGCGTGTAGTCGAGCGATTGAATCTGTTCCAGCCCGAAAATATCGTTTGCTCTTTGATCCTTAAAGCCAAACTTCTTTGGCTGAACATTTTCTATGTACGGGAAATAGACCTTAATCCTATCTCCAATCGAATAGCAAATTGCAAGCTGTTTAAGTTTTTTATAGTCAAACTTGCAGTGTGAGCCTTTCCGGGTAATAAACTCGTGAAATTTGACCTGGTTTACTTTGTACCGTTCCAATATGTCAGCGGACACCCCGATTTTAGAAAAGTAATCAAGGAGTTCGATTCTCTGCCGGTCGAAAGATATACGTATGTTCTTTGACTGGTTTACGCTTTTTGGCAATTGGAGTCCCAGATCATTTTGAATTTCCTGGATCAGCCTGTTGAAATCATTCTTGCAATCAATTTTTTTAAGGTCGGCCACAAACTGAAAGACATCGCCCTGATGCCCTGTGTTGTGGCTTTTGAACATCAATGTTCCGTCTTTTTCGTAAAAATTCAGGCTCGGGTTGTCGTCCTTCTCAGCAAACGGAGATTTGTAGTTTTGAACCCGACCTGGTTCGTACCCAGGCATATAGAACTTTACGATATCAGATACCGAAACCTGATTTAAAAGTTGTACTTTTATGCTGTTCATATTACTTATGAGTTAAGTTATTCAGATGGGCGTTGCTGGCGGGCACGTCCATTTTTGCTTTGTACAGTAGGTTGTTAATTGCTTCGTGAATAGCGTTTTGCTCCTTTTGACGGCTGTTCAGGTATTCGTTGAATCCTTTGGAAGCGGAGATGTATTCGGTAGGTGTAATCTCGTTGGAAGCGTACTTTCTAGCAGACAGCTCGGCTGCAAGTCGGTTAAGTGAATCCAGTACCTTCCGGGCCTCGTATTCGGCTATCCGGTTCAGAATCGTCAGGCGATCCGACTGCAAGCTGTTTTTCAAATCGGTGGCTTGTGCTGCCGATTGCTGACGAATTGCTTCCGAACGGGTTTTTGTTGCGTGATTCAAGCGGATTTCCTGTAAAGGGGCAGAAAGATTCATACTCATCGTGAAGCCACCGGCGAACGGCGAATAGCCCGGTGAGGGCAAATAGGATAACCAGCGGAATCGCTTGGTTTGTGAAAGTTCGATGAGTTGCGTTTGCAGCTGTGAGCTGAAATAACGGTCAACGGCTTTCTCTAAATCCGGCTGATCAGGAACTGGGAAATCCTGCGCGTTACCGCAGGAGGCGGCCAGCCATAGGCTGATAGTGAACAATTTCATCATAGGATAATTAGTTTGATGATGCGGTTTTATTCAAAACGAATAAAATTCATTTCGCCAATCCGAGCCTTTGGGCACGAGCGCGTAGAGTTTGCTCTTTGATAGCAGCATGTTTTTCTTCATCGTAGAAGAATCCTCGTTCAATCGTATATCCTATACCGTAATGTTCGTACAGGAATGAAATGTCGGAGGTTAAATCCATGAAATTTTCCTTCTTTAACCGTGTCAGGACGTTGCTATGCGTGATTTTCCAGCGATCCTGTAAGGCGTCGGTAAGCTGTTTTTTGGGAAAGGAAACTTTAAGGTCCTCTTTCCAGAGTTTCCAGAACCGTGTTGGTGTGTAAGTTGCCATTGAAATTCAATAATGTTTGTTGATATTTAATACCAAGTTACGAAAAACAATAATGAATTTTATTCATAATGAATAAAAAAATATTCAAAATAAATAAAGAATGCATGTAGGTAAAGCGATTAGAGACTTCATTGAAAAGCAACCAGATGGCATACCCGGAGCTGCAAAAAAGCTCGATTACACGGTGCAATCGTTATATCCGATCTTTCGGAAGGCGAACGTTAACACCGCGTTTCTTCAAAAAATCGCCGATGCATACGGGGTGAATCCATTAAACTTCATGACTGCATACCCCGAAGTTGAACCCGAATTGAAGAAATGGAGTGAGGACGGGCCGGAGTATAAGAGTACAGACCTGGAAGCAGCACGCAGGCGAATAGCAGTGCTGGAAGCGGAGAAAAAAGGCCTTGAAGAGCAAATAAAGCTACTTCGGGAGATGGTAGATGTATTAAAATCACGCAGCTGACTGCGACAAAAATTGCGACAAAATCATGGAATTAATATTGCGACAAACACATTTTTATCTAACCTCTTGGCTCTCAGGGGCTATTTTAGATGGTAGTGGCCAATCCGTCCATCACCACCTGAATATAAGGCTGTTACAAATTAGTTTGTGACAGCCTTTTTTCTTGTCGTAGACAAGCGTAAAAATGAATGTAAATATAAATTGCTTTCTCCGCTTTGGTAAAATTGTAATACAATGATGTTAATTATTGACTGTTATAGCATTTAATTACTACAATAATATCCCTTCTATCGCAATCAAATACGCGTCGTAAGTTTGCTGAAAACGGTTGTTTCAGGTGTTTAAATGCAGGTCTCCGCTTTAATTTCTGTTTCACCAGTAATAGGTAATTTTGGTAGGGGGTAATATAGTGTTATTCATTCTCTTCGTGAGTCCTTTTTTCAATTTTTGACCCACGTTCATCTGGACATGGTTCAAAAATGCGTTTTTCTACTCAGGTTTGTAACCTGGATTATTTACTTACGAGCAGATGGACCTATCCACCTCTTTAAGTCAATGGCTCATGGTTTGCTAACTTCCAGTGCAACTCACGACATCCCAGTCCATCATTTGTAATTTGAAGCCAAAAACCTTTGCTTTGATAGCCCAATACCTGGTAACAATCGTTTATAAGATATCAAAATGTAATTTTTTACAACTAAAAAACCTATGAGGCTAACTGCTGTTATCATTTCCCTCTCCCTCGCGCTGGCTGTTTCGTCGTTTACATATCCTTATTTAACTGATAACAAGGGCCCGGGTGATGTGTTACCCGCGAAGGCGGTTGCCGGTGAGGGGGCACTCCTGAGTGCGGAACTGATCTACCCGCTCGAAAACCGCCCAACGCCCGAAACACATGCGTCTACGATTGTAGAGACTCCCAAAGGCATGGTAGCTGCATTTTTCTCGGGCACACGCGAAAGTAATCCGGATGTGGGTATAAGGGTTTCACGTCTTGAGAATGGTAAATGGACCTGGCCTGAGGAAGTTGCCAACGGGGTGATCAACGAATCTTTGCGCTATCCCTGCTGGAATCCGGTACTGTTCCTGCCCAAAGGAGGGCCGTTGATGCTTTTTTACAAAGTGGGGCCGAGTCCAACGACCTGGTGGGGGATGCTGATGACATCAACCGATCATGGAAAAACCTGGTCGAAACCCGAAAAACTAGGCAATGATCCTAAAATCGGACATCTGCTGGGGCCGGTAAAAAACAAACCGGTTCAGTTGCGTGACGGTACGATCATCTGTCCTACCAGTATCGAGTTTGAGAAAAACAAGGTTCAGGATTGGATGGTGTATTTTGAAGTCAGTAAAGACAAAGGGAAAACCTGGCAGGTGATAGGTCCTATCCACGACGGGGTGGAGTTTGATGCCATACAACCCAGTGTATTGTTGCATGGAGGAAAGCGTCTGCAGATTGTGTGCCGTACCAAACAAAACGTCCTGTCTCAAAGCTGGTCGGAAGACAATGGCAAAACCTGGGGCAAAATGACGGCCCTGGATTTGCCCAATCCCAATAGCGGAACAGATGCCGTTACTTTGAAGGATGGACGCCAGTTGCTGGTATATAACCACAGCACCAAAAACGGCCCGGAACCAAAAGGACGCAATATCCTGAACGTAGCCATATCCAAAGATGGGATCAACTGGAAACCGGTGATGACGCTTGAAAATGAGCCCATGAAAGCCGGCTATGCTTATCCTGCCGTCATTCAGGCCAAGGATGGCAAAGTTCACATTACTTATACCTACAACCGGCAATCGATTAAGTATGCCGTAGTAGATCCCGGCAAATTGCAATAGCCTGTGCCTTGGACACGGCTGATATCGTAAAAATTTCGGCCCTTTGCTTACGCATGGGGCCGAAATTTTATACCGACCTGCCCGCCGGGATGAAAAAATCAGTGCGTTTGGTAATGAGGGAGTACTTTACCGTATTAATTTAAAAAAAGGGAAAAATAAGGTAAAATGGCGTTTTGTCTTTCAACAGACAGTCATTTCCCATTTTAAATGTCGAAATTCAAGCTCCTGTTTCTGACGAGAACAAACACCTTTCCAAGTGATGAGAATTGCCTTTGGCCAAATTACCCGGAAATTTCACCGCAGCCTGTTTACGATGATGCTACAAAAACTGATTCGCGCTTTTCAATTACCGGTTATACTGGGGCTTGCCGTGATGCTCGGAGGGAGCAGACCGGACAACCCGAAACCGGAAAAACGAAGCAAGCCAAATATCATTCTGATATTCACAGATGACCAGCGGTACAACACCATTCATGCTTTGGGTAACAGCCAGGTGATCACGCCGAATCTGGACGGGTTGGTACAAGACGGCACCACTTTCACCCATACCTTTAACATGGGTGCCTGGCATGGGGCAGTTTGTGTAGCTAGCCGCGCTATGTTGCTCACAGGTATGTCCGTTTGGAATGCGAAAAAACAGGAAGCAAACTACGCATCACTTGTAGCAGCGAACGGATTCTGGCCACAGCAATTGAAGCAGGCTGGATATGAAACATACATGACGGGAAAATGGCACGTTGCTACGGATGCCCGGAAGTTGTTCGACCATGCCAGCCACATAAGGCCGGGAATGCCAAACCAAACACCGCAGGGATACAACAGACCACTTTCCAGGCTGGACACGACCTGGCAACCCTGGAAAGAAGAGTATGGCGGATTCTGGAAGGGCGGCAAACACTGGAGTGAAGTATTGGCTGATGATGCGGTAGGATATATCGAGGATGCTTCGAAAAAGGAAACTCCGTTCTTCATGTATCTGGCCTACAATGCGCCGCACGATCCCCGGCAGGCACCCAAAAGATGGCTAGATAAATATCCGGTCGATCAGATAAAATTACCTGTCAGCTATCTCGACGATTATCCTTTCAAAACAGAAATGGGATGCGGAACGGATCTGCGGGATGAGCAACTGGCCCCTTTTCCCAGGACGCCTTATGCTGTCAGGAAAAGTATTCAGGAGTATTATGCCAGTATTTCCTACATGGATGAACAAGTGGGGAGAGTCCTGGATGCCTTGCGAGAGAGTGGTAAACTGGACAACACCTTCATCCTGTTTACCTCCGACCATGGACTGTCGGTCGGTCACCATGGGCTTATGGGCAAGCAAAGCATGTTCGACCACAGCATGCGTCCCCCATTGATCATCAGTGGTCCGGGTATTCCTAAGGGTGCTAAGCGGGACCAGAATGTCTACCTGCAGGACGCCATGGCGACCGCCTATGAGCTGGCCGGGATCCACAAACCTGAACATGTATTTTTCAACAGCCTGATGCCCATCATCAGGGACGCAAAAAGAGCAAGTTCCTACCGCAGCATTTATGGCTGCTACATGCATACGCAACGTATGGTCCGGACAGACAGATACAAAATGATCATTTATCCGGCTGCAAACAAAATCTTACTATTCGATTTACAGCGTGATCCGGAAGAGATGAATGATATTTTTGCCAGGTCGTCCAGCAAAAACATTCTCAAAGACCTGAAAATAAGAATGCTGGAGCAACAGAAAATCTTGCACGATGAGCTGGATCTTTCTGCTTTTTTGAACAGGATTTAATTGTAAAAACAGAGCGGAGCAGCCCGTTTGTTGCTATCCCGACGAAGCGGCGGAGCTGAAAATTTTACCCAAATCTTCTGAATGCTATGATGATGCGAAAAAGCGGGTAACTCGTATTTCTGAGTTACCCGGGTGGGACTACTTCCGGTTCGTTTGGGATAAACTTTTCGAAAAGGGCAATTGTCTTGTCGTCAATTACCTAACTATGGCAATGGAATAAGACTTTGAACTTCCTCCTGGCTGTATCATTTGTACAATGTAATTTCCATTAGGTAAATCCGATATGGGTATTCCATTCCTGAATATCGATTTATCCGTTGTGTTTACCGATTTTGCGATCCAGCCATTGGTGGTTCTGATGTCGACCCTATTCGTCAGCAAAAGGTCGTTGTCCGAAGCTTTTACATGTAAGGTTGACGATACGGGGTTCGGGAACAGAATGTTTTCTCCTTTCACAGACACTTGGATAATCTTACTATAAGCATACGATTGGTCAAGATCAACAAGTTTCAAACGATAGTAATTTATACCGGAGGGTGCATTTTCGTCCACATACTTGTAGGTTTTAGTTTTGTCAGAAACTTGCTTCGTTAGTACAAATTCTATTGTTTCCCACTTTTTTGCATCATCACTTCTCATCACCTGGAATCCGTCAAAATTTGTTTCAGACGTAGTGATCCAGGTCAGCAGCGGTTTTCCTTCGGAAAGTTTGCCGTCAAAGGAAGCGAGTGTTACCGGTAGAATACTCTGTTCAATGGCAAAAAAGCTCCCCGACATGAGGTCGAGTCCGCCCGTTCCGGCATCCGGCGTGTTTGTTGGGGTGGTATTTAAAGAAAGGAAATCAGTCGTAATATCACCTGGGAAAATGGCCAGCCCGTAAACCGGTGTATTTACCCCGATTCCCAAATCCGAAAGGGAGAAAAAAATACCGGCAACCTTCTGGGTGGCGGGTGGGCCGGCCGAGTTTCCGGACATCCCTACCAGCTCCTTCGGATTAATATTACCGCTACCCTCTGCACCCATGAATACAACGGTACTGATGTCTGGCCCGGCAGCGGTTCCCCATGCATTGCTGGCGACGGAGACAATTGAGCCAAGAGATGCTACGTCCCCGTTGATATCCAGGCCGGTAATTGCTGCCACTTTAAACGCATCATTACCCCCTCTCTCATTCACGAGCACACCCATGTTAGCTAAGTTTGCTGCATTAGAGGTCTCCATACCAGGCGCATAAATCAAGTCTACACGCTCTATGTTGTTTCCTGATTCTGCAAGCGAAGTTCCCTGGCTTCCGACGTTTCCCGTCCCGTAATTGGAAAAGATATTATCGGATCCATAGGACAGAGAAAAATTATTCAATGCAGCTTCCATGGTGTAAATGGCCGCAGGTTTAATGAAAATATCCAGGTCGCCATTATCACGAACATTATACTGCTCTGTTCCCCCCGCCGTTCGAACAGACGAGTATTCGAAAAAGCCAGAGAAACGGTTTCCTGTATATGCAGGGTTGTCTTTTCGTTGAATATTGATTTTTGTAAATGGGGTGGTGGGTGACGCAGATACCCGGCTAAATGTTTTCCCCCCGGCGACGAACCCCGTAGCAATGGATGTCGTAGCAGCGGAGGATGGGTAGGAGGTTCCGAAGAAGGAAGAAAAATTTCTGTTATCCCGCGTAATGTGCGTATTGTACACCGTAGGATTGATCGGGATATATCCGGTTGCCGTAAAGTCGGATGGTGTTGAGGCGTTCGGTTGCGTTGTGTAGGCTGTGACCGGGGTCTGAGACGCCGCGTCAGTCAAAGCAAGTAAACAAGCGAAAAATAGAGTAGTAGTAAGTTTGGCCATCGTATTTAATTTAAGTTTGAGAAGGAAGTTCTGGCAATCAATTGTGAATAATCGTTCAATGTTTAGAATTATTTCTAGTTGTTAGGTGCTGACGAAGTTATTAAAAAGTTTATTTTTTTGAAACCAAAATTCTATTGATAATCAAAATTTGTGGGTGATGATTAGCTAAATTTGGGGGTGTGGGTTAATTAAATTTAGCTGTTTAATATTGCCCCTGATCCCGACGCATCATTCACATCCAGCACCCTCTGGCAGGAATTCAAAGGCACCGCGCATGGTTTTGACGGACTCTTTGTAAAGCCGATCAGGAAAAGATCCACGTGATCGAAAAGCGGGTTCTCAAGTTTTGTGAGGAGTAAGCTACCCACCGCAACGTCAGCTCCAGCAACTACTTGAACGGGGCAAATGGGCTGCAAGCTACCCGATGGGCCAAAACAGAGGCGATGCGCCGGAACATTTGTTACCTGAACGCAGAGCTAACTTTGAATGAAGCTGATCTGGCTAAGTTTGATTTTAAAGAGAAGATCTATGTTAGTGGGATGGATTATTTGCCGTTAAGGATAGGTAATAATTTTAGTTGAGGGCAGTGACAAAGGCGTTGCTGGTGCAGGTGTAAAAAGAGGGCAATTCATTTAAATGAATTGCCCTCTTTTACTTAGAAACTACAAACCAACTATGGGTTTTTCACTAATATCGAGCTGAGATAGGAATTTTTAGAGACATCTGTTAAATAAACTGGCTGCTCATTTTTCCAATATAAGCCTACCCCGTTTGAACCAATGTAAGTTCCACCGACGATATAAATATCGTTGTTGAATGCCGAAATACCCACCCCAACTAATCCACCATTAAGAGCTATCGGTTTTCCATTTTTCCAATATTTAGCTGCATTCAAAGTCCCGATATCTTCTTTGCCTGCGATATACACATCATTGCCAACAATTGTGATGTCATTGGCCTCGGAGTAATTTTTGCCATCGGTAAGTGGTATCTCGACTCCATTTTTCCAGCATTTCGCTATCTGGATTGATCCGGCATTTTCATTGCCGACCATATTGCTTTCAATTCCCACAACGTAGACATCATCACCTAAAACAGCAATTGCGTTGGCAATGGCAGGCTTGGTTCCGTCGGTGAGCTTAAAAGACTTTCCATTTTTCCAATACGTAGCTACTGTGACCGTTCCATTCCAGAAACTACCAGCAGCATATATATCACTTCCAGATGGCAACACTGCTCTCGCCCACCCGCCAATAGAGTTTTCAAGAGTCACAGCTTCGCCATTTTTCCAATAGGTAGCATAAGAATAGTTCGCATGGTCCACCCCTTGACCTGCTATATAAACATCATTGCCTGAAACAGCAACATCACTTAAAAAACTAGGTCTCAACTTCGCAAAGTCAACTAATTTACCATTTTTCCAATGTACGCCTACGGCTTGGCTCTTTTGATCATTTACCCATCCAACTACATGCACATCATTTCCAGATACTGCAATGGCTGTCGGGTAGACAAGTGTTGGAGAAGTCAATAAACGTACTGATTTTCCATTTTTCCAATATTGACCGGTAAACAGTCCATTTGATTCTTCCACACCGGTTATGTATACATCTGGCCCAGGCTCGATTTGGTGGTCAACCAGCGTGCATGATATTGAAAAGAGGGAAACAATGAAGAGAGATAAGTAAACGGAGATTTTTTTCATTTGGGGAGGTGATGGTTGTGGTGGGTATTAAATTAAGATATCTAATTTTTCTAGATTTCCTTCAACAAATCTATGCGTATATTGGACATTTTCAAAATAATTGTAACCATATTTTAACAACTGGAAAATAAAGTAATAAGATTATCAAAAGGCTTACATGATCTCGCCACGACTGTTGTAGCACCGATTCTAGAAGATATTCACGTCCTTTCTAACCCCGAAAATGACCGCCTTTTTTTATGCCTACCCAGCGAACAGTTTCAAAACCGGCTTTACAAGTATATATTCGTCCCAACAATGGCGGTAACACTGATACGTAACTGGAAGACTTCATCAAGATCCTGCGCGAAGAAAACATCGGGCCACGGTGGCATGCCTCCCAAAAGTCCGCTTCAACGTTCGAAACGCCAAAGTAGCCATGATGTCCCTGCAGCAAACCCCCATCCTGGACAATTTCGAAAAAGACAAAAAACCGAACGCCGCTCCATCCCTCAGGAGCTAGCCACCCACCTTTCCGATACGGTGGATTACTATTTATGCACGAAATATGGAGCCAGGGCAGGCCGGATGGCCATGGGGAACTCGGTTATTCCGGCTGTGGGTTTTTTTGGGTGAGATCAAGAAAAGGCTCCTTGTGCTCCCTCTCATGACAGTTGACGCATAGTGAAACGAGATCCTCTAAAAATTCTTTATAAAGACGGTCATACGTCAAATGGTGAATCTGTTCTGCTGGTTTTTCTTTGCACCCCTGGCAAAGATTTTTATCTCTTTTCAAAACTTGCACCCTCTTCACCTTCCACTCTTTCGAATCTAAGTATTGTAGATACTTGTAATATGCAGAATTCTGATTGTTGAGCTCTCTGTTTTGTTGAGCCAAATACTTACTCTCATCGCTACGTGCTTTTATCCATAAATCAAATAACACGTTTGAAAATTCGCGTTCACATCTGTCGCCAAACATGGAGGATTTTAACGGTTTTGATCTGTTAAGAGAACCAAAGCAATTAACACATTGATAGTAAAGCCTGGGAGATAATTGGTATTTGTGATCCTGAGCTACGATTAAGGTTGGCTTACGACAGCAATCTTCAATCCTTTCAAAAGCCCGATATCCACAAATGCAGCACATGAAAGTGTCATGATATACGTAATTTTGCTCATGAACCATACTATGTTTTTGACACTTATAACATTTCATGGGCAGTAACGAAGAAGGTGTCTAAATCTCACAAAAAGCAGTTTTCGCCTGTAAGTACTACTATTGATTTATTTCATCAATTACTTCCATGATTACTTTAATAGCCTTATCATATTCAATGTTGAAAAATTCTCGCCTTGGGTCAACTCGATATTGGTTAAGCCTAATGTGAATTTCCTTTTCAGCTGTAACACAGTTCTTCACATTCCATTCTTGGGATTTGTAGAATTTATCTGGAACACTTGTTTTGGAAAGTTGATTTGCTCTGTCGTCAACTTCATTTCTAGTTAAGCCAATTTTAAAAATATTTTTTGTCATGGTTGGGTTTCGCATGATATAAATAAAACCGGCATTTTCACCAATAAATAAATCCGCAGCTTTCTCAACAATCAGATCTTTCTCTTTGGCTTCAAACCAACTTAAATTTTGATGTACCCAGGTTCTCCCGTGAATAGTATTACCTTTTTTATCTTGGCCAATTTCTTCAAGATCTAGATTTTTCCAGTATCCACTTGTCTGAATTTTAAATAAGTCATCCCTAAGCTTTATAGTGTCAGGGGAAAAAATGTTGCTTTTATCAATTGAATATAACGATTTTGTAGAACCTTTAGCGCCAAATGTGTCCTTGTACTTCCTTTTGGTTAGTGGGCTGCTATAATGCTTTTTAAACTCGGTATCTAAAACCTCCTCTACGATAGACTCCTCGTGTAAGTTGAAAAAATAAGGGAGATATAACGAAAATTTCATCAATTCTACAATTGCACCAAAATTATCTACCTCTTTACGGCTTAGTTCAAACGCTTCTTTCATCGAATCGGAGTAAAATTCTCCTTTGTTGTTAACAAAGCTATCGATCTCATCTGTGACCACTCGGAAACTCAAATTACTCTCTTCTGCGATATACCTTGCATCGATGGTCGATGTATCTAGGTCAATTCTCCCAGCAACTAGCACTCTGATATATTTTTTGTCAGGGTCTAAGTATTCGAATTCATTTCCCTCATTTTTTAATCTTTCTTTCATTTCCTCAACCAGGGCACGTTTGTTTGGATTGTCTGTGGAAAATTCAAACTCAATTTCGTTTTCTGAGGAATCTGTCGTTTCTCTCTTCCCCGTTGTCATTAAAATTGTTACTTCGTTGTCTCTTCTCAGAATAGAAACCCCTGCTACGATGAACTCATCACCATCTTCTGTTTTGAAGGTAATCTCATCAAGATCTTTCCCAACATTAAAATTGTAGATAATGTCTGAGGTTAGATTTTCTTCAATTAGATTTTTGTTGTCGGCAAAATCGTTCGAGGTCACAAAGTCGATGAATTCGAAAAATGAAATCAAGTAGTTTTCTTCTTCAATAAGCTCGAAGTACATTTCCGGTTTCACGTAATTGAAGAATGCTTCCAAGATGTTGAACATGACGGGCATACTTCTTAGACCATGGTTCCATGCCCTCGAATTGAATTCTTTGAGAAAGTGCCTAAGCGATTTTTCCGTGACTAAACCACAATGAGACAAATATTGGGCCTCTAATGAATTTATTACTTTCTCCCTACTTTTTTTTACAAATTCGTTAAACCTAGGATCGTTCTTTTCTATTCGTTTTAGATTCTCAACTGCCGTCAAATATTCTTTTGTTCCAACGGGTGGTATTGCATTAGTGAAAATTTCTTTTCGTCTTTCTGAATTGCTTTTCATAATTGTATAACGGCTGATTCGAAACGGGCTGATATAGAAGGTAGTATATTTTGTTGAAATTCAAGGTGTACTTTCGCTATTACATTCGGCCGTGCGCCGATGTATCTTTTGAAAATTTGTGTAGCAACACAGTATTTGGTCAAATGGCAATTTTCCGCCCTTTCTCCACTCAGCCACTCCCCCTAATTTCGTGACAATAATCGTCACGAACAATGCCATTAACTAATTCCATCAAACGCGAAGCCACCCTATTCGATTTCTTCAAGGAATTCGAAGCCGATGGATCTCCACGTGTTGTCAGCTTCCGATATTACAAAACCAACGGCACCCCAGGTAAAAAGCTGAACTTTTCCGGCTCATACGAAATGGTAACCATGGGCTATGCAGGCCCCGTGGTAGGCACAAGCCAGGGAGGAAACCGACAGTGAGCCACTATTTCGTCAACATGACCTAGCTGAGTTAGCAGAGCCTGTCGTTGATAAGCAGTGCTTTGAGAACTATTTCCTCCAATTTTGTCATTGTTTAAGTTCCCTGAGCTTTGATTGAATGTTTTTTCTATTGTTGAGCAATTATCAGGCGACTTACTTGAAGAAAAAAGCAAAAGCGTAAGCGACATGGAAAAGGCCAACAAAATACATAAAGTAGATATATGCCATTCCTCCGCCATTACGATAATTAACAGCTTCATGTTTAAGTTTGAGGCCGAAATACAGTACGGCCGTTAAAAAGAATGAATATGACCATCTATCTGATGCTTTGTCAAGCCGTACTTCGAAAAGTGTGTCGTTTTTCAACTGGGGAACATTGACAAAATTGCCACCAAGATCGCCGTCGAAATAGATGTGGGTAACAATGTGCCTAATTTTCAGAAAGTTGATACACCAAAACAGCAAAAAGAAAAAGGGCATCCAGAAAACCACAATGATCCATTCAGAATATCCGAAATTCCACCAGATACTCTGTGTGAAGTTCATTATTTTCCCCCAATGACTCCATTGATCAATGTTATCAAGTTTACGATATATGATATCCCACTTGCCGTAGTCATAGGTCATACCCTGTTTTTTGCAACTTTCCCTTACCTCGCCAAGTATTTTCAAGCGTTGGTATGGCGTTGTTTTTTCACCAAATTCGATCTCAAACTTATCATAAGGAATAATAAATTTCGATGCATCTAGTCTATAGTAACCAGACTCTGAGCTCGCTTCAAATCTAAGCTTGCATTTAGCAGGCGATCTGATCGCGTCGTTTCCGGATATACGACATGTCCGCAGATCTAACGGCTCTTTCCATTGCAAATTTCGAAAATTCGAAAAGACAAGGTATTCTGGAAGCAAACAAAAGGTGAGATCTGGAGGTGTTTCGAGATGAAGTTGATGGAACGTTAAAGTGTCACCGCGAAAGCTACATCCTTCCAAGTCTATTAGCGAGGTACTGTTTTTTACAGGAGAAGTACCGTAAAAAATTGCATCGCCGCAAAAATTGTTGCCAGACAAACTCAAATCATCATTTACGATAGCAGCATAAAATTGCCCTCCAATTTGACATTGGGAAAAACTCAATTTTGTTTTTGCAGTATCGCTTTGGCTCAGGTTCAAGCCTCCCAAAAAATCAGTTAAGTAGAAGTTATTTCCTAATCCCTCTAATCGTTTCTTATTCTCCCAGTTTATTGTAACCAATCCGGCAAAGCTTGAAACTGCAATCGCTATTGTTCCGTGTACGTTGAAATCAACAGTGCTTTTACTAGTTCCGTTTCCGAATAGTATTGGCCCATACGTATTTAGCTGAACTGGCATTCCGTAGTTCATCATGCCAACGTTTCGGTTGATTTTTATCTCCCCGCTGGAAATAGTATCCCAATCTGTGATTGACTCTAAATCCATCCCAACGGTGCTCTTGCTACAAGCTTCTTTGTAATAGGGCTGTCTCTTTTCATCACAGGAGAAACCAATGTATGCCAATGACATAAACAATATGTACTTGGCAGCAGCAAGAAAAAACTGTTTTGAATGTGATGTTAGGGCCATTTTCTCAACTTTTATAATCTCACTTCGCCGGTGCATCCTCCACAATCCGCATCACCTTCCATATCTTCCTGATATCCCACAGTGCGCCTGAACTCTTACTATGTGAGTTCAATACCAACGATTTCTACCCATCTAAGCTCAGAAATTCGCGAGCCAAAATCAATTACCCCAAAACCAAAAAACGCCTCCAACTTACGTTGAAAGCGTTTTTTCTTGTGGGAGTTGAGGGATTCGAACCCCCGACCCTCTGCTTGTAAGGCAGATGCTCTGAACCAACTGAGCTAAACTCCCATGTTTTTGGCGACCGTTGTCGTCGTTTGGGAGTGCAAATATGCACGACTGTTTTTAATTCCGCAAATGTTTTTTGAAAAAAAATTGAAAAAATTTATAAGGTGCTGAATATCAATATTGTTCTATTCGAAATTTAAATACAGGGTAACGGTGTGGGTCGTTAACCGATTAATACCCGTTCCCAAAGAATTTTTGTTGGGGACAAATACATTCGGAAGTCCATGAGAAAAGCGCAACTCAGGGGTGAATTTGAAGTACTCAAAAAACTGTTCGTAGCCAACACCGTAGTCAATGGAGAAGTCGGACGTTTTCGTATCGAGCCTGCCGGATGAAGCTGCACCCCGGTTTCTTTTCACATTAGTCTCTATGCCCAGGGTCACGCCGGCTATCATGTACATCCGTGAATTTACCCGGCGCTCCGACTTGTATTTGAGCAGCAAAGGAATTTCTATCCAGGTGGACTCCCTCCTTTCCATTTTGGTAACACCTCCTGCGTAGCGGTATTTCACCTGCCGGTCATAAAGGGAAACGGACGGCGTGGTGCGAAGGTCAAACCGGTCGTTGAGGTATGCATTGATCGTAAAGCCCATGCGGAAGGCACCCTGGTTCGGCGATTCGATGACAAAGGCGGAATCCTTATTGACGAAATCTGCGTTGTGGCTCACGTTATACCGGGTGAAGGGCACGGCAAAAAGTATACCGTAGTGAATGGGTTTGTCGTCGTAATGTTCCAGATGCTTGCGGCGATAACCAATGCTCTGTGCACAGGCTTCGTGAACCGAAACCGCGAGAAGCATAAAGATAATTACTTGTGCCCGATGTAAATGGAACAAATCCCGAAGGTAAGTGGTATGCATTTAGTGTTTTTAAAACCTGCTTTGTTATAAATTTCAAGGAAAGCCTCGCCATCCGGGAACGCCTGGACGGATTCGGGCAAATAGGTGTACGCTGAGCTATCCTTCGAGATCGTTTTACCGATCAGGGGTAAAATGTATTTAAAGTAACCGTTGTACAGCTGTTTGAACGGAAAACTTCGTGGTTTTGAAAACTCTACCACCACACAGGTTCCGTTGGGTTTCATCACGCGGTTCATCTCAGTCAACCCGGCCAGTAAATTCTGGAAGTTACGTACTCCAAACGAAACGATAACGGCGTCGAAATAATTGTCCTCAAAAGTTAAACTTTCGGAATCGCCGGTCTGTAATGTGATGATATTTTGCTTTCCTATTTTAGCGATTTTTTCGCGTCCCACGGCGAGCATACCCTCCGAAATGTCCACACCGACTATTTTGTCCGGCTTAAGCGACAGTGCTTCTATGGCAAAATCGCCGGTGCCGGTGGCTATATCCAATATTACTTTGGGCTGTTGCTTACGCAGGAGCTTCACGGCACGCTTACGCCAATATATGTCCACGCCGCCGCTCAGTACATGATTGAGCAGATCATATTTAGGTGAAATATTGTCGAACATTTCGGCCACCTGTTCTCTCTTACTCCCATCCTTGTCCTTGTAGGGTACTACGCTCATGCCTGAATCAGATCAATTGAAATAAGGTGCAAAACTAACGGTTACGAATGTCTGGAAGGTGAGAACATGCAAAAAAATTGTAACCCAATGATTTAAGATACAAAAAGTACAACTTATTAGCCGATATTTTTATATTTGTCGGGTAGTCACTTCATCAATCAGACATGTTTTATAAAGATTTACTTCGCGGTATCTTTATTTTCCTGTTATCCTTACCCGCTCACGGTCAGGGAGGTAAGCCTTCGGCACGTAAAAACACTGCTTTTCACAAGGAAATTTCGCATTATGCCCTATCGGCCCATACCGGACTTACACAATTTTATGGTGAGCTGAACAGCCAGCACATGAGGAGCATGGCGGGGCTGGCTTTAAGCAGGTCGCTCAATCGTAAACTGGACCTTCGCCTCGAATATTCTTTCGGCAAACTGGGCGGCGAAAAGAGGGAATTTTTTAACTCCTATTTTGTTAACGAGTACAACACGGTGGAACTTTTGGCAAAATGGAATCTGACAGAACAGTTCAGGGGGCGTGAAAAGGGAGATTGTGATTTCAGCATCTATGGAGGCGTTGGTCTGATGGTTTTCAGTTCCAATGCATTTGACCTGGATACCGATCAGCTTGTAAGATACACCAACAGCAGCCTGAGCGCCAGAAATCCACTTTTTCTGCGATGGGGGCCACCGAGCGGGCCCATGGGCATCGCCAAAACCCGGGAAGGGATATTGCCCGTAGGCATGTGCCTGGACTATGAATTGATGGAAAGATGGCTGTTAGGACTTGATTTTCGCTTCTATTGGATCCGGACCGATAAAGCAGACGCCACCTCGGGGCAACGGTTGATCAATCCGGAAGAAGCAGAATCGTACAGTGATACGCCGAATGATAAGTTCAGCCTGCTTTCTGTCTCCATTACGCACAGGCTGGGCAAACGCCCCCGCCGGTAAATTATAAAAACTAAAACCCACTATTTTGACAACCATCACATACCGCCTTTACCCAACACTTCTCAACGTTTTTGACCGTTATCACAAGGGCTATATGGATGATACGGAGCTGATCAACCGAATTAATCGGGTTCCGGTACCCAAAACCCTTGCCCAGGTAAAAGGTGCATCTTTCGAAGAAGCAGTGATCAAGGGAACCGGCGAAGAGGCGTTCGATCCTGAAATCCTTCAAAAAGTAAGGATGTTGCTACCACGTCCGATGATCAAAACCCAGGTGTATTGTGAATATCAACTGGACAAGGTTTTGCTGTACGGGTATGTGGATGTGATTGGAAAACTGCTGGCTGTGGATATCAAAACGACGTCGGCTTACCGGCCCGGCTGCTTTGCCCGGAGTCATCAGAACTTTTACCTACCCGCATTGCGCTCAAAAGGCATCAGGACGTTGCGGTATGTGATAACCGATTTTAAAGCAGTATTTCAGGAAGATTATGATCAATCGGTTGACTTTTCTTTTCAGGAGGCTCAGATCAGGCTTTTTTGTGAATTTTTAGAAGCCAACAGAAGTCGGATTACCGATGCAAGAATTTTTAGTGCATAATGATCCAACATTAATTTCTATATTTTTTTATATTGCATCGGGCATGTGGACGGCTTTCCTTGGCCAAACGCATTTCTCTTACTCAACCACGGACAACTTTCAACTCTACGGAAGTCAAAAAGTGTGTAAATGTGCTTCACAAGCTGCGCATTCAGGCTTTTGAAATAATAATAGTCCCTTCGGCGACAGATCTCAACCTGTGAAAAGTTTTGGATATTTATTCCGGGGAATTCCGGCGTGAATAATCTATGCGATTGAAACTATACACATTCTATAATCATAAAAATGAGACAGATAATCCAGAACCTGGGTAACGGGCAAACTACCCTGGTGAATGTTCCGGATCCTGCGATCCAACCGGGTTATGTGCTGATCAAAACGCGGAAATCGCTGGTGTCAGCGGGTACAGAACGAATGCTGGTTGAGTTTGGAAAGGCCAGTTTTGTTAAAAAAGCACTTCTTCAGCCCGAGCGGGTGGGCATGCTGATTGATAAAATCAGGGCTGACGGCTGGTGGCCGGCGATCAAAGGGGTGAGGAGCAAACTGGATACACCCATTGCGCTGGGGTATTGCAATGTTGGCATGGTGATGGCGGTTGGGGCCGATGTGACCCAATTCCGTATCGGGGACAGGGTCGTGAGCAACGGTCCACATGCGGAAGTGGTAAGTGTCCCAAAAAATCTGGTAGCGAAGATACCGGACAACGTCTCGGATGATGAAGCCGTTTTTACAGTGCCCGCGGCCATTGCTTTACATGGAATACGTCTGGTAAATCCTGCCTTGGGTGAGACCGTCGTGGTATTGGGAATGGGACTGATCGGTCTGCTGGCTGCTGAATTACTTAGGATAAGTGGCTGTCGGGTGATTGGTATCGACCTGGATGACCACAGATTGGAGATGGCGGCTACCAAAAATATCATCACGTACAATGCGAATTCCGGTGCAGCCGACCGGTTTGTATACGCGATGACTGACGGGCTTGGGGCAGATGCTGTGGTGATAACGGCTTCCTCAAAAAGCAACGACATTATTTCTCAGGCTTTTAACATGGCCAGAAGGCGGGGCAGAGTTGTCCTGATTGGCGACGTGGGATTGAATATGGCGCGTGCTGACCTTCATGAAAAGGAATTGACTTTTCAGGTCTCCTGTTCGTATGGTGCGGGACGTTATGACCGAAGTTATGAGGAGAAGGGAATTGACTACCCGATTGCACAGGTGCGCTGGACGGCCAACCGGAATTTTAAAGCGATACTTCAACAGCTTTCTACACACGCGCTGGATGTGAAGCATATCGCTACCCGCTATTTGCCGTTGGAGGATTTTGGTGAGGTGTATCGCAACATGAGCAAGACTACGGCCGTTGCCACGATTTTTACTTATCCGAATCAGATTGAGCACATCCGGAATGTAGTTCACCAAAGCGGGTACACGAAAGCGGGAAAGGGTGTGATCGGTATCATTGGCGCCGGTAATTTTACCAAAAACACAGTGCTTCCCATACTTAAAAACAATCGTATCAAATACATTGCCAGTGCCAGCGGATTATCAGGAACATTGCTTGCCACAAAATACAATATTGCAATTAGTACTTCGGATTATCAGGATATTTTGGCAGATAGTGAGGTGGATTTGGTTATGATCACCACAAGGCACGATCTGCATGCAAGCCTGGCCATGGAGGCATTAAAGAGAGGTAAACATGTCTTTGTTGAAAAACCGCTGGCAATTCATGAGAGCGAGCTGACCGAGCTGGTTACAACCTGTACGGATTCCAGGTTAACCCAGGGCTCCATTACCGTAGGATTTAACCGGCGGTTTTCACCCTTTGCACAAAAAATGAAGGCGCTGCTGGGTGATCATTTAATGCATGTCACGATTTCGATCAATGCAGGCCTTGTTCCTGCCGATTCCTGGCTAATAGACCGGCACGTAGGGGGCGGTCGCATTCTGGGCGAAGGCTGTCATTTTGTGGATTTGGCATGCTACCTTACCGGTAGCAAAATATCATCCGTATGTGCCAGTGCCATGGAGAATGAATCGAATGATACCGCCGAAAACGTTAGCATGTTATTGCATTGTGAAAATGGCTCCTCCGCTGCCATCCATTATTTTTCCAATGGGCATAAGGCCTATGCCAAGGAGCGAGTGGAGGTTTGCTCATTGGGACGCACATTGATCCTGGATAATTTCCAGACCCTGACGGGTTACGGCTTCCGCAATTTTTCCAGTCTTCGATTGTCTCAGGATAAAGGGCATAAGGCACTTTTCGGACAGCTTCTGGAGAGGATGAAAACAGGTGGCGCGCCGATTATTCCTTTTGACGAACTCGTGAACAGTACCAGGGCGACGCTTGCGGTATTGGAAAGCTTGAAACTGGGCGGCTGGATAAAATTATAATATGTGGGTGCTAACGAAATGGGTTTGATGAAGATACTTTCTTTCGTTCAACTGGCTCGGGATATGGGCGTGCGGTATGTGCTGTTCCGTTTTTGGTATGAAATTCAGCGAAAGTCGGGTCTGTTGAAGCGGCGCTTTCCGGTTAATCAGCCCATGCTGGATTTTGTTTCAAAGGAACAATGGATTTCAGATTCGCCCCGGTTTTTCTTTGACATCGAAAAACCAGATCAGATCAATGGAGACTTTTCAGTTTTGAAAAAACGCGTAGAAGCTTTGAAAGAAAATAAGCTTTACTGTTTTCATTCGACCTGGTTGCCTACCGCCGCATGGCATGTGAATCCCATGAACGGCTATGCGTATGATTTACGGGCACATTGGACCCATATTTCTGACATTTCGACGGTAGCCGGCGATATCAAGTATGTGTGGGAACAATCCCGATTTGCTTTTCTATACGATCTGGTCCGCTACGATTTTCATTTTAAGGAAGACCAGTCGGAGCTGGTTTTATCCAAAATAGAAAGCTGGATCCATGGCAACCCTGTCAACTGTGGGCCAAACTGGATCTGCAGCCAGGAGATAGCACTTCGCGTGTTGAACTGGACTTTTGCCCTTCACTATTATAAGAAGTCTGCGAATCTTACCGAACCCCGGCTCCATACCATCCTGAACAGCATCTATCGTCAGATGCAGCACGTGGCGGAAAATATTGAATTTTCCAGAATTGCCGTCCGGAATAATCATGCCCTTACAGAAACCCTGAGTTTGTATCTGATCGGACTTTTGTTCCCCTTCTTTCCGGAAAGCGCACAGTGGAAAGGGAAGGGTAAAAAGTGGTTCGAGGAGGAAATAGCCTATCAGATTGACGATGAGGGTGCCTATCTTCAATTTTCGATGAACTACCATCGGGTGGTGGTGCAGCTCCTGACCTGGGCCATACGGCTTGTTGAGCTCAATGGAGAGAAATGGGAGCCGATTGTTTACGAACGTGCAAGAAAATCCATTTTTTTTCTCACCAGCTTTCAGGATGGGCATACAGGGTGGCTGCCTCATTACGGGAATAATGATGGAGCGCTGTTTTTTCCGCTGACCGATTGCCATTACCGGGATTTTCGGCCCCAACTGTATGCGCTTTCGACTTTGCTGGAAGGTGATTTGTACTATGGAGCGGGAATATGGCAGGAAGAAGCTTATTGGATTGGAAAGGTTTTTGGTAACGTAGAATCAAAAGGGATGGTTGTTAATCACACTCCCCAAGTCACAGCTTTCCCCAAGTCAGGCTATCTGGTCATTCGCGATCGTCAGACAGTCACTTTTCTACGATGCGGAAAATACCAGACCAGGCCGTTTCAGGCCGATCATTTACATCTGGATATTTGGGCGGATGGGGAAAACATCCTGCACGACGCTGGAACCTATTTATACAACACGGAGAAGAATTGGACAGACTATTTTTCGGGCACTGCCGCGCACAATACTGTAATGCTGGGCGACTATGATCAAATGCGAAAGGGACCGGGATTTATCTGGTTCGACTGGATTAAGAAAAGCCAGGCGTCTTATGAGGTTGAAGCCGATGCCGTGATCCTTGAAGCAGAATTTGAAGGATTTCGCCGTGCGGGAAAGGGGATTGTTCACCAAAGGAAGGTTACCAAGATACCTGGGCAACTGCACTGGACCATCGAAGACTGGATCAGGCAGGCACCTGTACAGTTGCCAATGCATCAGATCTGGCACCCCGGACATACTTTTTCGGAACGATTTGTGATTCAAGCTTTCGGGTCGGATGGAGCCGAGATTTTCCCCCAACATACAGCAGGTTGGTATGCAGAAAGCTATGGCGTAAAGGTGCCGGTAGGCCGTCCGGTGTTTTCTTCTTCAGGCAGATATATCAAAACAGTTATAAAACCAAAAGGGTATGCGTAAGCAATTGCATATTTTGCTTGTTCATCAATATTTCCTGGAAGATGGTGAGGGAGGTGGCTCCCGCTGGAATGAAATGAGCCGCCTGTGGATTGAAGAAGGAAACGATGTTACGGTGCTGGCCGGTACCCGCCACTACATGAGTGGCCACCCCACAAAAACGAAGGGATTTTCTGGATCGAACAAAAACAAACATGGCGTCAGTGTCATCCGCTGTTTTGCCTCCGACCCTTTCAAAGCAGGCATTTTGGGCCGGATTCTGGCTTATTTTTCATTTACTTTTTCAAGCATCTGGGCAGGGTTATTTCATGCACGAGAAAAATATGATGTTATTATTGTCACCTCACCGCCCTTGCTGGTGGGCATAACCGGGCTGGTGCTTTCTTGGGTGAAAGGTGTTCCGTTGGTATTGGAGGTAAGAGATCTATGGCCGGAATCTGCCATACAAATGGGAAAGCTCAGCAATCCATTACTTATTTGGGGCTCCTTCTGGCTTGAAAACTATTTGTACCAAAAAGCAGAGATGGTTGCTGTGCTCACCCCCGCCTTCCAACAAATTCTGATGGATGAAAATAATGTTGACCCACAAAAAATCATCCTGATTAGCAATGGGGCCGACTTTAAATATGCCGATGAAGTCATGGCAAAGCTGGATATTTCGGCCTTTCGAAAGCAGAATAATTTAGAGAACAAATTCCTGATTGTGTACGTAGGAGCACATGGCGAAGCCAATCAGCTAATTCAGATATTGGAAACAGCGGAAATTTTAAAAGAAACAAATGTCTGGTTTTTGCTGATCGGTGACGGTGCTGAGAAACAGCGACTGATCAATGCAGCAACAGAACGAAAACTGACCAACGTACAATTCATGAAAAGTATCCCAAAGTCGGAAGTGATGAAATACGTTGTGGCGGCGGATATGGGCGCATCTGTGTTGAAAGATCTGGACATCTTTAAAACGGTTTATTCCAATAAAACCTTTGACTATTTTTCCTGTAAAACTCCGGTGCTGATGGTTATAGACGGAATATCACGACAACTGATTGAAAAAATTGATGCCGGAATTTTTGTTCAGCCGGAGAAACCGCATGATTTTGCAGCCAAAATATTGTTTTGTATGGATAACCAGCACCTGCTTCGCAGGCAAGGAGAAAAGGGTTATATTTATGCAAAAACGCACTTTGACCGGGTAATTCTGGCGAAAAAATTTCTCCACCACCTCGCTCAAATTGCAAGTAAACAGTAAAAGTCAGGTAGGCGGTTTTAACCAAATCACAACGACATGTCAAATTTTCGAAATATTCCGGTGAAAAAACGGATAGCACTTGTGGCCCACGACAACAGAAAAACTGAACTGGCTGATTGGGCATACATGAACCGCGAATTATTGTCCCAAAATGAACTCTATGGCACCGGCACAACCGGAAAGCTGATGGAGGAAACCCTGGGCCAGCCGGTTATCAGGCTGCTTAGTGGCCCCCTGGGAGGCGATCAGCAGGTGGGTTCCATGATTGCGGAAGAGCGAATCGATCTTTTGATTTTCTTCTGGGATCCCATGTCTGCCCAACCGCATGATCCGGATGTTAAAGCCCTCTTGCGGCTTTGCGTAGTGTGGAATATCCCTGTTGCGTCCAACCGCGCCACTGCGGACTTTATATTTACCTCCCCTTTGATGAGCCATGATTATATCGCTACCCAAATCGATTATGATCATTATTTGAATAGAAAACTGTGAACAGAAAGTGAAGTGAGTTGGTTAGGTAACAGAAGTCAGGAAATTTTTAATGAACCAGGCGACAAGTAAACCACGGGCTGTTTGTCGGCAGAACATCTTTATGAAATCCATTGCGTATTTGTTTGAAAACGGAATTGTCAGGAATATGTATACTTACCCGGAATACATGTTGTTGATGGAACAGGTAGTTGCGGAAGGGAAAACAACAGGGCCACAGCAGTCCGAAGAATTGAGTTACTACACAAAGCTCAATCTGCATCGGATGCAGCGGCTTAATAAAACCGTTGAACTGACGCCTGCGCTTCGAGAGGCTGTCGGAAAAATTAAGGTTCGGCAAACCTGGTTTATCTTAACGGAGGCATGGTGTGGTGATGCCGCACAGATTATCCCCGTGCTTGCCACCGCTGCTAAGGCAAACAGTTTGATCGAAATGAAGTTTTTATTGCGGGATGAGAACCACGACCTGATGAATCTGTATCTGACCAACGGAGGTAGGTCGATACCCAAACTCATAAGTGTCGACAGCCAGTATCATGAATTGTTCAATTACGGGCCTCGTCCGGCCGGTGCTCAAAAACTTTTGGCAGAATACAAGGCAAATCCTGAAAAGACATACAAAGCGTTTTCAGAAGATATTCAGCGCTGGTATCTTGCCGATAAAACGCAGTCGATTCAGAACGAACTGACAGCGTTATTAGAAGGGTTTTAATCGAAAGGCTCATTTTTATTTAGTTTGCTCTATCTTTGTGATGGGTTTTGTAGAGGAAAGCAAAAGAGGCAGGCTTCTCAAAAAGTAGCAATATTTTAAAGATTCAGATCAGCACCAACCGCGTTGTCGACATACTTCAAAAACATATCGGAAGGAATCAGTACCACGGTCAAAGGTATGCGCCTCACGCTACGCCATTTGTGGCAGGCGCGTAACCGGCGCAAAAATACGGATATCCGCTCTGGCAATTTTTATGATTTGCAGGATGGAATGGTTACCATCCAATATCCACACGAAACAATCGCTATTCCCGACAACGGTCGTTATCGTCTTCACAATGAGATGGACGACTGTATTGTATGCGATAAGTGTGTAAAAGTGTGCCCCGTGGATTGCATTGAGATAGATCCTATTCGGGCCATTGAAGAAGTGGGTAGGGCGTCGGATGGTTCCCCAATCCGGCTCTATGCTGCCAGGTTCGATATTGACATGGCTAAATGTTGCTACTGCGGGCTATGCACCACGGTTTGCCCTACGGAATGTCTTACCATGACCAAGACATTCGATTATAGCGAGCTGGATGTGCGTGATATGGTTTACAACTATTCCAATCTGACGCCGGATGAAGCGGATGAAAAGCGTCGGTTGCTGGAACAGTTCCAAAAAGAGAAGGAGGCCCTGAAAGCTGCCGCTCCCAAGCCGATTACTGCCTCCGAACCCACGCCTTCCACCAGCAGGCCTGTTTTTAAGCCATCCATCAAACCCAGGATTGAAGAGGCGGAGCCGACAGAAAATTCCACATCGGAGATCGTACCTAAAAAGGCATTTGTGCCGAAACGGCCCGTAGTAACGCCTGCTGAACCTGTAGCAGAAAATAATTTACCGGATAACGAGGTAAAGACTGAACCGGTAAAGTTGCCTTTCCGTCCGACGATAAAGCCAAAAGTAGCACCGGCCGAAGCGCCTGCTGCATCAGAAATTACATCTGAGCCAGTTGTACCCAAGCCGGCGTTCCGTCCGACGATGAAACCGAAGGCAGAATCTGCCGAGGCGCATGCCATGTCGGAAGCTGCTACTCCTGAACCAGCTACGGCGAAGCCAGCTTTCCGCCCAACGATGAAGCCTAAGGTAGCACCCACTGAGGCGTCAGCTGCATCAGAAGTTACGCCTGAACCAGCAGCTCCCAAGCCAGCTTTCCGCCCAACGATGAAGCCTAAGGTAGCACCCACTGAGGCGTCAGCTGCATCAGAAGTCACGCCTGAACCAGCTGTTCCCAAGCCAGCTTTCCGCCCGACGATGAAGCCGAAGGAAGCACCTATTGAGGCGCCAGCTGCATCAGAAATTGCACCTGAGCCAGTTGCACCCAAGCCATCTTTCCGTCCGACGATGAAACCTAAACCAAAGAAGGATGAATAATTTCAGTTTGGAAGCCTTTTCGTTTTATGGATTTTCCATAGTGGCTGTGGTTTCGGCTTTGTTTATTTTGTTTTCTAAAAATCTCATCTATGCTGCGTTTGCATTGTTTTTAGCTTTTCTTGGCATGGCTGCCTTATATGTTTTGGCCGGAGCCGATTTTTTGGCTGTTACCCAAATCATGGTCTATGTTGGAGGAGTTCTGGTACTGCTTATTTTTGGAATCATGCTTACGCAAAAGGCAAACAAAGGTGCGGCTTCATCGAGCCCGAATAAAGTTTTGGTTTTAATGAAGCGGGAATTCTGGGGTTTTTTAATCGGAATTTCCGTATTTGGCTTTCTGAGTTATATTATATTGTCTGCAAATTTTGTAATGAACGGAGCAATAAACAGCAGCAAGTCTACTGTGAAAACCATTGGCGTAGAATTAATGACCAGCCATTTACTGCCGTTCGAAATTGTCGCCATCTTATTGCTTGTAGCATTGGTGGGTGCAGCGTATCTGGCACTTAATCGAAATCCCGCACGATGACATCCATTCCCTTGCAGTATTTCCTTTTGGTCGCAGCTGCACTTTTCAGCACAGGGCTCGCAATTGCCATTACCAAGCGCCATTTTATCGGTATCCTGCTGGGAATCGAACTCATGCTGAACGCAGTTAATTTGAATTTGGTAGCATTTAGCAGGCATGATCCCGAACGGCTGAGCGGACAGCTCTTTGCCATCTTTATTATTGTGGTGGCAGCTGCCGAAGTGACCGTTGCGCTTGCCATCATACTTCGGGTATATGGGCACTTTGGATCCGTGGATCCGGATGACATCAGTGAGATGAACAAATAGTTCTATATGAATTGGATCTTTCTTTTTTTTGCATTCCTGATTGGGATCAGTAATGCGGTGCAATCGGGAGTCAATGCACAATTACGCGAATCGCTCAATAATCCAATCCTTGCCGCACTCACCTCTTTTGTGGTAGGTTTGGTGGTTTTAGGGATTGCTTTCCTTTGCTTCAATCAACATCCCGTTCCTGGCATTGGTGATTTCAAACAAGTACCCTGGACCCGTTACCTGGGAGGAGCCATGGGTGCCTTTTACGTGCTGACTGTGATTTTCATTATTCGCGAAGTGGGGCCTGCCAACATGATCTGCGTCATTATAGCCGGACAAATGATTGCTGCTATGACCATTGATCATTTTGGTTTTCAGGGGTTTGCCGTTCATCAGATCACCTGGCCACGAGTTGCCGGAGCCGTATTGTTGATCGCTGGAGTGTACCTGATTTTGAAAAATTGAGCGGCCGATGGGTAGGGCAGCGAAATTTGTACCGTTTTGGGCTTACAACAATAGGTAATTGTATTCCGGTGCATTGGTAATAAAAAAGGAGCGAATATCCGTTGCCGTTTGGTTAGCAATCGATATTCACTCCTTCCTATTTGGGGACAAATGGAAATTTCAGGTATTATGGAATGCGCTTAAACACAAACAAATCCACAAAGGCCCACTTCCCGTCTTCCATCTTTCCACGCTGTATCACCAGCTGGTTTTGTGTACGAAGCTCATAGATAATCCGCACAGACACATCGTCCTTTTCAAACAATGCCTGGTTTTTCTTTGCTTCAATAAACAGGTAACGGTCCCGCACATCTTTTTCTTCCAAAGAGATCATGCCCGGTTTGAAATGTTTGATCAATGCCACAGGTCCTTTATCGGTTTGCTCAAAGGCGAATATTTCGTAAAGAGCAGGCTGATCGTTTTTGATCATTCTGATAAAACCTACGATATTGTTTCCCGCGGGAGCCGTCCAGGATGCCTCGATTGGCCCGCCATTGTAAGTGCCCAGCCAGCGTCCATCCAGAAAGCTGATATCATTTAAAGTACCTGTTTTCGCTGCCTGGCCTAACGCAGTGTAGCCGCTGCCTGCGCCAATCATCAGGCATATCAGCAGGATTTTAAGTTTCATCATCTTGTTGAATTGAGTCATTGGAATTTAGGTTTATGAACGGGCAAGTTAATTGAAATGTATGATTATGTCTCATCTTTTTTGAACAAATGCCATCAGGGGTTCCACCTCCGACCGGGCATCTGAACACAGCGCGCACAAAAAAACCAGCCCATGTAAAGGCTGGTTTTTTTACTTATTGTATATCAGTACGCTCTCTCGAGCTTGCCTTCATGAGAATTTGCAAAAGCTTTATTTACCACTTTGTTTCCACCGAGTGTAGGGTAGTTGCCGGTAAAGTACCAGTCGCCTAAGTGTTGCGGACAAGCTTTATGCAGGTTTTCAACAGTCTGGAATACCACAGACAGATCCGCATTTAAGTCCTTCGGACGTATAATCTCCGCTATTTTGTCAGATATCTCCTTGTCGGTAAAAGGATCGTAAAGCGCCTTCACGTAATTGGTGTGATATGGATTTTTTGTAGCGATGGAAGTTACAGACTGGGTGTAAACATCTTCGAGCAGGTAGTCCAGATCACGTTCTTCAAGCAACTTAAGTACTGCACGGAAGGCGACAAAGTCTTTCATACGCGACATGTCAATACCGTAGCAGTCGGGGAAGCGGATTTGCGGTGCCGAGGATGCCACAATTATTTTTTTCGGCTGCAAGCGATCAAGCATTGTTAAAATGCTCTTTTCGAGTGTCGTTCCCCTAACAATGGAGTCGTCTATGATCACCACCGTATCAATGCCTTTACGAACAACCTCAAAAGTGGTATCGTAAACACTGGATACCATGTCGTCCCGAAGTGCGTCAGCGGTAATAAATGTTCGAGATTTGACATCTTTGGTGACCAGTTTTTCGATTCGGGGACGGAAAGACAGCACCCGTTCCAGATCGGATTCGAACAGAATCCCTTCCATAATCGCCTGCTTACGCTTTTTGGCAAGGTATTCTTCCAATCCTTCGATCATGCCCAAAAAGGCAGTTTCTGCCGTATTAGGGATGTAGGAGAAAATGGTATTTTCAAGATCGTAATTGATCTCTTTAAGTATTTGTGGTATCAGAAGTTTACCCAGTTGCTTGCGCTCATAGTAAATGTCGGGATCTGTTCCTCGGGAAAAATAGATGCGCTCAAAGCTGCAGGATCTTTTTTCCAATGGCTTCAGGATAGGGAATTCGTTATACTCACCATTTTTGTCGACGATCAGCGCAGAGCCCGGTGTAATTTCCTGTATCTGATCGTAGCTTACATTAAATGCAGCTTTGATGGCCTGCTTTTCCGAAGCAACGACAACTACTTCATCGTCTGCATAGTAAAAAGCCGGGCGAATCCCTGCCGGATCCCTGATTACAAAGGAAGCGCCGTAGCCCGTAAGCCCGCACATGGCGTAACCTCCGTCAAAATCACGACAAGATCTGTAAAGCAACCGCTGCAGATCAATATTCTCTTCTATAACGTCAGACAGCGTAGGATTTTCGTAAATCCCCTTGAATCGTTCGAACACCCGCTGGTTTTCTTCATCCAGGAAATGTCCAATTTTTTCCATCACTGTTACCGTATCCACTTTCTCTTTCGGATGCTGTCCCAACGAAACCAGTTTCCCGAAAAGTTCATCCACATTGGTCATGTTGAAGTTCCCGGCCATGACCAGATTACGACTTCTCCAGTTACTTTGGCGCAACATGGGGTGGCAGTTCTCCACTTCATTGGTTCCATGTGTTCCGTAACGCAGGTGACCAAGCCAAACTTCACCCGTGAAGGCAAGATTCTCCTGTAGCCATTTGGCATCGGATGCCTTGTCCCTGTTGTTTTTCAGGCCTTTCCTGAATTTCTTGTGAATTTTTTCAAATATGTCCGTAAGTGGCTGAGGTTCTACGGATCGGTATCGGCTGATATATCTTTTACCAGGTGGGACATCAATTTTAATGTTAGCCACCCCGGCACCATCCTGGCCCCTGTTGACCTGTTTTTCCATCATCACAGACAACTTGTGCACGGCATAAAGTGGCGTACCGTATTTGTCTATATAATATTGGTAGGGTTTTCTAAGACGGATAAGTGCTATTCCGCATTCATGCTTTATGGCGTCGCTCATAAGAAGACTAATGCTTTAGAAATATGTTTGTTTGCTGGCTGCAAATCGTATTCCTTTTGATAAAGTGTTAACGAACATGTACTATGTTTTAGTTCGCTCGGGCATTACAAAGGTACAAATCCTTTTACTTAAAAAATTACAATTCCCCTTGAATTTAACAGGTAATCTGTTGGTCCGATATATTCTCTTGATTAAAAAAAATCCAACACATCCTTCAAACAGGCAAATATAAATTCGAAAATGATATTCATCAAGGAGTGCGGGGCCTGGATGTGGGAAAAGCGTGTCGATGGCATTTTATTCTACAATCAATAAAACTTCTGCCCTCGTAAGCAGGTCATTTGGGGGCAGCTGAAAAGATACACTGATTAAATCCGTAAATTTGGTTCTAATCAATTGCGAAAGATGTTACATAAAACACAGGGCATAGCATTAGGTTATATACGTTATAGGGAAACTTCTATCATAGCGAAAGTGTACACGAAGGTTTTTGGTATACAAAGCTACATTGTTAATGGCGTGAGAAGCAGCACGTCCAAAACCAACAAAATTGCCCTGTTTCAGCCATTGACGCTTCTTGACATGGTCGTTTATCATCAAAAAAAAGACGATACCGTGCATAGAATTTCGGAAATGAAATGTTACGCTCCGTTTCAAAGTCTCCCGTACGATGTTGCCAAATCAAGTCTGGCCTTGTTCGTAACCGAAATTTTGGGGAAAACATTGCGCGAGGAGGAAACCAATGAGGCGTTGTTTGAATTTTTGGAACAGTCGGTGCTATATCTGGATGGAGCCGAGAGGGATTTTGAAAATTTCCACATTCAGTTTCTCATGCAGCTGGCTTCTTTTCTTGGGTTTGGGATTGAAGCCATTGAAGATCTGAACAACGAGCTCAGGCAACATCATTATCCGCAAGTTGCCGATCCGGTGGAGGAGCAGGTGATTGTTAATTTATTGTCTGGGGGCTACGGGCAGATGGTGTCAATGGATCGGATCCGGCGCGTGGGTATACTTGAAAAACTGCTTTTTTTTTATAAAATTCATATGGATTCATTGGGTGAAATAAGGTCTCTGGATGTTTTGAAAGAGGTTTTACGCTAATCCCGCTTCCCTTATGATATTTGTAAGACTTGCTCCAGTCCATTTAGGGGGCTTCTGTGATTCGGAGGTATTGGCATAATTTTGATATTTACGGAAACAAATCAAAAATCATTTATCATGAAACTGAACGTGTTACTCTTTCTTCTCATTTGCACTTCTTTCTCAATGGCTCAGGTACCAAAGGGTGCCTGGAAATCGCAGGAACCTACCGGTAGTACTTCCATGATGATCGTTGCGGACAATTACCTTGCCATTGCTTCCTATAGTTTACTGAATAAATACTTTGAGAGAAGTGAAGGGGGCGCTTTTACCATGTCGGGCGATAAAATGACCTATACCCCTGAATTCAATACTTCCGATACGGCCAAAATCGGGATCCCGGTTGTTTTCACGGTTACAAAAAAGGATGATGTGCTTACCCTGCGTTCGGAGGAAGCAATGGTTTGGATGCTGGTCGATGATGCTGAAAATCGTCCAATGGCCGGGGCATGGCACATCACAGAACGTGCTCAGAACGGAGATGGCCCGCTGGTGAAGATACATCAGAGTGGGACAAGAAAAACAATAAAAATTTTATCCGGTACCCGGTTTCAGTGGTTTGCTATTGACCCTGCTGTGAAAGGATTTTATGCAACGGGAGGCGGTACTTACACTGCAGCTGACGGGAAGTACACAGAAAACATCCAGTTTTTTTCAAAAGATAACAATCGCGTTGGCGCCAGCTTGAAATTTGACTGGAAGCTGGATGGAGGTCGCTGGGATCATAGCGGAAAAAGCAGCGAGGGGAAGCCTATACATGAGATATGGGAAAAGGTTTTATAGGTACAATAGACTTTTTGACCTTTATGTTTATCGTACAGGATAGGCAGTATAAGCCGAGCTATTTAGATTTGTTCAAAATAAAAGTGGCAGTTTTCTTGGAACGATTCTAAATTGATGTTAAGTTTGTCACGTTAAACACACAGCGATTTATTTATGAGTGCTTTTATTTGCGGCGAAGCTGACACATTTTCTGAGCAAGGATCTTCCTGGGTGAGATCAATCGCCGATGCACAGGAATGTGTGTTTAAAAAATGTTGTAAGAGTTATAAAACGAAGGGCAAGCGCTGTAAAAAGTGCCCGAAAAAATAAACGGGCCAGGAGCGCCCTAGGAGGATTTTCTAATACAGTTCATGGTGAATAATTGTAAGAGAGGGAATGCCATAGAGCGTTCCCTTTTCTATTATTGGCCATTTAAACGAACTTTCTTTTAAGTTCGAAGTTCTGCCCCAGGTAAACCCTGCGAACCACCTCATCTTCTGCCAGTTCCTCGGCTGTACCCTGTTTTAATATTTTCCCCTCAAATAACAGGTAGGCTCTGTCTGTAATCGATAGCGTTTCGTTTACGTTGTGATCCGTAATGAGAATGCCAATATTTTTATGCTTTAACCGGGCTACGATACTCTGAATGTCCTCAACGGCAATGGGATCCACACCTGCAAAAGGCTCATCCAGCAAAATGAATTTTGGGTCGACAGCCAGTGCGCGTGCAATTTCGGTCCTTCGTCTTTCTCCGCCCGACAGCACCATCCCTTTACTTTTGCGTACATGTTGCAAATGAAACTCTTCAAGAAGCTCTTCCACTTTCTGTTTTTGATCACTTTTTGACAGGTCAGTCATTTCCAGTACGGCTTTGATATTTTCTTCAACGGTAAGAGAACGAAAAACCGAGGCTTCCTGAGCAAGATAGCCAAGTCCCAGCCGCGCCCGCTTGTACATGGGCAGGCTGGTGATGTCCCTGTCGTCCAGGAAAACCTTGCCGCTGTTGGGTTTTACCAAGCCCACAGCCATATAAAAGGAGGTTGTTTTGCCGGCTCCGTTGGGGCCGAGTAATCCTACAATTTCTCCCTGCTCCACCTGGTAGCTAACATTGTCGTTCACGAGCCGGGCTCCGTATTTTTTTACCAGGTTTTCAGTTCTAAGTAACATTTTTCTAAGTTAGTGATGTTGGGGAATCCGGTTTCATTGAAACTTCAGATCCTTCAGGAATAATTGTAACGTTTTTTTGTCACGGAAGTTATTTTCTTCCAATTGATAACAGATTGAAAATGGTCTGCCATTCACAAGGTCGGGATAGAAACCTGACATTCCAAAACCGATTGCCGTAAAGACCTGGGAGTTGTTTTGCCTGACGTCAAATTTGATATGCTTCTCTTTCATAATGACCGGATTGCCGGCAAGCTTTACCGCCCGGCTTTCGAACACGGGGGTCATGTTGCCCGGCCCGAACGGCCCCATTTGTTTTAGTATGTTATAAAACTTTGGCGTGATCTTTTCAAGTTCAAGCTCCATATCTATCTTGATGAAGGGGACCATCTGATCAGGTAAAATGCGTGCGCTCACGATTTCATTAAACCGAATTTTAAATGTTTCCAGATTTTCCAGCGGGAGAGTAAGTCCGGCCGCGAAAGTATGGCCTCCATACTGATCCAAAAGATCGGCGCATTCTTCAATGGCTTCGTACACATCAAAGCCCGGAACAGAACGGGCCGATCCGGTTGCTTTTCCGTGGGAATGGGTGAGAATAATGGTGGGGCGATGATAATGTTCAATGCACCGGCTCGCCACGATTCCAATTACGCCTTTGTGCCAGTCTTCCTTATATAGCACCGTACTTTTTGCATCCAAAAACCAGCTGTCATTTTCAATCATAGACAGTGCCTCCAGTGTGATGCTGCTGTCAAATGTTCTACGGTCTGTATTGTGTTTATTGATTTCGAGTGCAAATTCATGCGCTTCCGATTCTTCCTCCGAGAGTAATAGCTTCACAGCCTCCCGGGCATGTTTGATTCTGCCTGCCGCATTGATTCTGGGACTTAATCCAAAAACAACATTCGTAATGTCCATTGTGCCGGTTAGGCCGGCAATCTGTATCAGTGCTTTCACACCCGTTCGGGGGGCGGCATTCAGGCGTTTCAGGCCGTAATGAGCCAGAATTCGATTTTCTCCGGTGATTGGAACGATATCCGCCGCTATACTGATCACCAGCAGATCCAGATAGTCAAATAAAGGGGATGGATCCAAATGACGTGACATACACAGTGCCTGAAGAAGCTTGAAACCCACGCCACAGCCGGTGAGTTCTTTATAAGGATACAAGCAATCTGTCCGTTTGGGATCGAGTACGGCGACTGCATCCGGAAGCTCATCTCCGGGGCGGTGATGGTCGCAGATAATAAAATCAATACCACGGAGCTTTGCCTCTTTTACCTTGTCTACCGATTTAATACCACAGTCCAGGGTAACGATCAGCGTGAAGCCGTTTTGTTCTGCCCAGTCAATACTTTGCCAGGAAACTCCGTATCCTTCATTATAACGGTCAGGAATGTAATAATCGAGATTAGGGTATATCGTATTTAGAAATCCGTAGAATAACGTTACAGAGGTTGCGCCGTCCACGTCGTAATCGCCATAGACGAGGATTTTTTCACCGGAAAGCATAGCCTCATTAAGCCGACTCACGGCGATTTCCATATCTTTCATCAGATAGGGGTCGTGCAGATGGGCGAGATCGGGCCTGAAAAATGATTTGGATCCATCAAAATCCAGGATACCACGTTGAACAAGCAGGGTAGCCAGCTCAGCATTGATATTCAACGACGAAGCCAATTCGGTTGCAGTTTGTTGTTGGACCGGGGTAAGTTCAGGGTAGTGTATCCAGCGCTTTTCAATCATGACGTAAATATAATGGTAATCTACAAGGTGTGTATCAAATTCCTCCAAGTGCTGTGGAATCGGGAGAAAGCTAAATGAAAGGTCTTATCTTTGCAAAAAACCGACTAAATTAATGCCTCGTCTCCTGGCTATCGACTATGGTTCAAAACGTACCGGAATTGCGGTAACCGACCCTCTGCAGATCATTGCAACGGCGTTGGATACTGTAAGGACACATGATCTTCTGGAGTTTTTGAAAAGCTATGCTCAGAAAGAGGTGATTGAAACTTTTATAGTAGGCATGCCTCGGCGGCTCGATAACACGGAAAGTGAGAATGCAGCCCGGGTCAAGGTTTTCATCAAACAATTGCAGAAAATTTTTCCGGATGTACCCGTGCTTACACATGATGAGAGATTTACTTCTTCTATGGCGCTGCAATCAATGATCGCCGGGGGGTCAAAGAAGAGCGATAGAAGAGAAAAAGGCAATATCGATAAGATCAGTGCAACGATTATTTTACAATCCTACATGGAAAACCGTAATAACCTGCGCCTCTAGCCTGCCTGTTATACCATTTAAATGATACTACAATCCAAATAATTAAAAATGATCTATCCTATTGTTGCCTACGGTGACCCGATTCTTAGAAAATCCACTCGTTTTATAGAAAAGGAAGAAATGGATTTAAAGAAACTGACAGCCGATATGTTTGAAACCATGTACTCCGCAAATGGAGTAGGGTTGGCTGCACCCCAGATTGGCATGAATATTCGCATGTTTGTTGTGGATGGCACCCCCTTCAGTGAAAAGGATGACGAAGACGATGACGACGAGCCGGACCTTTCACTTGTAGGATTCAAGAAGGTATTTATAAATCCCGAAGTGATCGAAGAAAGTGGAGAAGAATGGGCTTTTGAGGAGGGCTGCCTGAGTATACCCGGGATTCGGGGAGATGTTTACCGTCTTGATACCGTAAAAATACGTTACCGGGATGCCGATTGGAACGAATTTGAGGAGGAATATGGTGGCATGGCAGCGAGAATTATCCAGCACGAGTACGATCATTTACTCGGTAAGCTGTTTGTTGACTATTTGCCAACGCTCAAGAAGCAGTTTATAAAAAAGAAGCTTACCGATATTTCCAAAGGTAACGTTGATGCAGACTATCGCATGCGTTTTCCAGGCCGCAGATAATCGTTGGTGTTCCTATATATACATTTGTAAAATGGTCAATACAGATTCCGGGCAGCCCTTATCCGTCACGCTGGTCCAAACAGATCTCTACTGGGAAGACAGGACTGCTAACTTGTCGGCGCTAGAGGAGAAAATAGCGGGAATGGAAACAAAAACGGATCTGATCATTCTGCCTGAAATGTTCAATTCCGGCTTTTCTATGGAGAAATCCATAGCCGAGCCAATGAATCTGACCACTACCAAATGGCTCAGGCAAATGGCGGCCATGACCAACGCCATGCTAATCGGCAGTTTCGCAGTGAGGGAAGATCATCAGCGCTATAACAGAGTGTGTTGCGTTCAGCCGGATGGAGCTCTTTTTTATTCCGATAAACGTCATCTGTTCCGGATGGGCGGGGAGCAGGAACATTACCAGCAAGGATCAAGCCGTCTCATCGTCCATTGGAAAGGATGGAAGATATGTCCCCTGATTTGTTACGACCTCCGATTTCCGGTATGGAGCAGGAATAAAGCGGATGACCCTTATGATTTGCTTATTTATGTGGCCAACTGGCCTGCACGAAGAGCGTATGCGTGGAATACCCTACTTGCCGCAAGAGCCATCGAAAACCAGGCGTACGTTGTTGGAGTAAACAGAGTGGGGAGTGATACCAATGGGCTCACCTATCAGGGGGACTCGAAGTTATTGGATTTTTTGGGCGAGCCTTTTCTTAATCTTGGGCAATCCGCATTGGTTAAAAGCACCCTCATTTACAAAAGCGAACTGGAAAATTATCGCGCCACTTTTCCGGCATATCAGGACGCCGACGGATTCGACATTCATTAGCACGGCTTCCCGGTTGCGTTGCCCATAGGTGCAATTACAAGATTGGTACATTTACCCAACGCACCTTTCACGTCTGGCTCTGCGATTAGCCATGCGGGCCTATCACTCAATCACCTTTGGTACCTTTATGTAGGTGCCATCCTGACTGGGAGCATTAGACAACGCTTCGCCTCTTGTCAGGTTGTTGGCGCTGATGTCTTCTCTCCAATTATTCACCTCATCCATCATGTGGGTTAAGGGCTCCACACCGTCCGTGTTTATCTCATTGAGTTGATCCATCCAGGTTAGTACCGTATCCATACTTTGCAAGAGTACTCCCGCCTCTTCCGGTTTTACTTCCAAACGAGCCAGGTGAGCGATCTTTTTTAAAGCGAGTTCGTCAATTTTCATATTATGAATTTGTTATTTCTTACAGGAATCCATGACTTTTATAACCGTCAAAATTACCATATTTTTATGAACTCCAGATGGTAAACTGCTTAGTTTCCGTTTAAGTCACAGCCCGGATAGGCAAGTAGTAAAATGCAAACCGTGTGTTTTCCTATATCAAAGGCCTTAATTAGGCAGGTTTGTAACCAAAATGTCGCAATCGGCTTATTTCCTGGACAAGAATAATATTTGCTTTTTGAGGGCAAACAGGAAATAATTTAGCAGAGTAGTGGGCAGATGTAAAAACAAGTTGATACTATTCTTAGTTTATAGTGCAATTTAATATAAGTTACAATTTGTCTATATATCGCTGTTTATCAGCGAAAGAAGGGGTGAAATCGGCCCTATTTTAAATGAAGTTAATCTTTAAAAGGTGCAATTATGAAAAGAAACCGTAAAAATCCTGGCAAAAAAACTGACAAAACGCTTGCTTTTTTTTAAAAGGAAAACTCATACTTTTGTAAGCGTTGATACCATGAAACCACAACCAAAATTTTATTTTACAAATCTCTAGTTTAACCAAAAGTTTTATTTAATTCACAACCAAAATCTCAATTTAACCTTTAAAAGTAAGTCTGATGGAAAAGAAAGCTACAAGTCCGGCACCAGCACCTAAGCCTGCGGCAGCAGCAACAAAAGGCAAAGGCGGTTTGAACCCGGCATTAGTAATCCCTGTTTTATTCGTGATTGCCCTTGCTATTTATTTATTCGTACTGGGAGATGCCTCCCACTTTAAAGATGGCGATCATGCCAAAGGCCCAATCGATGGTGATTACTACGGAATTGTTTACAAAGGAGGCCCCATCGTACCTATTTTGATGACTTGTTTTCTGATTGTATTGGTATTTACAATCGAAAGACTAATTACCCTGGGCAAAGCAAGCGGTACTGGTAGCATTGACTCATTTGTTCGCAAAATCAGAAGCCTTCTGGATAAGAATCAAATCGACGAAGCAATCAAAGAATGCGACAAACAAAAAGGTTCTGTTGGAAATGTAATCAAAGCAGGTCTTGTTAAATACAGACAGTTGACAACAGAAACAGGTCTTGACAAAGAGCAAAAGCTTGCTGCATTGCAGAAAGAAGTGGAAGAAGCTACCACACTGGAATTGCCAATGCTACAAAAAAACCTTACAATCATTGCAACATTGGCTGGAGCATCCACGCTTTTGGCACTTCTTGGAACGGTAATCGGTATGATCAAGGCGTTTGCAGCTTTGGGTACTTCCGGGTCTCCTGACTCTGCAGCACTTGCAACGGGTATTTCTGAGGCCCTTATCAACACGGCTCTTGGAATTGGTACGTCTGCAATCGCTACGATTTCTTACGCTTACCTCAATAGCCGCGTAGATGATCTTACCTACAGTATTGACGAAATTGGAATGAGCATCCAGCAGAATTTTGCTGCTCACCATTGATGCTCTGAAACTTTTTATATGAAAGTTTCGTTAATATTAAAAAAACTTATATATTTGTAAATGTTATGGCAGTAGTAAAGCCTAAGAAACACCCGCCGCATACAGATATGACGGCGATGACGGATGTGGCCTTCTTACTTCTGACGTTCTTTATCATGACGGCAACGTTTAAGTCGAATGATGCGGAGATCCAAACTCCTACATCCATTTCGCAGACAAAGGTGCCGGATGATGAAATTATGGTCATAAGTATTGACAAGGACGGAAAAGTGTTCTTTGGGATTGATGCCAAGCCAACTCGTGTTGAGATGCTTGACAACCTGGCCCAAAGCAAGGGTATTTCGTTTACTGATTCGGAAAAAGCAAAATTTGCACTGCAGTCGAGTTTTGGTTTCCCGATCAACCAATTGAAACCCTGGTTAAGTTTACCTAAGGAGCAGCTGGCTTCAGTAAAGCAACCAGGTATCAAAGTGGACTCCACAGGTACCAGTGAGCTTGCCGACTGGGTATATGCAGCTCGTAAAGCAAATCCGCAATTGCGGATTGCGCTAAAGGGAGACAACCTTGCGAAGTTTCCGGTGTTTAAAGATGTACTTGCCAACCTGCAATCGCAGAATATCAACAAGTTCTCCTTAATCACAGGTAAAGAACAGGCTCCTGCGGGTTACAAAGTAGATTGATAGAAAGACGTAATTTCACTTTAATAAAAAGTTAAAATGGCAGCAATAGAAGAATCCGGCGGTGGCGGGCATGGCAAAGGCGACGGCAAAGTTCGTGGCAAGAAGCTGTCGACCCGCGTGGATATGACCCCAATGGTGGATCTGGGATTCTTGCTTATTACCTTTTTCATGCTTGCAACCACAATGACCAAGCCAACGGCGATGTCGGTTTTCTTTCCTGATAAGCAGGAGAAGGATAAACCGGAAGAGACAGAGCCGCTGAAAGCCTCCAAAGTTCTCACCTTGTTTTTAGGAGCGAACGATGATGTCTACTACTTGGATGGTATAGCAGCTGATGATGAGAAGGCAAAAGAATCCTTAAAAACAACCCGGTATGGTTATGATCTGAGAACTGTTATTTTCAATTCGCAGAGAAGGATCAACGCGGCAAATCCGAAAGACGAAAAGGGCAACGACGCTTTTGTCGTGGTTTTGAAGCCGACAGCAGTATCCTCATTTAAAAATATGGTGGATGCACTGGACGAGATGGCGATCACCAAAACCAAAAGATACGCGCTCGTTGACAACCTTACCGACTCGGAAAAAGAAGTACTGGGGGATAAGGTTATTCCAAAGGATAAATAATTATTTAACAATTTAAAAAAACCGCCATGGCAGAAATAGGCCCGAATGCGACACTGGATGATATAGTGTTTGCAAATCGTAATAAGGCGTATGGGGCATTTTCGCTTCGCAAAGGCTATCGCGCCGATGTAACGAAAGCAACGGTAATCGGAGCGCTCCTGTTTATTTTGGCAATGCTTGGCCCTTCAATCCTTAATAAATTGAATTTGGGTAAAGAGGAAGAGCTGATTGAGACAGAAGTGGATTTGATGAAAATGCCACCACCGCCGATTGACCCAGCAGAACCACCACCGCCACCACCGCCGCCAATCGAGCAGCCTAAGGTGAATACCGTGAAGTTCTTGCCTCCCGAGGTTAAAAAGGATGAAGAAGTACCTGAGGAAACGCCACCACCAACTGTGGAAGAAATTAAAGAAGCAGTTGTTGCAAACAAGACTGTAGAAGGTGATCCAAATGCCAATGAGATTATTGTAGCACCGGAGGCCATTGCGGCACCAAGTAAAGGTACAGTAGTAGAAGCAGCGCCGGAGCCTGAGAAAGTTTTTACTGTGGTTGAACAACAACCGGAGTTCCCGGGTGGTACTTCCGAGATGTATAAGTATCTTGGTAAGAACATCAAATACCCAAGTGCAGCGTCAAGGGCAAACGTTTCCGGAAAAGTTTTCATGTCATTCGTTGTAAACGTGGATGGAAGTATTCAGGATGTAACTGTTCTTAAAGGACTTGGATTTGGCTGTGATGAGGAAGCAATGCGCGTTGTGAAAGCAATGCCTAAGTGGAAACCTGGTAAACAATCTGGTCGGGCAGTTCGTGTGAAATACAACCTGCCAATTAACTTTCAGTTGGAGTAACTCATGAGGGATAGACCATTGCATGAGCAGGTTATTGATCTTGCCTCTCTTATAATGGCTCTTGTATACGTAGGAGGAGGGGTCTACTTGATCTCCTCCTCCTCGTCTTTTAATTTCTTACCAATCAACAATATTCAAAAATACGCCTTGGCTGGTATACTTATTTTGTACGGTAGTTTCCGGGCGTATCGAGTGTGGAAAAGGAGAAATAATCAGGGAGAGTCATGAGGTATTTTCAGTATTGTTGTTTTTTGTCGTTCGTATTATTTCTGAAAGGATGTACTTCCGATTCGAAAAGACTGGATAATCCCAGGAGTGGCTCCATTGTCATCGCTGCAGACGAATCGCTTAGGCCGTTGGTGCATGCTTTAACAAATGCTTACGAAGGAATATATCCCGATGCGCACTTTAAAATTGATTACAAACCCGAGCAGCTTGCCGTATTGCAATTGCTTCAGGACAGTGCCAGGATTGCTTTTACAACGAGAAAGCTTACTGAGAAGGAAGAGGCTATGGTACTGAATCAAAAGGGGTATCAAAAAGCGCAGCATATTGCTACGGATGGCCTGGCCGTAATCGTTGGGAAGCAGAATACGGACAGTCTCATGACCATGCCAGAATTGAAAAGCATATTTGAGGGAACCATTACCAATTGGAGTCAGCTTAAGGGTGGTAATCAAACCGGGCTCATTACACTGGTTTTTGACAATATTAATACCAGTAACCTCAATTTTATTCTGGAAAAATTTCAGGTCAGAGATTTGAAAAATCTTAGAATTGTCGCTGCCGGATCCAATGAGAAAGTGATTAGCCTGGTGAAGACAAATCCAATGTTCATGGGCTTTATAGGTGTAAGTTGGATAAGCGATGGGCATTCATTGAGCAGTGAGGGGCTTTCGCAGGACCTGACGGTTTTTGGAATCGCTAAAACCGCCTCTCCGGCATCAATAAAGGAGTACTACCAACCCTTTCAAAGTGGATTGGAATTTAAGAATTACCCGCTGAGCAGGGAAATTTACATTATCAGCCGTGAAGGGTATTCGGGATTGGGAGGAGGCTTAATGACTTACATCGCACGGGATGTGGGTGGATTGATTATTGAAAAGATGGGTTTATTGCCAAAAATTCCGTATCCAAGAGAACTGGAAGTGAAGACTGGGCAAAATTTTTAAAGCTAGCTGTACAATTTAATACATTTGGAACTTGTTTATTGAAAGACCAAATTTTTTATCGTAATATTAACCGGGTAAAAAATGAACACAATGATGAAAATGAAATTTAAAGCACTGTTATTTGGCCTATTAGCCTTCGTAAGCGTACAAGCTCAGACCGCTCAGGATGGTGTGGCATTACTTAACGCTGAAAAATATACGGAGGCAGAGGCTCTGTTTAAAAAGCTTGCAGAAACTCCATCTGCCGACAATCAATACTATTTAGGGTATTATTTAGTCAAAATGAATAGACTTGATGAGGCGCAGAAGGCGTTTGAGAAGGGATTGGAAATTGACGATAAATCAGTGATAAATCAGGTGGGATTGGGTACAGTTGCCTTGGGTAAAGGAGATAAAGCCAAGGCAAAAGAGTACTTCGATGCAGCTGAAAAGAAGAAAAAGAAAGATGCCGATATTTTGTACAGGATTGGAGAGGCATATACACTTTTTGAAAAAAACAATGATCCTGCCGAGGCTATCCGTTTATTGGATGAAGCCATTAAGCGTAATAAAGATCTTGCCGATGCATACATTGCAAAAGGTGACGCTTTAATGATTCGTAATGAGGGTGGGCCTGCTGCAACGGCTTATGAGTATGCGCTCACAGCAAAGCCGAATTACGCATTGGCACATCAAAAAATGGGTCAGATTTATTTACGTAGTAAGAATTATCAGCTTGCGGGTGATTATTATAAGAAGGCTATCGAAGCAGATCCTAATTTCTCCCCAGCATATAAGGATTTGGCGGAGCTTTACTTTTTAGCCAGGCAGTACAAAAAAGCTGCTGAAAACTATGACCTTTATATCCAGAAGAGCGGTAATACTGATCCACTGGTGAGATTGCGCGGTACCAAATTTGCTTTTACAGCTGACGACTATCCTAAGGTGTTGAGCATGCTGGACGAAATCAAGGGTAAAATAAATGATCCGATGATGAAGCGTATGTATGGCTGGTCTTACGCTAAAACGAACGAACCGGATAAGGCTATTCAGAACCTGACAGAGCTGATTTCTGAACTTGAGAAAACGCCGGAAAGGTTGAATCCTGATGACTTCAAGTATTTGGGACGTGCCTACAACGCAAAGGCTGCGGCTGGAGGTTTGCCTTATGATTCCTTGGGACTTGTTTACATGTTGAAAGGGGCGGATATTGATACAAGCGCTTCGGAACGTGCAGCAACCTACAAGGAAGTGGCGACTTTGTACTATGGAGCAAAGGATTATGCCAAGGCAGCCAGTACTTTCAAAACGGGTATAGCGGCAGATACTGCGAAAGCTTCGCCCAATGATTATTACTATTACGGTTTGTCTAATTTTCAGCAAGGTGGTGCAATAATTCCTTCAGGTGCTGATAGTATTGCTATTTTGCAAAAGAAACGTGGTTTCTACCTTGCTGCTGATTCCATTTTTGCCATAGTGACGGCGAAAACCCCGGATTGGCCCATTGGCTACTACTGGAGAGGAAGCTCGCTTTATAATGCGTATGACAGACAGGAAAATGTGGATAAAGGCATTTCTGCGCCATACTATTTAAAACTAACGGAACTTGCTGAAAAGGATGCAGATCCCAGCAAATATAAAGGTTTTCTGAAACTGGCATACAGATACCTGGCGTTCTATACAGAAACAACACTTAAAGACAAGGAAAAAGCAAAAGGCTATTGGGAAAAACTTCTCGCGATTGATCCGGAGGATGCTGCCGCGAAAGAAGCACTTGGACTGACACCGGCACCGGCGGAAGCGGCTGCGGCAACACCAGCTGCCAAGCCCAAAGTGGCGCCCAAAAAGAAGTAAACTATTAATTGACCACAAAAAGAAAGATCCTTCGATTATTCGAAGGATCTTTCTTTTTGTTATAAAACCAAATACTCAGAGCCATTTAGGTTGCAACAGTGAAACAGGTGTTCAGAACAGCTAAATGCTGCCCTCCATAGTTTTCATAGCACCATAATCTTAATCTTTTTACTTCCGCGGGCATCAACATTCGTATCGCTTTTCTTAATTCTTTCTCAAACAGTCTGCGGTCAAAACTAACCTTGTGCAGAATAATTTTAATGTATTCAAGCATTGAGGCCATAGTATTATGTAGTTTTGTGGTTTAGGGACATGATCAGGAACTGCATTAGCAGAAAACGCAATTTTTATTCACGTATTCCTGATAAATATAACGAATAATTTCAATGAAATTATATGTCTTATTGAATATAATTTTGTGTTTTTCTGGTGTTGTTTGTGCGCAGGAGACCACCGAGGCTTATTCGATCGAATTTGGTAATAAAAGTCTTACGTTGGGTGAGCCTCTGACCATTTCTGTAATATTGAAAGGTGTTGAAAATAGAGTCCCGGTTTTGTTTCCGGAGATTCCCGGACTGGAAAAACAGAGTAAATCGGTTACAAGTGCTATTAATACAGTAGATGGGGAGAAGGTTGTGGTTCAGACCATCAGCCAACAGTACTATGCGAAAACTGCTGGCAAATACCCAATTCAGGCGTTTGTTCTTTCAATCAATGGTATTAAGGTCCGATCGGAGGAGACCATCGTAGTCTTCGGGTTGGGGAATAACGGTGACAACGATCCTTTGGAAAACGAGGTCTCATCATTACTCCCTGATTTGGATACCGACAATAGGGATATTTTTCTATCCGTACAGTCAGATAAAAAAAGTGTTTATATCCGGGAAGGGTTTTCTGTCCGGGTATCTTTGTTTGTAGCTGAGAATGCGCCCATTGATATGGAATTCTATCAGTTCAACAACCAGCTGCAGGCAATCCTGAAAAAACTACGACCGCCCGCCTGCTGGGAAGAAAATGTAGGTCTGGAAGAAATTGTCAAGCGGGAAGTCAAAATCGGGGGCAGGCTGTATACGGAGTACAATATGTACCAGGCTCAATTATTCCCCTTAACCTTACAGGATATTGTGCTTCCTGCTGTAACTTTGGAGATGCTGGTGGTGGTAAATAAAAATACTTCTGAAATCGGGAGCCAGCATTTAAAACCATTTAATTCGAAAGCGTTAAAAATAAAAGTGAAGCCTTTACCGCAACATCCGTTAAGAGATGTGGTATCGGTAGGGCAGTATAGTTTGATTGAAAGGCTTTCAGGATCGACGATCTATGCGGGCGAGAGTATACGATATTTGTTCATTATACAGGGAAAAGGAAATATTACTGCAATAAGTGAGCCCGAAATTCTTACCAACCCGGCTTTCGATTTTTATCCGCCTGATGTTAGTCAGCTGAAAAAGGTAACGGACAGGAGTGTTTCAGGCGAAAAGGTATTTGACTATTTTGTAGTTCCACGTCAGGAAGGTAAATTTCCTTTGAGCCGTTATTGTCAGTGGATTTATTTTGATCCGGTGAAGGAGAAATATGATACGTTGAGATCGTTAAAGAGTATTCAGGTGAAAGGGGAGGATTACCGCCTGGGAAACATTTCGTTGTACAGCTCATTAAGCTTGTATGATAATCTGGAAAAACTGGATAGCACTAAGGAGACGTTTGATTATAGAAAAATATTGAAGGATATCACCAATGCGATTGTGATTTTGCTATTGATAGCGATGGTTTGGGTTTTTAGAAAATGATAGTTCATGAGTAGTACGTACGGTAAAATATTTAAGATAGCCACTTTTGGCGAGTCGCATGGAGTTGGGATTGGTGTTGTGATTGACGGATGTCCGGCAGGAGTTAATTTCGATTCGGATTTTATTCAACAAGAACTCGCCAGAAGGAAGCCCGGACAATCTAAAATTACGACACAAAGAAAGGAGGGGGATGAGTTTGAAGTGTTGTCAGGTGTTTTTGAGGGAAAGACAACAGGCACGCCCATCGCACTTATAATAAGAAACGAAGACCAGCGGAGTAAGGATTACTCACACATAGCCGCACAGTTTCGCCCATCACATGCAGATTACACTTATCAGGTCAAATATGGTGTGCGCGACTACCGCGGTGGTGGCCGAAGTTCAGCGCGTGAAACCGCTGCACGTGTCGCTGCAGGTGCAGTGGCGAAAATCCTATTGACAGAAGAAAGCGTAAAAATACAGGCCTATGTGTCTCAGGTGGGCACCATGAGCCTCGACAAATCATACAACGAGCTTGATCTTTCTTTAACAGAAACGAATGCGGTTCGTTGCCCGGACATGGAGATGGCCGAAAAAATGTTCAGTTACATTGATGCGGTACGGAAAAACGGTGACTCCATCGGAGGTGTAGTCACTTGTGTGATTAAAGGAGTTCCGGCAGGCTGGGGAGAACCTGTGTTTGATAAACTACATGCTGAACTTGGCAAAGCCATGCTGAGCATCAATGCGGTGAAGGGTTTTGAATATGGGAGTGGTTTCGAAGGGGTTAAAATGCTGGGTTCTGTTCATAACGACGCTTTCTACATTGATGAAACGGAGTCGGTACACACGCGCACGAACCATTCAGGAGGGATCCAAGGCGGAATTTCGAATGGCGAAGATATTTATTTCCGGGTTGCATTTAAGCCAGTTGCCACCATCATGCAAGATCAGGAAAGCATTGATGCGTATGGTGACGCGGCTATTGTTCAAGGGAAGGGACGCCATGATCCATGCGTAGTTCCGAGGGCAGTGCCGATCGTGGAGGCTATGGCAGCCCTGGTGCTGGCTGATTTCTGTTTGCGTAATAAGTCTAGTAAAATCTGAGGATTATTTTTCCTCTTTTTTTCTTCTTTGGTTGAGGCTCAGTACCAGCCAGATGGTGCCGATAAATTCCACCGCTAGACCCGACAGCACAACTGGATTGGAAAACGGGGGCATTTCAGTTTTTAATACCACCCCGGCTAACACAAGGAGCATTCCGGCGATTAGAATAATGACCGCATTTTGAAGGTTAAGTTTCACTCGATTGTATTGTTGGTTCAACTTTATTGCACGGAACATTCTTAAAATTCATCTTTCGAATATAGGTATTCCGTTTATAGATTGCTATTTACCAGCATTTTATTGACTCAATCAAGTGTTAAACAAAACCGCATCCGAAAAAGCACCAAGTGCTTTGGTCCGTTCATTCTTTCGTAAGGGTGGTGCCGGTGCTGCCGGACAACGCCCTGTTGAGGTCGTCCGCCTGACAAATGGTTACGGCTGAAACACCTTTGTTGATTGCTTCAAAAGCATTATCTAATTTTGGGATCATTCCTTTTGTAATCACTCCTGACGATTTAAAAGAATCATACAAAGCGGGGGTCATGGTCTTGATTACCGCGTCATCGTCTTCAGGATCAGAGAGAACTCCTTTTTTCTCAAAGCAATAGATGAGATTTGTATCGAACAGGCCTGCCATGGACACCGCCACTGCCGATGCCATGGTATCAGCATTGGTATTGAGGAGCAATCCCTCAGAGCTATACGTGAGCGGAGCTATCACAGGTACAAGGCTGCCTTTAAGAAGCGTAGCGATTTGTTGGGTGTTTACAGCCTCAATATCACCAACAAAACCATAGTCTATTGTTTTGACAGGGCGTTTTACTGAGCGGATAATACCTCCGTCGGCACCCGTAAGTCCAATTGCATTGCAATCAGAGGCTTGAAGCTGGGCCACCAGATTCTTATTTACTAATCCGCCGTAAACCATAGTCACAACGTCCAGCATGGGTTTGTCTGTGATCCTTCGCCCCTCTACCATTTGCGTTTCGATCTGAAGTTTCGCGGCGATCTGTGTGGCAATCTTGCCACCGCCATGAATAAGGATTTTTGGTGCCGATAATTTGACAAACTCGGTCAAGAAACGTTTACAAGCTTCCGGATCGTCAATTACATTTCCACCGATTTTGACAACATATAGTATCTGTGACATGAAGAATCTTTTTTGTTTTTTTTCAAAGTTAAGGGATTGACGGTCTTTCAAGAGTTTATGCGTTTAAAGTTTATGCGGTTATTGGCCATAGGCTCCTTCTTTCGCTAAAAATTACATTGCTGCCAGTTTCCGATTTCTATGGCGGCTCCCGATGGATGAATTTTTTTAAGAAAATTTCGTTGCATTAATAAGTTATTGCACAATGCCATAAGTTTGTAACAATATAGTGCTGAATTCTACTGTTCAGCTTTTACCATCGATTTTTCAAAATGAAGCATTCACCTTTTCTCTTTCTCGTTCTTTGCTTATTTCTGGCAGTTTCAAGTGCATTTTCACAGATACAAAAGCCTGCTACATGGACTTACACCTTTTCAAAAAAGGAAGTCAAAAAAGGAGAGACTGTTGATTTGATTTACACGGTTGCCCTTCAGAATGATTGGTATATCTATTCCCCCGACCTGGACCCGGATATCGGGCCCATCCCAACTACTTTCGAAATGAAACCGGACAAGTCCTACGAACTTGTCGGCAAGGTAAAGTTTGGAAAGCCTAAGCAAAAATACGAGGAGGTATGGAAGGGAACCGTCCGCTACTTTGAGAACAAAGTAGTTTTTACACAAACCATAAAAATACTTGCTGACAATCCTGTAATCACGGGAAGTTCAAATTACCTCACCTGCCGACATACAAACGGGGTCTGTGTACCGGGTAATGAAGATTTTGAATTTACAGGTATGAAAGTTGTGGCCTCTCTTCCTGATAGTGAAGCGGGTCAGAAACTCGCTGTGGCGAGCCATCCTCCGGTGGCTGAAGAAAATCCTGAAAAGGTTGCAGCGATTGATTCTTCGGAAACGGTAACGGCACCGGCAAGTACAGATTCAGAAGATCCAACCAAGACTGCATCAACAGTCGCCATGGCTACTCCAGAAGATCCAGCAGCCGGTAACTCGCTTTTGGGTTTTGCCATCGCAGCTTTCCTGTCCGGATTATTGGCTTTGCTTACTCCCTGTGTATTTCCGATCATTCCCATGACGGTTAGCTATTTTACCAACCAGGAAAATGGGAGAGTAAAGGCATTTATCTACGGTATCTCTATCGTTTTGATCTATACATTGATCGGTACTGTTGTTTCGAGAATTAACGGACCGGCATTTGCCAATTTTTTGAGTACCCACTGGTTCCCGAACCTTTTGTTCTTTTCTATTTTCCTGGTTTTTGGGTTGTCTTTCCTTGGTCTTTTTGAGATCGTTCTGCCTAGCGGGTTCGTCAATCAGATGGATGCAAGAGCCGATAAGGGAGGTTATATAGGCATATTTTTTATGGCATTTACGTTGGTTCTGGTGTCGTTTTCATGTACCGGGCCTATCGTAGGGAGCCTGCTCATTGCGTCGGCGGGAGGCGAAGTGATTAAACCCATCGTTGGCATGGCGGCATTTTCACTGGCGTTCGCCATTCCATTCACGCTTTTTGCATTGTTCCCCCAATGGCTGAAATCACTTCCCAAATCGGGTGGCTGGTTAAATACAGTGAAAGTTGTTTTTGGTTTTCTGGAACTAGCCCTTGCACTTAAGTTTTTCAGTATAGCGGATCAGGTGTACCACTGGCGGCTACTGGATCGTGAGATCTACCTCGCCTTCTGGATCGTTATTTTTGGGATGCTTGGATTTTATTTACTTGGTAAGATACGTACGCCTCACGATTCCGTTGTGGAAAAGGTCAGTGTACCACGCATTATACTGTCTATCATCACATTGACCTTTGTGGTATACATGTTGCCTGGCATGTGGGGCGCTCCTTTAAAAGCACTGGCCGGATATCTGCCGCCGCAATCAACGCTTGATTTCGATTTGAATAAAAGAGCAATATCGGGTTCTCTGTCGCCGAAAATGGGTCCAACCAGGAAACATGCGGACCTGTTTCATTTACCCCATGAACTGGACGGCTTTTTTGATTTTAAGGAGGCGCTGGCCTATGCGAAAAAAGTAAACAAACCGGTTTTTATAGATTTTACAGGTCACGGATGCGTCAATTGCCGTGAAATGGAAGCGCGCGTCTGGCCCGACCCGGCTGTTCTCCAAAGGTTGCAGAATGATTTCGTTATTGTAGCCTTGTATGTAGACGATAAAACAGAATTACCGGAGTCGGATTGGTACACATCCAAATACGACAACAAAGTGAAGAAAACGATCGGTGCTCAAAATGGTGATTTGCAAATTGTGAATTATAATAACAATGCACAGCCGCACTATTGTATTGTGGATCATGATGGTAAGTTGCTGATTCCACCGAAAAATTATGATCTGAATCCGGCCAATTTTGCGGCTTATTTAGAGAGTGGGAAAGCTGCGTTTAAGGAAAAGTAGGCGGTGACTTCTCCTGCTAACCAAAATTTACTAGCATACACCAGGATTATGTATCTTTCGACATAAATGTTTAAGAATCAATGGAAGAGATCGTTAAAAAACTCGCATCGTATTTTTTAACCCGGCCAATAAAAAAGGCTTTTATTTTTGGATCCATTGCCAGAAATGAGAGTCACGCCAAAAGTGATGTGGATATTCTGGTTGATCTTGACTATGAAGGGGGAGCCGATTTTTTCATATTTATGGAAATGCAGGAAGAGCTTTCAGAACTTCTTGGTACAAAAGTAGATCTTGTGAGCTCTAATGGACTGTCTTCTTTCTTGAAACCTTTCATTGACCAGGATAAAAAACTGATCTATGAAAAAGTTTAATCCCGACAAGATCAGGCTTTTACACATACAGGAAGTAATCGTTTATGTTCAGCGCTTCCTGAAAAATAAAACTAAACAAGACCTTTACGACGAACCCCTAATTAGGTTTGCTGTTGAGCGACAACTTGAAATTATAGGAGAAGCTGCAAATTTCTTGTCAAGTGAATTCAAAGAAAATTATAGTGAAATTGAGTGGAAGCGGATTGTCGGTTTTAGGAATTTTCTGATCCACGAGTATTTCGGTGTTGACTTGGAACTTGTCTGGGATATTGTTGACACCAAATTGCCATTCCTGAAAAACACAATTGATTTGGCACTATCTGGTATTGAATAAAAAAATAGCCCGGATAAAAGAATCCAGGCTAAGAAGTTCTGAAAGGCCATTTCTTTTAAAAATTTCCTTTTGGAAATCCAATATTACTTGTCACCTACACCCTTTCCGGTAATGAATACGGACCGCGATATTTCCTGCTGAGATATTTGTTTGCATCCTCGTCACCTACAAATCTTTCAGTTTTCGGATCAAACGTGAGGGCTCGTCCGGTACGGTAGGCAATATTGCCCAAATGAGCCAATCCGGATGATAAGTGAGCCGTTTCGACCGGGCCATTTACCATTTTGGGATCTTTTGCAACTACGGCGTCTATAAAGTTCTTGTAGTGATCTCCACCTGCTTTACGGGTAGGTCCTGGCTTTTTTTCTTTTCCGAGGAAGGTTTCGTAAAAATCATATCCTTTTACGACCATATAACCTTCACTTCCGTAAAATATATTGCCAATTCCCACGCCACCTTCGTCGTTGGTCATCCAGGGACGCACTTCAAATTCAATGATCTTTTTCTCTTTCGGGTAGATGAAGGAGGAGCTCAAAACTTCGGGCGTTTCCTTGGCATCATTCCAAAGAAACTTACCACCTGAAGACGTTATTTTTTCAGGAAATGTATCTACTCCCAGGCCCCACATACACATATCGGTTTCGTGAATGCCCTGGTTTCCTATGTCGCCGTTTCCGTAGTTCCAATGCCAGTGCCAGTCGTAATGCACATAATTTTTTGAAAATGGCTTCATTTCTGCCGGGCCTGTCCAGAGGTCGTAGTTTAACCCCTCGGGTATTGCCGAGGTGCCTTTATCGCCAATATCTGGTCTCCATTTGTAAACCAGCCCACGAGCCATGTATACGTTTCCGATCAGCCCGTCACGCAAATGTTTTACGGCTTCCTGTAATGCCACCGAACTCCGCAGCTGTACACCGTGCTGCACCACACGTTTGTATTTATGAGCGGCTTCCACCATTTTACGGCCTTCGTGGATATTGTGAGAGCCGGGTTTTTCCACATACACATCCTTTCCAGCCTGCATGGCCCAAATGGCGGACAGCGCATGCCAGTGGTTGGGCGTAGCGATACTTACGGCGTCAATTGTTTTATCTTCATACACCTTACGAAGATCATTTTCTGTCTTGACAGTCTTACCTGTTTTTTCTTTAAACTCCTTTGCTCGCGTTTGCAAAATGTTGTTATCCGGATCGCAAAGGGTTGCTACTTCGGCATTCGCCAGACTGTTAAATCCGCTGATATGGTTCTGCCCACGTCCATTGACTCCAAGCACTGCTACACGTACGCGATCATTTGCGCCAAAAGCACTTGATGGAATAATGGAGGGTATAGCCATGACAGTAGCCGCTACTGCCGAATTTTTAATAAAGTCTCTCCTCGAAACCTGGTTTTCTTCGCTCATAATATAGAATTTAGGAATGGTCAGGGAAATGATCTGTGCTATCCAGACGAGGAAAGCCACCACCTTCCCTATTGAATAATACAACTATTTTTGCGTTTAGTACTACTATTTGGTTAAAGGATTTGCCACACGCCGTAAGCGCTGACCGTAAGTATAGACAGAATACTAATCCAGAAAAAGATATCATAGATTTTGGACGGCTTGAGGGATTCAGGCAGTTCCCGATAGCGAAACACAAAAGCCACGTATACGATCAGGATAAGCAGTATGGAAGTGGCGATCCCGCCCAGGATAACCATCATCACCGGTGCTTGTAAAAACAAAAATAAAATACACCAGATGGCTGGAAGTACCCATGATAAAATGGCAATTGTTTTTTTCTGCTGGCCTGCTGTTTCGAATTTCATCCAACCCAGTTCTCCGAAAGCATCTCCCCATACTCTCGCCCAGCTAGCGGTTGCTGTAAAGAGGGTGGAATACAGCGCAAAAAAAGCGCCAACCAGGAATAGCATTTTGGCCCAGGTGCCGAGGGTCTCTGTGAAAATCCGGGAAAGAACTTCAATCATTGCAAAACCTTCCGGTATGTTTCCACTCCCGTGGAGAATGGCTGCACCCAGCAAGTAAAAGGCAGCAGTCACGACTGTATACACAATCATGGACAAAACTGCGTCCAGATACATCACCCGAAACCACCCTTTGGCCCTTGCCGTCCATTCAGGAGTTCCATCATTTTTGCCTGTATAGGTGGCATAGCCTTTCTCGATACACCAATAATTATAATACATGATTTCGTCACCACCCACACCGGTAATGCCAAATGCGCCAAAAGCAATGGCAACCAGTTCGACCGGTAATGAGAAGGTAAGGCCGGTTTTCAATTGTTCCCAACTGATTGCATATTTTGTCTCCTGAAGGGAGATGAGCGAGATAAGAATTACGGCTGTAAACAGGAGGATCATTACCAGGGATCCTTTCTCAATAGGGCCGTAGTGGCCCCGATAAACAAGAAACGAGGTAAGCATTACAGATAAAATTGCCCAAACGTTGACTGGAACAACCGGCCAAGCCATGCTGAGCACAATGGCCACACCACCCACAATACCCCCGACCTGCAGCATTTTGAGTCCTTGCAGGGAAAGCCACAGCCAAATGCTCCAGTGTGCTCTGCCGAGTCTCAGCCCAGGTAGATTGTTGAAATTATGCATCATGAATGTGCCGGTATAAATGGCATTTTTCCCGAATTCAAGTTGTAAGGCAACTTTGACAAGACAGCTCACTATGATTACCCAGAAGGTAATGAAACCAGCCTTTGCCCCAAGCGCTGTGGTGGCAATGAGCTCCCCCGATCCTACAATTGCCGCAGAAAGTATAAAGCCCGGACCAAGGTATCGAAGGCGTCCAAAAAAGGTTGTGGGTGGGGAAAGGGTATGGGTCATATAACATGTTTGCAACCAAAAGATTACCCTTGTTCGATTTTACCCTTGGTTAATCCGCACCCGCGTTGTCCTGCCATGACAATACGAACTCCTGTTTGGAGGAGTAAAAGGGACTCACACTTTAATGACTTTTTTTACTAATGAAAAAATTCAGGGAGGTATTTTAAAGATTTCCTACCGCCTGGTGTATCTGTTTTACGGTATCAGCATAGTTTTCGTCGTTGGGCAAGCCAAACAGGGATTTGTCCTTAATCATCGCAGCCACATTGTCGGGGACCAATTTCTCCCAGCCCGGTTCACCTCGCTTTATCTTATCCAGAACACTATCGGTGGTGATGTGCATGTGATCTTTATTGTAATTGCGTATATCTTCAATTTTATCATTGATCACCAGATATTGAAACAAAGGCCTTAGCTGGTCTGGCACTATGAAATTCTCACAGCTGTAAACGGATCCATCGGCCTGAAGCGTGGGATAGATAAATAATTTCACTTTTCTGCTAAACAGCGTAGCAAAAGATTCCAGAATACCCCCGGGTAAGAACTGATAATGTTTTTCATCAAAAATATCCTGCAGACTGGGGCTTCCGAGTAACAGTCCGATCTTAAGTTTGGTAAGTCGTGACAGGTAGGAGACCAGTCGGAAATACTCATGGTGATTGGATATCATTACCATGTGGCCCAGGGAACAAAGGATGTCCACCCGATCCAGGAAATCCTTCTCGTCAATATCGCGTGAAGCACCCTTCAGATTGTGTAGTGTCAATTCGGAGATAAGCACAACCTTGGATTCGTCCACATCCGGCTCAGCCAGGAATTGCTTTTGTCCGTTGCTGATGAGGTCAATGTGCACATTGGTGATGGGCCGCAAGCGTCCTCTCATCATCAGGATGTGCTTTTTATATAGTGCCTCCGATGGCTGTAATACACCGCCATCACTGCCAAAGAGGGCTGCATCGGTAAATCCGTTTCGGACTAGGCGCAGGCTCATTAACCGATTGTCCACTTTTATGAAGTCCGGTCCGCTGAAACGCACCATGTCAATCTCGATCCGGTCCGGCGTGAGATCGTCCATCAGTGAAAGCAGGAGTGTTTCGGGCGATTTGTAATAAAAAAAGCACCCATACATAAGGTTAACCCCAATAATGCCGAGAGCCTGCTGCTGTAACAGGTTTTCGTTGTCGCGCATCCGTACGTGAATAACCACATAATTGGCGGGGCCAAGGGGTGTAAGCTGGTACTGGAGGCCAAGCCAGCCATGCGACTCATTGGTTTTTTGAAAGTTAAGCGCAACGACGGTATTGGCAAAGGCGAAAAACTGACTTTCTGCTCCCCTTTTTTCCGAAAGCCGTTTTTCAACCAGGTTAAACTCCCTGTTGAGCATTTTCATCAGACGGGATTCAACGACATAACGCCCACCTTCTTCCGTCCCATAAATGGCGTCACTGAATGTCATATCATAAGCCGACATTGTTTTGGCAACGGTTCCGGAAGCCCCGCCGGCTTTGAAAAAATAAGCGGCGGTTTCCTGCCCGGCACCGATCTCGGCAAATGATCCATAGATCCTGCGATCTAAATTAATGAGGAGGGCCTTTTGTTTGGTGCCAAGATTTTTGTCATACATAAGCTTGTTCTGTAAAATGAAGAGCTACACAATAAAGTGAAAAACTACTTATAATACAAGTGGATTTTGGAGGCTTTTATAGATATTGACTATTCTTAGACAGTAATTATTACTTTTTGAAGATTAAATTAAAACGGTTCAATTTTCATGAATACGTCAGATTTCCTATTCACCTACGGTACCTTAATGCAAAGGTTCGGGAACCCGTTTGCCAGTAAGCTCAGAAAAGCATCGGTATTTCATGGGAATGGTTATTTTCCCGGACTGCTCTACCGGGTAAGTTGGTATCCTGGAGCTATTTACATGGCTGGTACTGATCAGCGGGTTTACGGGGAAATTTACAGGGTAACTGATTCCGGTCTGTGGAAGGATTTGGACGCGTATGAGGACGTCCTGGAAAATGAATCTGAAAGTTTGTACCTAAGGAAGATAGTCATGGTAACCATGGAGGACGGGACATCTCTGGACTGCTGGACTTATCTTTACAATCAGTCTGTTACAGGACTGGAAAAAATGGAAGGGGGAAGGTTTTAGGTATTGGTGATTTAAACTTTGAAACCTCTGTTATTTTTGTTGTTTAACTCGCAAAGGCAAGAAAAGAGGTCAGATTTTGCACTTAAATCTCTCACGAAAATGCAACGAGTGCCTTATTATTGTACCTGGAATAGGCAAAAAGCTCAAGCTTCGCTGCTGATAGCTCTTTGCGGACCGCCGCACGGCATTTGCATTAAATTCTTGTTGAAACCTTAATATTTATGCCAGGTTACCGCTAATACGTTCTCCAATTATCCGTAAGCCATCCAAAGTGAGCTTCCTGTCTATTTCTACAAATTCGTCCTTCAAGGTTTCAATAATGGATGACAAGCCTCCTGTGGCAACGGCAATACAATCCCCGCCAAGTTCTGTTCTGATGCGAAGGATGAGCGATTTGACCAGGCCTTCATAACCCAATAAAATTCCGGCCTGAATGGCCTCCGTAGTGTTTTTGCCGATGGCTGAGGAAGGTAATTTTAAAGGCACTTCCGGAAGTTGGGCAGTATTGGCAAACAAGGATTTTACCGCTGTTACCAAACCCGGAAGAATGGCAACCCCGAGTATTTGCCCTTCCTTGGATACGGTCGTAAAGGTGAGGGCGGTGCCAAAATCCACCACCACGCAATTTTGCTTATAGCGTGTCGTAACGGCCACAGCATTCGCTATAAGGTCTGCGCCGATCTCATGAGGATGATCGATGGCAATGGCCAGATCCGGAAAGATATCAGGGCCTACCAGTATGATGTTATCTCCAAAAAGGGATCGGAGGGTTCTTGAAATGACCGGAGTCATATCGGGAACAACACTGCTTAAAACCACGGTTTCCACATCACCAAACCATAACCCTGCTTCAAGAAAATGCAGCCTTAGTTTAGATTCATAATGTGCTTCTCCTTCCTGCGCCAGGGAGCGCATACGCCAGATGTGGTTCCAGGAGCCATCGTGGTAAATTCCAAAAACAGTATCTGTATTCCCAACATCAACGGCTAATAACATGATCAGGTTTTTATATGAACAGAACAAATTAAAGCATTATGTAAATAAAACTGCGGGTAGTCATTTATTTTGAGCCTGTTTATTTTTGATTATACCTAATTTTGGGTCAAAATGGGGAAGGTGTCAACTCGGTTTTATAGGCGCAATAAGATTATTTCGAAACGAATGCTAAACATACATTATCCTGGGACAATCCGGTTTCACTTTGTGGCAGTGCTTTTAATTTTGGGGTGGAATTCGGGGATGGGGCAGGCACTTCCGGAGTGGCAGGATGCTCAGGTTTTCAGCATCAATACGGAAAGGGCTCATGCGGATTATACCCCTTATCCAGACGAAAAGAGTGCCCTTCAGTTTGAAAAAACGACGCCATTCGTACAGTCGCTCAATGGTTCCTGGAAATTTAAATGGGCGTCACATCCTTCGAAGGCGCCTTTGGATTTTTTCGATCCGAAACAATCTACTGCTGGCTGGGACGACCTCCCGGTACCATCCAACTGGCAGGTAATTGGCGCCCGGGAAGGAAGGCCTTATGACAAACCCATTTTTTCAAATATTAAACATCCGTTTAATGCCAACCCGCCACGTATTCAGGCAGATACCAATGCGGTTGGTCTTTATAAAACGACATTTACCGTCGCCGGAAACCCCAAAAATAATACTTACATCCTGCATTTTGCAGGGGTACAGTCCGCCTGTTATGTATGGCTGAATGGTGAGGCAATCGGGTATCATGAAGATGGGATGACGGCCTTTGAGTTTAATGTTTCCGACGATGTGAAAGAAGGGATCAATCACCTGGCCGTTGAGGTAATCAACTGGTCCGATGGCAGCTATCTGGAAGACCAGGATTACTGGCGCTTGTCGGGTATTTACAGGGACGTTAATCTAATGATTTTGCCCAAGGTACGCCTGACAGACTTTACGGTGCGGACAACTCTGGACGACAAGCATGAAAATGCAGTTCTAAATCTGAGTGCCTTTGTATCCAATGCAGGCGCGCAGGCCATCAACGCTTATCAGGTGGTTTTTTCACTGTATGATGAAAGCAAGACACTGGTATCGTCACAGGGTAATGCAGTCATTCGTACACTGGATGCATTTAAAGAAACAGCAGTGCGCCTGGACATGCCGGTGGCATCACCCAATAAATGGAGTGCCGAAATTCCTTATTTGTATACACTGACGATCCAACTAATGAATTCGGATGGTAAGGTTCTGGAGTGTTTTAGTCAAAGAGTGGGTTTCAGGGATGTTAAAATCCGTGGCGGGCAATTGCTGGTGAATGGCAAAGCGGTTACCATTAAAGGCGTAAACCGGCATGAGTTTGATGCGGAGACAGGTCGTGTGATCAGTCGTGAATCCATGATTGAGGACATTAAGCTGATGAAACAGAGTAACATCAATGCGGTTCGCACCTCCCACTATCCCAACCATACACAATGGTACGATCTGTGCGATGAATATGGCTTATACGTGATGGATGAAGCCAATGTCGAGAGCCACGAGCTCTGGAGTAAAAATATCATTCTGGCCGATAAACCCGAATGGAAAGCAGCTTTTGTAGCTCGAGGAGCGGCTATGGTGGAGCGCGACAAGAATCACCCGTCTGTCATTGTATGGTCCCTTGGAAATGAATCGGGAATGGGAGCCAATTTTACCGCCATGGCTGACTATATCCGTCTGACAGATCCTACGAGACCGATTCACTATGAAGGGCGTAAAGATTACAAACCTAACACGCTGAGCGAATTTGACTTTATTTCGGTGATGTATCCCTCGGTGAAGGACATGATTGAACTTGTCGCAAAAGACAAAACGCGTCCGCTGATCATCTGTGAATATGCGCATGGTATGGGCAATAGCATTGGCAATCTGAAAGATTACTGGGAGATAATTGATCACTATCCCACCATGCAGGGTGGCTTTATATGGGACTGGGTGGATCAGGGAATAGCCCTCAAGAACGAAGATGGAAAGCGCTACTGGGATTATTTCAATTACATCGATGGTGCCAATGCGGGTGACGGCATTGTAAATCCCGACCGGATGCCGCAGCCTGAGATTCAGGAGGTAAAGAAGGTTTACCAGCATGTCAAATTTGAGCTTCCCGATACACTGCGTGCCGGTCAGAACCAGATCACATTAGCAAATAGATACGATTTTCTTTCACTGAACGATTATGAGCTCGTCTGGTCGCTGATGGAGAATGGTAAAATTGTGGGTAAGGAGGCCAAAATTACCGGATTGAACATTGCTCCTCAGGAAAAACAAACATTTACGATTCCCTATAATGTGCCGACCTCGCGAATGTCGGGTGCAGAATATTTTCTTAATCTGAGTATAAGGCTAAAAAATGCCGCATCCTGGGCTCCTGCCGGATATGAAATCGCCTGGCATCAGGTGCCTGTGCAACCTTCCAGAAAAAGACTGGAGGACCTTTCTTATACCTCGGGTTATCCTCCGTTGCGGGTGGTTCAGATCAGCTCGGGACGCGTGATGCTTTCCGGACAAGGGTTTTCAGTAACTTTTGACAAAAAAGCGGGACGGATGATTTCTTTTAAAAATAAAAAAGAAGAAATGATCGAGTCGGGGCCCTATGCAAATTTTTGGCGTGTGCCCACGGATAATGATGAAGGTGGTGGTGCCAAAAGTTATGCGTCACTGTGGCGGAAAGCGGGACTGGATACTTTGGAGCAAGCATCGTCTGATATAAAAACAGTGCGGATTACTTCACATTCTTACAAAGTGATCCTGACCAAAACTTTAAAAAACGATCAGGGGCAAATGCTGGTCTCATCGGTTTATACCATCTTTGCCACGGGCGACATACATGTTCAGAATACCTTTACGCCGGAAGGAGAATGGCCAGTTCTGGCCAAAATTGGTTTGCAATTTCAGATGCCAGCTTCTTTTATCAAAGCCCAATGGTATGGCAACGGACCCCATGAAACCTACGCGGATAGGAAACAAAGTGGAAAAATAGGATTGTATACGGGAACGGTTTCGGCGCAACACTTTGCCTATATCAACTCCCAGGAAAACGGAAACAAAACGGACGTAAGGTGGGCAAGTATCGCCAATGCCGAGGGTGTAGGTTTGCTGATCGTAAGCGATTCGGTGTTCAATTTCAATGTACATGACTACACCGATCAGTCACTTATGGAGGCGAAGCAGCGGGCTGCTGTACTACTGAGAGGAAAAACAACACTGGTAAATGTTGATTACAAGCAAATGGGGCTGGGTGGCGATGACAGCTGGTCACCGCGCGTCCATCCCGAATATCTGATACCAGCAAAGACGTATCGTTATTCTTTCCGGTTAAAACCAATTGATAAATCCGCAAACCTGGACGAGGTGATTCATGTTGCGTTACCGGTGATTCCGGAGAAGGCGGGCTCAGACTTTACAGCGGAAGAGGGTAGTGAGGTAGGAGACGACGGAGAAATTTCGGTTGTAGAGCCCGAGATTGTCAAACCCAAAACGGGCAGAACCTATACTAAAAAGGCGGTTTCCCGGAAATCACCGGCGAAAAAGAAGGTTGTAAAAGAGAAAAAGGCTCCGGTTAAGAAAAAGCGCAGGAGGAGATAGGAAAAATGGTTTTGAAACCCGAATACTGTCTTCCCTCTTCTACCTATACCACCTGCAATACTTTCTCGTTAATAAAGATTTCCAACGGCAAGCCTAAATGCGTGTGTAGGTTATGGATTTGCTGCAAGGTAAAGTACCTCTTGCGGTTCAGAATTTCAGATACCCGCGATTTAGGGCCAATGAACTGTTCTAAATCTTTATTCTTCCATCCGTTTTCCTCCATCAGGTACTTGATTGCATCGACCGGATCTGGGTAGGGGATGGCATAATGTGCTTGTTCATAAGCGTGTACCAAAGTGCTGATCACGTCGAGCTCGTCATCCAGCTCAGAATAAGGATCTGGATTAAGTCCAAGTAATTCATCAATACGGCTCAGCGCATTTTGATAATCTGCTTCTGTTTTTATAGGGGTTACTGTGACTGTGCTCATTGATTTTTTACGTTTTGACTATTTATAAGGTGCCAGGTGGTTTTATACCAGATGCGCGTTAATCTTATCATACTGGGCATATGTACCTATCCAGCGGATGTAAACAATTTGCCGGTGCACCAGCACGACGGCAACTATTCTGTACTTATTGCCTTTAATATCAAATATGACACGGTTATTACCAATGATATCCACTGAATTAGATACCTTTTTCAAATCGCTCAGGCTCTGGATGCTTATTTCCTTGATCATGGCCATCCACACTTCTAATGCCGTTTTTGAATCTGCGTGTGTATGATAAAATTCCCGAATACGGGTGGGTGTGATAATCCTCATTAAGCCAAGTTTACCTACCAAAGTTACACATTGTGTAACTCGTTTAACAGATCTCTTTTGGGAATTTTTTTAAAATAAAAAGATTCACCGTCCATGATTGCGGGGTCTTTCCGTTGCGGGACCGTTGTACTATTCAGCGAAGAAAATAAAGATGGTAAAACACTCGCTACCGTAAACTTAGATAACTTAAAATGTATTATCCGAACACATGGGAGAAATATATAAAAGAGGAGCACTGGCTCCTCTGGCGGTTGTCCATCACATCCTCTTTATTCTCGATCCAAAATTTTGCAAAGTCAGGTAGATACCAATCACTTTTTGTACGGTGCCAAAACATAATTCACCTTCACACTGATCACCTGTGCAATTTTTACAAAGACGATCTGGGGTACTTCAATTTTATGATCGGCCAATGCGACTTTGAAATCCGATGTCAGGGTTATTTTCCCGCCGGAAACGGTTAATTTCCCGTCAATGGTTCGCTCCTTTGTAACACCGTGTACAGTGAATTTGCCGGTAGCCGACACCTCATAAGTTCCGTCTTGGGCATAGTCCAGCGACTTGCTAACCTTACCACTAAACGTTGCGGTGGGATACTTTTCCGATTCGATGTAATTTTCGTTGAAATGCTCCTGCATCAACTTATTGGGGAATACAAAGCCGGTCATGTTCATCCTGATGGCAAGTTCCCCGGTTGCTGTGTTGAGGATAGCCTGAGACTTTTTGTTTTCAGCTTCGATATTCTCCAAAGGAGTGGTGCCTGAAAAACGGGTAACACCGGTAGCAGTTGAAAACAATCCGCCCTGAGCGCGAATTACCGTAGCGGTGAGGCAAAACAATCCGATCATGGCCAGCTTTAAGCCGACTGTTAAGTACTTTTTCATAAGGATCATTTAGGAATTTTGTTCTTCTTATCGAAACTGAAAGTCCGTGAAATGTTGAATCCGTAATGGATATCGCCTTTGCCCCAGGTACCGGCTGTTTCGCCGATAAATTGTTTTTCGATCATACCCAGGGAATTGGTAAAGTGGAGCTGAAACACATGTCCACCCGTTTCAATATCCACACCAAAGGACATGGAATCATAGTAGGGCGCCGTAGGCGTGTTCTTTTCCCTTGCAGTCAGGAAGTATTCTCCATTGAGCGACACCCGCTTCGAAAGCTTGAACCTGCCCCCAAGGCCTACTGCCAGTACGATTTTCTCATCTCCGGTTGTTTCCGGCATGCTACGGTACAAATATGTGGGCGAAAGCTGCAGCGACAGGCGTTCTCCGAATTTCCGGGCTATCAGAACCTGTGCAACGTACGATAGCTTGTCCTGAAATTCCAGCTCCCTGTTCACCGTAGCGATGTTCATGCCGCCGAAAAGTGTTACGGAAACCGGAATATTACGCACCCCTCCTGCCGATTGTTGGATCAATTTGTATTTTCCGAAAAAATCGTAAACCTTCTGTGAAGTGCTGCGGCCTACGCCTACCTCGAACCGATCGGTAACGCCATATTCAAAGCCCATCCGCATGGTGGCGGCGTCTAGCCCGAACAGCTGATAAGCGCCGGAATTGAGCCTGCCAAACCGGTGTGAGATGCGAAAATCAAGGTGATTTTTCTTCATCGTTTCAATGGACTGGCCATTGACTACGCGTGTTGATTTGAAGGTAGCCATCACCGGGTGTGAACCTGTACTATCCTCTTGCTGAAGCTGGCTCAGCAGATCGTCCTGCGCCGAAACGAACAATGGAAACAGAAATGCAAAAAGAAATATGGGGGCGGAGTTCATAGTTCTGTGTTTAAGCGGTTACGGTAAGCGTATTTCCGTCGGCAGATAGTGTTGTTTTGTATGCCTTCAAAGCAGCAATGGTTCCTCCTGTGGTTGGTCCATTTTGCACGGCACCCGTTGTGGCGAACTGAGAACCGTGATTGCTGCAGAATAGGTTGTTTTTGGCACTGACGTACTGAAGCTGGGTGCCCTCATGGGTACAAGCCTTTGCTAAGGCCACATAAGCGCTGCCGGAAGTGAATGCAACCAATACATCTCCAATGATTTTAAACTGTCCAGCGGTTTTCAAAGTTGCATAGGTGGAGTTGGTGAGGTCGACGGTAAAGTTGATTGCACTTCCCGTGGTGGTGCCCGTAATCCCTGTACTACCACCGCCACCTCCCGGATTCGCCGGATCTGGATTGTCATCTTTGGATCCGCAGGCCGTCATGGTGGTGCCGAGGCAATAAAATGCCATCAATGTGGAAGTACTCAGGCCCAGACTTCTCAAAAATTCGCCTCTTTTCATGCTTTCTTCCTTCATCATTTTCATAGTGAATAGTAGTTATTTGTAAGTAAATTTGAGTGTGTAGTATTGCTATCTGGAAAACGGAGCGTACCTGATTGACAGCCACATGCCTGCTGTGAACAAATTGACTTTGCCGTAACCGACTTTTTTGACAGGTATCCTTACGTATGGCTCCGCCAATATGGATAAGGTTTTTGAAATGCGGCGCTCGTATCCGGCAGATGCATTTATATTGCTGAACCAATACCAGCCTGTACTTCCATGCCATCCACGCCAGTTGCCTATTTTTGGATCATTTTCATTTTCAAATTGGTAGCGATAAACCTCCGAATTCATATGGTAGGAAGAGCTTCCGACCCCTGCGAAGACCCGGGAATAAGACCCTTGGAAAAACGCATATTGGAGATTCAGAGGGACCTCAAACACTTTACAGGTGCCGTTTACGCCAACCGGGTCGGGGCCGTAGTAGTGCTGCGGTTTTCTTGGAACGGTGTAGTCAGCGGCTTCGGCCCTGTAAATTTTGTTACTCCATATGACGCCTGTCTGGAAGAACAGGCGTTTGGTGACACCATATTCGGCCAGTAACGAAACGGATGCACCTGGTTTTGATAAATTCTTTAAGCCCACCGTTGTCAGATCCGGTGAATAGCCCGCGCGAACAGCAAATCTTGGACTGGGCCACGATGGTTTTTCTGTTTGTACAGGTTCCTCAATGGGGCTGGCAGGTACAACTTCCGGTAATGGCCAGGCAATATTTTTAGGCGAATTTGGGAACAGCATTTCTGTTGACGAGAAAACGGATCGTTCACTACTTATGGAGGCAACGGAATCCATTGTCTGTTTGTGAAGATGATCATTTTCGTCTGGTGATAACACATTCTCATCTGTCGCTTTCTTTTGGTTCGCAGACTGAACAATTGCTGTGGTATTCCTTTTTGCCGATTCAAAAACGTATTTTTTGCGATCAGAAGAAATTGCCCCTTCGCCCACCTTCCCATTTGAGCGGTTAGGCTCTAAGAACACTCCGCCTGCCTTAGAACGGCTCGGGGGCAATATTTTCTCACTTTTCGATTTAGTTAAAGTTTTATTATCGGATAATGTTTTAACTGAAATTGTTTTGTTTGCCTTTTCAGGTTCTGTGGAGCCCGAAGATTTCATACTTTCTGCGACTTTGATCTCCGGCAATACCCCAGGCTTTGATGCTATTTTTCCATCATTAACCGTCACGGCCGTCACAGGACTTTTTGCATTGTTCTTTTCCAGTAAATAATAACTGACCACTCCTCCCGAGAGGAATAAAAGCAACATACCCAAAGGCCACCATCTTCGCAGCCAGCCAGCAGGTCTTACTCCTTCTTCCGCGTCGAGGCGGCTTTTCAGATCATTCCAGTCATTTGGGTCAAAATAAGGATCAAGCTCTTCGGATGACTTTCTGAAGAGCTTGTCCAGTTCGTCATCTGGCAACTCTGTCATAATTGTCAATGTTTATTTTGGATAACATTTCTCTCAATTTTTCTCTTGCCCGCGACAAATTTGACTTTGACGCCCCAACCGAAATGTTCAGTTGTTCTGCAATTTCTTCGTGTGTATAGCCGTCAATGACGTTCAAACTGAATACAATGCGGTACGAGGGACTGAGTTTCTGGATGAGGCCTACCAATTCCTCATGTGAAAGTTTACTGATAACCGTCTCATCCACAGACACCATTTCACCCGCTTCCATATCATCAAATATGTCGCGGCGAACTTCCTGTCTGTAATGATCGAGGGCTGTGTTGATCATAATTCTACTCAACCATGTTTTGAAAGACCTGCTGGAATCGTATGTTTCCAGCTTTGTGAAAATCTTCAAAAATCCATCGTTGAGTATTTCCTTTCCTTCTTCCCGGCTCCTTGTATACCGCAGGCAAATGCTCATGGCATAGCCGTAAAACTGCTTATACAACAGCTCCTGGCTACGGCGGTTTTTTCTTAAACAGCCGTCGAGTAGTTCTTGAAGAACGGCGGAGTTATACCCGGACATGCTATTTCCTTTTTATAATGCATACGGATAATGTCGGGGAAGGGTTGCGTGACCAAGGTTTATTTTTAAAAATAGCCTTTGGAGCGTATTTAATGGTGTTGCATTAACCTGAAAAGCCGGCTCAGGAAGGTTAATCCCTAGAAACCGGCTTTATGCCTTTCAATCAATTGCTACTCTAGTTCCAAACCAAAGTCGCTACGGCGTTAGGCTCAATGCTGTAATTAAACTGAGTTGCTCCATCCGTTACAGTGAATTTCTGGTTGTCTGCTCCCTGGTTTAAAACCACAAGTACTTTACTTCCGTCTGTATTTACAAAGGCTGAACTTTCCAGTTTACTTGCAGCTGTGAATTTATCTGACTGAACCCGGAATGCGCCCGGTCTGATAAACTTGGCCATGTGTGCAATCGTATAATACTCCACATTTTTGGTTACAGCGCCATTGGCTGCGATTGTAATCACGCCTCTGCAATTGTCACATCCTTTGTTTTTTGGTCCATCATTTTCGTCCAGCGCAAGATTCCATAATAGTGCATTTTTGGACCAGTTGTTGGCTGTACCAATGAAAATATTGGACATGTTCCATTTCAGGTTATCCGAAAAATTAGTTGCCCAGCGACCGCCCGATATTTCAGTAAAATAAAGTCCTTTATCTGGAAATTTGTGGTGCACCTCACTCATGGCCGATACATTTCCGCCATAAGCATGAAACGCAGAACCCGTCACAAACGGATTTGTCTGAGCATCACTCAAGATGGCGATCGGATAATCCGGTCGGTCCCAGTTGTGATCGTATAAGAGAATTTTGGCCTTAACACCATTGTTTTTAAAAACGGGCCCAAGATGATTTTTAATAAAAACATTCTGTGCCGCTGCATCCATACCCATAGAAGGATATGCTGCTTCATGCAATGGCTCGTTTTGTACCGAAATCGCATCAATGTTTATACCTTCCTTTTTGTAGGCATCCAGATATTTTATAAAGTAGTTGGCAAATGCCCCGTACCATTCTGGTTTAAGGCTTCCTCCTGCCAGTTTCCCATTATCTTTCATCCAGGCTGGTGCCGACCAGGGCGTAGCCATGATCCGAATGGCTGGCTGAGCACTAACTACTGATTTTAAAACAGGCAACAAATCGTCCTGATCTTTTGTAATCGAGAATTTACTCAGTTCGGGATCAGTTTGTCCTGCCGGCAGATCGTTGTAGGTGAAATCTTCAAGCGAAAAATCAGAGGCCCCCATTGTTACCCGAAGGTAACTGATACCAATACCAGCCTCTGGATCGAAAAGATCTTTCAACAAAGCGACACGCTGGGTGGCGTCCATTTTTTTATTGATCAGGTAAGCAGAAGAACCCGTTAGCGCTGCACCAAAGCCCTCCATTTCCTGATATTTTGTACCAAAATTGATATTGATCAGATTGGAGGACGCAGCTGTGTTGCCTTTAATTATGCTCAGCGGATTCTCTTTTTGCAACAATTTGGTCTGAGAGCCATTGGTTACCCATACTGCCACCTTTCCCGTGTCGTCCACCTCAGGCAGCTTCACATTTCCATTGGGAGAATCCGCAGAACAGCCACTCATTACCATACTAAGGCACAACCCCAAAAATGATGTTATTTTATGCATATTATTCATTTATTAAGGCAGTGCCGGGAGTGGGATACACTTCCGGCATTGCCAAATTAATTCTTAATAACCCAGATTCTGCTTGAGATTTTCGTTTTTATCAATCTCTCCCTGCGGAATAGGCAGAAGAAGTTTTGCTTCATTCAAACTGTAATTCAGGCTGTTTCCGTTGCCGTCTTTTACCGTTTGCATAGCGGGAATCGCCCTGCCGGTACGCACCAGGTCATACCAGCGTTGTCCTTCAAATGCCAGCTCTAACCGACGTTCCTTCTCGATTGCTAAGCGCAATGAAGGTTGATCAGCAGAAGTGTTTGGAGCGAGTTTCGCTCTGGTTCTTACCTGATTCAACAGTGTTTTTGCACCTGCAAGATCTCCCGTTTCGTTCAGTGCTTCTGCTTTTAGAAGCAGTACGTCAGCCAATCTGTACATGATGATATTCTGCGAGCCATCACCATTGCGCATTTTATAAGCAAAAGGGAATTTGGTGAGTGGCCAGTATTTATCAGACCATTTACCACTTACATCCGCCGTGAAAATGGTTGAAGCTTTACGAACCACGTCCTTTTCGTCGTCATAAGCCTTAACAAGATCATTGGAAGGCGTGTTGAATTTCTTCCAGTCCGTTCCGTAGAACATTCCTGTACCCCAGTTTCCCCCAGTAGCCCAGTCTGTAAAGTTCAGTTCAAAAATGGCTTCTGCACTATTTTCATGCTTTCCATCCCATAGCTCTTCAAAATTTGGCAACAAAGCGTAGCCAAGGCCAATCACCTTATCGGTGTTCGCCTTCACTTTCTCCCAGTCCTTCTTTGTTGCATGAACTTTTGCAAGAAGCGTGTACACAGCTCCTGGTGTAACGGTCATTTTATCAGGACCTGTTTTGGGAACAACAGTTGCCGCCTCGTCCAGATCTTTAATAATTTGTGTGTAAACAGCATCGGCGGTGCTGCTTGCCGGATATAGCTGACCGTATATCTCTGCCACATTGGAAGAGGTGATGGTTGGAAGTTCATCTACCACCAAAGGAATGTCGCCATACAAACGAACCAGGTCGAAATAGGCACGTGCACGAATGAACTTCGCCTCACCAACCATCTGCGCCTTACGGTCAGCACTCAGCGATGCGTCCGTTACCTTGGGAACGTTGGCAATGATCGAATTGGCACTTGCAATGTGATTATACAGATAACGCCAGTCTCTGGCCGCCACCGCATTGGTAGACAAAATCCGGAACTCATCCACTTCGAACCAGGCTGCATTGTCTGCACCGGCATAGGAATTATCCGAACGACCGTCTGCCATGATATAATAATCCATCACATAGTATTCCGCTGAGCTGGTTTTGAATATGGCGTAACATCCTGCCAAGGCAGCTTCGGCAGTAGCCGCATTGGTAATAGATGATCCGGCTGTTCCGGTTCCGTCACCGCCAACAACAGTCTGCGATATAGGTTGAAGATCCAACTGATCCTGGCAGGAAGGCAGCAATGTTGCCGATCCTAGAAGTATGGCTATATAACTTAACTTTTTCATGAATTCTCTTGATTAAAACTGAACATTAAGACCCACAACAAAAGCACGGGAAACCGGATAGGTTCCGTAGTCAATTCCCAATGTTGCTCCACTTGACGTAAATGCATTGACCTCAGGATCAAAACCTTTATACTTTGTGAACGTCAACAAATTCTGGGCAGTAACATAAACCGACGCACGGCTCAGCTTGATTTTACTGGCCCACTCTCTATCCAGATTGTAAGAAATGGTAGCGCTTTTGAGGCGTAGGAAAGATGCATTTTCAACAAAACGGGATGAAATCAATGAGTTATTCACATTTCCGTCGGTTGCACGTGGAATATCCGTGACATCACCTGGTTTCTGCCAACGTCTCAACACTTCGGTAGACTGGTTTTTGCTGTCATACATTCCTTCTGTTTCCAGACGCGATGCATTAAATGCCTTGTTGCCCTGCGATCCCTGGAAAAGGAATGAAAGATTGAAACTTTTGTAAGTCAGGGTATTATTCATCCCATAAGTAAACTTCGGCTGCGCAGAACCCAGGATCGTACGATCCTGGGGCGTGAAAGCACCGTCATTGTTCACATCACGGTAGATAATATCTCCCGTTTCCGGATTTACACCATCTGAAACGTAACCATAGAATGTTCCGAGAGAAGCGCCTTCCTGCAAAATAATGATCTGATCACTTCTTCCTTCAACGTCTGCATATCGATACACTTTACTCAGTTGCAAATTGGTGATTTTGTTACGGTTAAAGGCAATGTTGAAATCTGTATTCCACTGAAAATCAGATTTATCAAAGTTTACAGTAGACAACACGAATTCAAGACCTTTGTTTTCCAGTTTCCCCGAGTTTCTTGGAATGTAGCTGTATCCACTTGTGTTAGGTAAGGGTACATTCAGCAACAGATCGTTGGTTTTTTTCAGATATGCATCCGCGGTAAGGGTAAGTTTGCCTTGCAACATGCTCACATCCACACCAATGTTGGTCTGCGTGGTTGTTTCCCATTTCAGATCAGGATTTGGTGCATATTCCGGGCCTGTAACAGCCGGACCTGATGGTGGCGTTGTGGCAGTACGACGCGTGTAACGGTTCAAGCCATAAGATGCATAATTGGCAAGTCCTTCCTGATTACCATTCTGGCCCCAGCCTCCACGTAGTTTCAGATCATTGATAAACTTAACATCCTGCATGAAAGGCTCCGCAGAAATACGCCAGCCCGCGGATACCGACGGGAAGAAGCCCCATTGATTTCCTTTGGCAAGTTTGGAAGAGCCATCGGCACGGAAGTTGGCAGTAACAAGGTATTTACTGTCGAAATTATACATCACACGTCCCAGATAAGAATTTAAAAACCACTCCGACTGTTCGGTGTAGGCGTCTGTAATCTCATTGGCAGCATTAATCGTTTTTACAATACCATCAGCCGGGAAATCCCTTCCAGCTATGTATGAATTATTCCAGTTGTTTTTCTGAACGGTTGTTCCTGCAAGCGCCGAGAAGTTGTGCTTCTCCACACTCTTTTCGTAATTCAACGTGTTTTCCCACAAATAGGTAAACGAGTTGCTTCTCGTTGCATTTGCGAAACCATGCGTGTTTCCATCCGTACCCCATCCTTCGGTAGTCCGATACGGATCCAGGTAATAGTCGTTGGAGTGGTTCATGTAGTCAATCCCGAAGTTGGAACGTACAAACAGACCTTTTGCCAATGTGATATCGCCGATTACGTTACCAAAAATACGGTTGTCCTTCGTTGCCTGTGTAGGTCCAAACATGGCAGCGAGCGGATTGTCCCAACCTGCTTTCAATGGGTTTGTAGAGAAAATAGTCCCTCTCACCGGATGCTCGGAATAAATTCCCATGGTAGGAGGTGCACCAAGTGTTCCCAATACCACCGCGTTTCGACCGGCATTGTTATTATCCTTCACATCACGGATCTTTGCATTGGCATAGCTGAAATTGGTCGTTAACTTAAACCAGCTCTTGATCTGGTTATCCAGATTAGCCCGGAATGAATACCTCTTGTAACTCGCAGGCTTGATAATGCCGTCGTCTTGCGAAATGGCTCCTGATACAAAGTACTTGCTCTTGTCGGTGCCGCCCGAAAATGATAACTGGTAGTTTTGATTTTGTCCTGTCGTGAAAACCTCTTTCGTCCAATCGGTAGTTTCGTTTCCTACAGTAACATTGTTTCCCATTTCGTTCATCAGTGCTGCATATTGCTGTGGGTTCAGCACGTCTATTTTTTTGGCGATGTTCGAAAAACCGTAGTAAGCGCCGAAGCTAACCTGCGACTGGTTGGCTTTTCCTCGCTTGGTCGTGATGATCACAACCCCGTTGGACGCCCTTGCTCCATAAATTGCGGCCGAAGAAGCATCTTTCAGCACCTGAATGCTCTCAATGTCGTTTACATTCAGATCCCGCGTATCCATTGTTGGTACACCGTCAATGACGTACAAAGGCTCATTTCCTGCCTGTACCGAAGTAGCTCCACGTACACGAATAGATAAGGCCGCTCCCGGTTTACCCGATGGCTGGGTCACCTGCACGCCTGCTGCTTTTCCTTGTAATGCCTGAGCGGCCTGGAGTATTGGACGTTCTTCGATATCCTTGGTATTTACCGATGCAATGGATGTGGTAACATCCCCTCTTTTCTGCGTACCGTATCCGATCACGATCACCTCATCAAGGCTGCGCTGATCGGCCGCCATGGTTATGTTAATCTGTGTCTGATTACCTACGATCACTTCCTGCGACCCATATCCGATGAATGAAAATACCAGAACAGCCTGTGCATTTGGCACAGAGAGTGAATAGTTCCCATCTACATCTGTAACCGTCCCATTCTGGCTTCCCTTCAGCAAAACACTGGCTCCCGGTAGTGTCTGGTTTTGCTTATCTTTAATTACACCTTTGACGACAATATCCTGCGCGTACGCAAGGCTGCTTATCGCTAAAAGCATGGTGATGAATAACGTAACTCGCTTTCCCATAAATTGTTAATTCAAGTATTGGTAATTTATTCTATAAATTTTAGGATAATTCCATGCGACAAAGTTGGGGTTGTTTTATGTATTATGCAAATAAAATATAATATAAATTGCTGAATAACAGGTAGTTATATTCTAAATGATACGCTTTAAAGCCGTGTAAATTTTTGATGAATTGTGCTGACAGCCAAGCGCTAACGGCAACGTGGTAGGTGAAACTACTTACAGGCCGATACGCTTGGTAACCACCGTTGTTTCGGAAAAATAAGAGGAATGAAGAGTTAAGAATGAAAAATGAAGAGTTGGAATTGGAAAGAATAGTGACCTTGCAAACGAGTAAGTGGATGGAGCTGCCCACTTGACAACTAGCCGAACATTTCACTTTTTACAACTCACCTCTCACAAAAGATTCACGCCGGTTCGCTCACGGGATCCAGAATAAGTCTGCTCCATCCATCAGCGTTTTTAGATGAGGCGAGTTCTTTTTTACGATCGTTCATCGCTTTTTTTATACGGCTGCCGTAGGCCCAGCAGGTGCTCTGGCGTATGGAGAGGATTTCGGAAAGCTTGTGTGATGAGATTTTGCCTTTTGTGGTGTAAATCAAAAACACCATGTAGAAGGCTTTATTGATTGGAATGCGTGTGTTCTGAAAAATGGTGTGCGCTATTACTGATTCATCATAATCGCATTTGGTACATCTCCGGCTATAAGGACTGTGCCCATGAAAATAATGATCATTTCCGCATTTCTTGCATGCATATTTTTCGCCTTTCACGGAGTCATGCCACTTTATTTCGGCCAAAAAATTGAAACAACTGTCATTGTCGGGGTAGATCTTGCTGAACTCTTCAAAATCGACCTCTGCCGACATCACCCGTGCACGTGTCACTTTCACCACATTGGTATGCAACGCCTCATTATCCTGTGCCAGCAAAAGGTTCATCTGCGAGATTTCCTCCTTTTGCTGTTGAAGAAGCACGTTCACATCCATCAGCTCCTTGTTTTGTTCTTCAATGATCGCGGATTTTTCAAAAACCTCCCTGGTTCGTTCTTTCACCTGCGATTCCAGTTCTACATTCAGGTTATCTTTGAGTTTCTGATTAAGCGTCATTTGCCGGATAATCTCCCGCTGCGCTTTGTCTTTCCTTTTTTTCAGGATTCTTACTTTATCTCCGATCGCAAACGACAGAAATATCATTTCCAGAACAAAACAGATACTCAGACTATAATAGGTAATCACCCCAAAATTGATGCCGTCTACGTGAAGCATCAATAGTAGCTTGTGTATAAATCCGATAGATAAAAAAGCATAACCCAGGACAAAAAAACGGGCTGGACGATAGCCTTGCCTGTAAATGTATATCCCCGAATAGAAAGCGACCGCCAGAGGAACCAGCTCCACAAATTTGTAACTGAACCAGTCAGTATTAAAAAGCAGACAAATGCCAAAAAAAACTGTCCTGGCAATGATCACAAAGACAATAAATCGATCAAGCCGGGGAGCTTTTCTTCTTGTGTAAAGAAGTGTGCGGGTGAATTGTAAAGCAAAAATACTTACGCCATAAAGCGCCACGCCATAGGCATACTGGTTCCATTCGGGTGCATTTGGCCAAAGGTACTGATAGGCGACCCCGTCAATGCACATTTCAAATAAGCCTACACATAAATTGTAAAGGACATAATAAAGGTATTGAACCTGCCGAACGGCCAGATACATCATCAGGTTGTAAAAACTGAATACGATCACCATTCCATAGAATATTCCGAAAATGAAATATTCGTCCAGAGCATACTGAATAAACCTGCTCACCGAACGTAAAACAACAATCACATCGGCAGTCTGGTGTGATTTGACCCGGAAATAATAAGTACCCTCATACACCTCATTATTCCCGATATTGACCTCAAAGTTTTTATGACTGTATTCCCGCTGTTTGAATGGATACTGGTCACCTGTTGCCCGGGCAATGTAGTTGCCTTTTTCATCGGGCAGGTACATGGTTATCTCATCAATCGTCTGATCGAAAAATTCGAGTATCCAGTTTTTAGCGCTTGCTGGGTTATGGCCTATCCGGATCCTGTACCAATAGGCTGCTTTCAGATTGTAATTCTGTGGGGTATTTTTTGTAAGTGACTGGAATTGGCTGCTAAGGCTGGGCTTCCTTACATCAGCCAGCGTATAGGTGCCTGCCGCATCTTCCAGAAATTCGATTTCCCGGCCGGTAAACATGTGCTGATCCACAGAATCCTTGATCTGCACAACGGGTTGCGCCATTGTGACCGGACGCGAAACCATCACCATTAATGCAACAAAAGCCATTATTTCCCGAACCCGGCTCGCGATTGTATTCATCCTTTAGATTTTATTAATTCATAAAGTTGGCGACTATTTTCGAATCCGGCATACTGTCGGTTTGTTGGTTTTGGTTCCTCCTACCGTCTGTCCTTTTCAAATAGTTACTTGACAATTATTATGTATTTTTGAGCACGCAATGGCAGAATATTGAAAATCATCATCTTATATAACGTGAAGATTTGGTAAACAACTGCATTTAAAATATCGAATTACAATCTTAGCAATGGCCGAAAGTGAAATTAAAAAACCAACTGCATTTGACATAAAAAAAATAAGTTGGGAAGGCGTTAAAGTTGCACTTGATGTATTTCGATACATTCTTCCCTACAAAGGTACCTTCATCGTGGGTATGGTTTTCCTGGTTCTTTCCACCGGAACCTCGCTGGTGTTTCCTAAACTCATCGGTAATATTATTGAGGTGATCGAGGGGAAGTCGGCCTTTACGATCAATCAAATAACCCTGATCTTGTTTGGGGTGCTGATATTTCAGGCTGTATTCTCCTTTTTCCGTATTTATCTTTTTACACGCGTTAGCGAGCGTACCATGCTCGATATCCGCAGGGATGTGTTTAGCAAGATCATTACATTGCCGGTATCTTTTCTTGAACAAAGGCGGGTGGGAGAGCTTACAAGCCGCATTACCTCGGATGTGTCCCAGTTGCAGGGCCTGCTTTCATTTACAATAGCCGAGCTGTTCCGGCAGATTGCAACGCTCATTGTGGGACTGGGCATCCTGTTTTACACCTCCTGGAAACTCACCTTGTTTATGCTGGCCACCTTTCCGGTTCTGGTCATTGCTTCGGTATTTTTTGGACGATATATGCGCAGACTTTCAAAAAAAGCGCAGGATCAGTTAGCCGCGGCGAACGTAATAGCCGAAGAAACCCTGCAGTCGGTGAATGTAGTAAAGGCATTTACCAACGAACATGTTGAGGTGAAGCGGTATGAAACGATTCTTGAAAAAGTGGTTGCGCTGTCCATGGAGGCGGCCAAATTTAGGGGTGGCTTTACGTCATTCATCATTTTCGCGTTGTTCGGAGGTATCGTAGGGGTAGTTTGGTTTGGTGCAGGGCTGGTCGAATCCGGTGAATTCGGACTTTCGGATCTGTTTACTTTCATATTGTACACCACATTTATAGGCGCTTCCATCAGCGGAATGGGGGATTTGTATGCGCAGATCAACAAAACGATCGGGGCATCGGAGCGGATTTTCGAGATACTTGAGGAGGCCCCGGAGGTGACCCTGGCGGAGTCGGAGAAGCCACTCCATCAATCCGTCAAAGGCGACATCTCTTACCAGGACGTACATTTTTCTTATCCTTCCCGAAAAGATCTGCCGGTTCTGAAAGGTTTATCATTTGATGTGAAAGCGGGGGAAAAAATCGCCCTGGTAGGATATAGCGGTGCCGGAAAATCGACCATCATTCAGCTCCTGATGCGGTTTTACGACTATGACAAAGGGCAAATAAGCATAGATGGTGTGCCGATCACCAGTTATGGGATTTCTGAGTTGAGAAAGAACATTGCCATCGTACCGCAGGAAGTGATGCTTTTTGGAGGGACTATTTATGAGAATATTTCCTACGGAAGACCTTCGGCCAGCAGAGCGGAAATATATGAAGCAGCCAAAAAGGCCCATGCGACGGAATTCATTGACACATTTCCCGAAAAGTTTGAAACGATTGTGGGAGAAAGAGGAATTAAATTGTCGGGAGGGCAACGTCAGCGGATTGCCATTGCGCGTGCCGTGCTTAAAGATCCTAAAATTTTGATCCTGGATGAGGCCACGAGTTCGCTGGATGCAGAATCCGAAAAGTTGGTGCAGATCGCCCTGGATGAGCTCATGCAAAACCGCACCTCCATCGTGATCGCGCACAGGCTGGCTACAATCAGGAAAGTGGATGCCATTTATGTGATTCGTGAGGGCCAGGTGGTGGAATCAGGAACGCACCAGGAGCTAGCATTGGTAGAAAACGGCTTGTACGCGAGCCTGATAAAGTTACAATTTGAAAATGCCGAAAATAATTAATGAAATCTTACGAAAATAAGTTGAACAAGCCTGATGAATATTTTGAATTGGAATTACTTAAAGCCAAACAGGCCGAAGGCATTGCGCAGCAGCGTTTTAACCTCCTTGCCACGGCACGTATAGGTTCGTTTTTGGGTATTTTCCTGGCAGCTTGGCTTTGGGATAAAATCGGGGAAAGCTGGCTGGGGCTGATAGTAATTGGGTGCGTTGTCATTTTTTTGATATTGATGCGCCGACAGCAGGCAGCAAAAAGAGAACGCAATTTCCAAAGAAACATGCAGGCTGTGAATGAGGACGAAAAGGAACGGCTCGCATTCCGGTTCAAACGTACGGACAATGGCACCCATTTTCAGGAAAAAAATCATTCATTTGGCACCGATCTGGACATTTTTGGTGATTATTCGTTGTACAGGCTCCTCAATCGCACGCGTACCGCTGAGGGAAGCCGCAGACTGGCCAAATGGCTTAAAAACCACGCACCTCTTGACGAAATTCTGATGAGGCAGGAAGCTTCTGAAGAATTTAAAATGCACCCGCAATTTCGCCAGGCCTGGGAAGCTACTGCGCTGCTGCACGAACACGCCGCGCAACAAGTGGGTGCCTTTAGAGATTGGTCTAAGGAAACACTTCCGGATGAACTTGCCAAAATGATGAAATGGCGTTGGTGGACTTTGGTAACCGTCGCCGTGTTGGTTTTGGTAGTTGCGAAGATTTTGCCTTTTTGGACCCTGGTTTTGAGTTTAGGCGTTCACCTGTTGATTCTGAAACGATTTCAAAGTACCATACAGTCCATCACCAACCGCACCACAGCGCTGGGATTTACCCTGACCGCCTATTCCGATTTGCTTCATAATGCGGAAACGGCTCCTTTTAATTCGCGGTGGTGGCTCCTGAGGCAGGCCCGGATCAAAGGCTCGTCAGTGTCTTTGCGAAAAGTGGGCAGTTTGTTTGAAAAGCTGGATTATCATAATAATCCTTTCTTCCTGCTTTTTATAGGCATACCCACTTTCTGGGATATCCATTGCCTGGCCGGTCTGGAATCCTGGAAAAAATCGCATCGGGCAGAACTGGAAGGCTGGTTAAGTGTGCTGGCAGATACGGAGGCAATCAACAGCCTTGCCGGCTACGCTTTTGCCAACCCTGATTATGCCATCCCGCTTGTTACCTGGCAAAATGGTGTATACATCGATGCCGAGCATTTGGGGCACCCGCTGATTCCTGCCAGCAAGCGAATCAGCAACACGTTTAAGATGGAAGGAATTGGGCAGACCATACTGGTCACCGGATCAAACATGTCCGGTAAAAGCACATTTTTGAGGACACTGGGCCTTAATATTGTTTTGGCCCAGCTGGGCGCCGTTGTTGCAGCACCCAGTTTCAGTTGTTCGCCCATGCGGGTATTCAGCAGCATGCGTACGCAGGATTCGCTGGAAGAAAGCACTTCGTCCTTTTATGCAGAATTGAAAAGGCTGAAACAATTACTGGAATTGGCCGATGAAAAAGACAATGCGCCTGTTTTTTATCTTCTGGACGAAATTTTGAAAGGAACCAACTCGGCGGATCGTCACAAAGGTGCCGAAGCGCTGATACGTCAGTTGCACCAGAAACATGCTGCCGGACTGGTGTCGACCCATGATCTTGAGCTTGGGGAATGGGGAGCTCATGAAAGTTATGTGCATAATTTCCATTTCCGTTCCGATGTTGAAAATGGACAGCTGCATTTCGATTACAAGCTGCACCAGGGGATTTGCCGGAGTTTCAATGCTTCGGAGCTCATGCGAATGATGGGAATCGACATTGCCAGTGTTTCCTCATGACGATGTTGATAAGTCCGGGCGCTATTCCTAAAATAAGGAAACCAATGGTTTTGCTTAACTTTACCTGATATTTTTACGTTTGTATCAGATAGATGCGTTTGATCCGTTAAAGTAGTCGGTCGTTTTATCTCAAACATCCTCTTTGCTAAATTAAAAATTAACCAAAAACGAATAGAAAAACCTGAATGGAAAAAGGACAGTTGTTAGAAATATTGATCATGGCAGGACAGCTTATTTTAGGCTTGTCTATATTGGTGGGGTTGCATGAGTGGGGCCACATGGCGGCGGCAAAAATGTTCGGGATGCGGGTTGAGAAATTTTTTATCGGGTTTCCTCCAAAAATTTTTGGCATACAACGTGGAGAGACGGAATATGGTATAGGGGCAATTCCTCTGGGTGGTTTTGTGAAAATATCGGGTATGATCGACGAGTCCATGGATACCGAAGCCATGAACAAAGAGCCCCAACCCTGGGAATTCAGGTCGAAGCCTGCCTGGCAGCGACTGATCGTAATGCTTGGCGGAATCATTGTCAATGTAGTGGTAGGGGTGTTTATCTTTATCGTAATCGCTTACAAGGATGGAGAAAAGATCCTTCTGAAAGACGAAGTAAATAAGTACGGGATCGTGGCGGGAGAGTTAGCCAAACAGATTGGATTGCAGACAGGCGACAAAATCACCAAAGTAAATGGAAAACCATTTTCTGATTTTCGTGATGTAATAAGCTCGGATGTTTTCCTGGGTAGCAATAGCTCCTACACCGTAAGCCGGAATGGGAAAGAGGTAAATATTGATATTCCCAACAACTTTATTGAGAAACTATCTGATCCCGAGGAGAAGGGAAAGTTTATTCAACCAATCATGCCGTTCAAGGTAGGCGAATTGGTTGCGGACATGCCCGCTTCCGATGCCGGGCTGAAAGTGGGGGATAAGATCGTGGCCATTGATGCAAAGCCAATTCAGTTTTATCATGAGTTCCAGGACGAAGTGCCCAAACACAAGGGACAGGAAATTGACCTGGGCATTGAGCGCGACGGGAAACCCTCGAACATCAAAGTGAAGGTTTCAAATGAAGGTACAGTAGGTCTTCGTCCTGAAAGTTTGCTCGCTTTTACCACGATTAACTACACACTTAACGAGGCCATTCAGGAAGGTACCAAAGAAGCTTTTGGTGTTGTTTACAATAATATCAAAGGTTTTGGAAAAATATTCCGCAGAGAGGTTTCTGCCTCCAAAGCGCTTAGCGGTCCGATAGGTATCGCACGTATGTTCGGTGGGGAATGGGACTGGCAGAATTTTTGGCGTCTTACGGGTCTTCTCTCCATGGTACTGGCATTTATGAATGCGCTTCCTATTCCTGCACTTGACGGAGGTCACGCCATTATTTTGTCGTACGAGATTATTTCAGGCCGTAAACCTTCCGATGCATTCCTCGAAAACGCTCAAAAAGTGGGTATGGTGCTCCTTTTGGGATTGATGGCATTTGCGATATTCAATGATTTTTGGAAAATAATATTCTAAAATGGGGGAAGGAGGAAAGGGAGAATTGATGCGTTGGCCGTTTTTTAGAGACAGGAGATTTTCGAAAATCTTGAAAGCCGGCCTATTGTCCATCCTCCATTTTTCCGTCCTCCTTTCCTCCCTCATTCTTTTTTCGGCATCCTCTGTTCATGAATATCACGTAAGTGTAACGCAGATGCAGTACAATGCTTCGCAGCAATTGTTTGAAATAAGTATTCGGATTTTTACGGATGATCTGGAAAAGGCGATATCTCAGGACAATGGTATGAGGAGGTTTCTTATTAACGACAAGGATCAGAATAACCCATTCGTAGAGCGATACATCCGTAGAAATTTCAGCTTGTCCGGAACACAAAAAAAAGCAGAGATAAAGTATCTGGGAAAAGAGCAGGAAGCGGATGCTACCTGGATTTATCTCGAGATACCATTCAAGGGAAGTACAGAGAATTGGAAACTGCAAAACAGTATCCTAATGGAAACTTTTGAGGATCAGGTGAATATGTTCAATCTGAAATTCGCATCAGATACCAAAACCTTCTTATTTAAGAAAGGTAAAACAACACAAATACTTTAGGGAAACAAACATCCCTTGCTGCCTGACAATATTTCTGGTGGCACAGCTATTTTGTTTATATATTCCCTTTCATTTGAAAGTCATTATTTATAAATTGGGAAAAGATTATCTGTCATTATGACAGACTGCCTATGAAATTTGAACCTTCTGACCTATATAGTCGGCTTCTTGTGTCCGATTCGGATTTAGATAGCCTGGAAATTGTACCACTCGGAGGCCCAGACGGCTCCGATGAACCTTTTGAAGTGCCCAATGAGCTTGCCATTTTACCAATCCGCCAAACAGTACTTTTTCCGGGGATGGTAATTCCTGTCACTGTGGTGCGGCAAAAGGCCATTCGTCTTGTTAAAAAGATATACCGTAATTCCGATATCAACATGCGGATTATGGGTGCTGTGACGCAGGCAAAGCCCAATAAGGAAGACCCTACGGCAGAAGATCTCTATAAGATTGGGACGGTTGCCCACATCCTGAAGATGATTACTTTACCGGATGGAAATGTAACCATCATCGTGCAGGGACGTCAGCGATTTGAGATCAAATCCATTTTACACGAAGATCCGTATCTGACCGCGCAGGTTGAAGCCATAGCAGATACCTTCTCCGCAGGTACCAAAAAGGAGTCGAAGGCACTGCTGCAATCCCTTCGTGACGGTGCACACAAGATCATGCGTTTGAATCCTGAGATTCCTCAGGAAGCCAGAATTGCCCTGGATAACATCGAAAGCCCCATTTTTCTGATTCATTTTCTTTCGTCGAATATCAATGTGGACGTTGCCGACAAGCAAAAGCTGCTTGAAGAAAAAAATGGACAGAAACAGGCAACGCTTCTTCTGCAGTACATGATGCGGGAGATTGAAATGCTTGAACTGAAAAGAGAAATCCAGTCAAAGGCCAGTTCGGACATTGATCAGCAGCAACGTGACTACTATTTGCGTCAGCAGATAAAAGTATTGCACGACGAGCTAGGTATCGACAGCCCGGAAAGAGACATGGATGATATCCGTGACAAAGCGGCTGCAAAGAAGTGGTCGCCGGCAGTCAGGCTGCATTTTGACAAAGAACTTAATAAGCTGCAGCGTATCAATCCCATGGCGCCCGAGTACCCTGTGACGCTCAATTATCTGGAAACGCTTGTGGATTTGCCCTGGGGTGAGTACACCAAAGACAACTTTGATCTTGTGCGTGCGCAAAAGGTACTGGATGCGGATCATTTCGGTCTGGAAAAGGTGAAGGAAAGAATCATCGAGTATCTGGCAGTATTGAAATTGAAAGGCAATCTGAAAGCACCAATTTTGTGTTTGTACGGCCCTCCGGGTGTTGGTAAAACATCATTGGGTAAATCGATTGCGAAATCCCTGAACAGGGAATATATCCGTATGGCCCTTGGCGGCGTGCATGACGAAGCCGAGATTCGCGGACACAGGAAGACTTACATTGGCGCTATGCCGGGTAAGATCATTCAAAATATCAAAAAAGCGGGTTCTGCCAATCCGGTATTCATACTGGATGAGATAGACAAAGTGAGCTCAGATTACCGGGGTGATCCTGCTTCGGCTTTGCTCGAGGTACTCGATCCGGAACAAAACTCCTCATTCACAGATAATTATCTGGAAGTGGAGTACGATTTGTCAAGAGTGCTATTTGTTGCAACCGCCAATGCCCTGGATACGATTCATCCGGCGCTTCGTGATCGTATGGAGATCATCGAAATGACGGGTTACACGATCGAAGAGAAACTCCAGATCGCCAAACGTTACCTGGTACCAAAGCAACGTAAGGATCATGGCTTGAAATCAACAGATGTGAAAATCGATGATGCTGCACTTACCCGTGTGATCGAAGGTTATACCCGCGAATCAGGTGTCCGTAATCTGGAACAGAAAGTGGGAACGCTGGTTCGTAAGGTAGCCAAGTCGGTTGCCATGGATCAGGATTATCCTAAAACGATTAAGATCGAACACGTAGAAAAATACCTGGGTGCCGAGATTTTTGATAAAGACCTTTATCAGGATAATGATACGGCTGGGGTAGTTACAGGGCTTGCCTGGACATCGGTGGGGGGTGAAATTCTTTTCATTGAAACCAGCCTGAGCCGTGGCAAAGGAGGGATCACCTTATCCGGTCAGCTGGGCGATGTGATGAAAGAGTCGGCAATTACCGCACTTTCGTACCTCAAAGCGCATTCCGATAGCCTTGATATTGACTACCGGATATTCAACCACTATGATTTGCACGTACACGTACCTGCAGGTGCTGTTCCCAAAGACGGTCCGTCGGCAGGGATCACCATGATCACATCCATGGCATCCATATTTACCCAGCGTAAGATCCGTCCGTTTCTGGCGATGACCGGTGAAATCACCTTGCGTGGAAAAGTATTGCCGGTTGGCGGGATTAAGGAGAAAATTCTGGCTGCGCGCAGAGCGGGTGTGAAAGAAATTATCATGTGTGCCAAAAACCGTAAGGACGTGGAAGAAGTGCCTGCGAATTATATTCAGGATCTAAAATTCTTCTATGTAGATAAAGTGGAAGAAGTATTGGAGCTGGCCTTGCTGCCGGAGAAAGTCTCCCATCCGATCCAGTTTGTTTTTCCTGAGGAAAAGCGCGAAAAGGAAGAGAGCGGTTTTGTGACGCTGAATGCCTGAGATTATTCGACATCCATTACCATATTCCAAAACAGACGCCACACCGGCGTCTGTTTTTTTAGGGGTTATCCTTTCATAATTACGTCATTACTTCAAACACGAAATTTACCACAAATGTCCTTACCACAGCTTTCTCCGGAACTATTGGCTCAGCAGCCTGCCATTTTACCCGATTATAAAAACTTACTTTCGTTACCTGAAAAAATCATACAGTTTGGGACAGGCGTCCTTCTGAGAGGGTTGCCTGATTATTTTGTAAACAAGGCCAACCAGCAGGGCATTTTTAATGGAAGAATTGTGGTGGTGAAATCCACGAGTCAGGGAGGTGTGGATGCATTTGGGTTACAAAAGAATATCTTTTCCCATAGCATCCGAGGCATTGAGAACGGTAAACAAATAGATGAAATCGTGATCAATACGGCCATAAGCCGGACGCTTGCTGCCAGTAGTGATTGGGCAGAAATATTGAAATGTGCGCACAACCCGGAAATACGGATCGCTATTTCGAATACAACCGAAGTGGGTATTCAACTTGTTGAGGACGACATCCATGCTACACCTCCTGCATCTTTTCCAGGTAAACTGACTGCTTACTTGTACGAACGTTATAAAGCTTTCGGCGGTACGGATGAGTCGGGTATGGTGATTGTGCCTACCGAACTGATCGTAGGTAATGGTCCAAAACTGCGTGAAATTGTCTTTGAACAAGCGCGCCGGCACAACCTGGAATCCGGTTTTATCGAATGGCTCGAAACTAGTAACCGTTTCTGTAGCTCGCTGGTGGATCGTATTGTTCCCGGAAAGCCTGATGCTGAAACCGTATCGGAACTGACCGACAGACAAGGATTTAAAGATGCTTTATTGATAGCTTCGGAGGTTTACAGCTTATGGGCCATCGAAGGCGACGAGCATGTGAAATCTGTTTTGAGTTTTGCGCCGGCCGACAAAGGTGTCGTGATCGAACCCAATATTGATCTTTTTCGGGAGTTGAAGCTGCGGTTGTTGAATGGAACGCATACGCTTGCATCGGGACTTTGTTTCCTGCATGGACTGGACACCGTTCGCGAGGCAATGGAAACGCCCGAAACAGCCCGGTATATTGCCGATGTGATGCTGAATGAACTGGCACCGGCCATTCCTTACGAGCTGGATCTGGAACGCGCCCGCGAGTTTGGCAATCAGGTTCTTGACCGTTTCCGTAATCCGTTTATCCGCCACCTGCTCATTGATATTACGGTGCAGTACACTGCCAAAATGAAAATGCGCAACGTTCCTACCTTGCTAAAACACTATAAACATAGCGATGAGGTTCCGGCACTTTTTGCAAAAGGTTTTGCTGCGTTCCTTCAATTTATGAGGCCCGTGTCCGAAAATGATGGCAATTATTTCGGGGAACGTAATGGACAGCCTTATCCTATTCGGTGTGACTCTGCAGCGTATTTTGATGCCCAGTGGAAAATAGCCTCTTCGCCGGCGGATCTGGCGCACAGGGTCATGAGCGACCAGGCACTTTGGGGCACCGATCTCAACCAGTTACCGGGCTTTGCGATGGCTGTGAGGGAAAATCTGAACGTTTACAGTATTGCATGATAAAAACAAAGAAGTGCGTTTCCTTTGAGGAGCGCACTTCTTTCTATAATGGCCACCTCGTACTTAGGGTAAAGATTCCAGATCAATTTGTGGAAAATTATCTTTTTTCTCCCTCTCAAATTCACTTCCCACTGCGGTAGGCCCGTCGAAGAAGCCGCAATTCTGAAGATAAAACTGATTCTTTTCCGCTCCTCCTGCATAATCCATTCGGTATCCTTTTCTTGCGGTTGCATCCGCTGAAAATTTAGCATTGTTTAGCTCCCTCCATTTTCCCGATGTGTTGTAAACCCATTGATTGCCAAAATAGACCCTGCGGCCAGTATCGCCGGTTTCAGGGATGAAATTTTCCAAAAATGAATGAAGGTGCTTCAGATAGGTCTCGGTTTTGGGCCGTTTGAAGCTGGCAATAAGGGTCCACTTGCCTGTCTCCGGAGGGTAGAAATATGCCGTGTATGTGGTGGAGCTATCACCCGATGGTTTTCCCTGTAAAAGAAACCGATAGGTACTCCCGGCCTTCCAGTTGTACTTCAAATAACTTTGCCCACCCGAACCTTCATTTCCGAATTCACCTGTATATACGTTCTCGCCTTTTTTTAACATATTTATTTGTTTGTCGGGGGGAATGGATTTTGGGTCATCTGTTTTATATGGGCTCCATACCGAAAACAGGATCCGTCTTTCCGTATCCGAATTGACCTGCATGCCGAAGTAGCCTTCTCCAAATCCATTGGCCATAAAATAAGATCCGATTACATCCTGGTTTTCAGGAACGGTCACTTCGTTGTAAAACCATTCCACTTTTTCATCGGCAGGCACAGGGTAATTTACATGAACCGAAGGGCCGCGCCGTCCCCAGTAGAAGTAGTTGTCCTTGTTATCCTTTACAAAAGACGCCTTTTCATCAATAGCAGTTCCTTCCATGATCCAATGGCTAGGCGTGCCAAATGTTTCGCCGGTTTTCGATAAGCCTTTCATTTCGATCTTCACATAGCCTGATTTGCTGACAACCCATTCACCCATGTAATAATCAGCCAGGCCCGTCTTATCCAGGACTATCTCCGTCGATTTTCTCTGAATCGTTACACTTACGCTACTTTTACCAGTCACATTTGCTGTAAGATACAACTTGACATTTCCCGGCTTGGCCACATACACATAGGTTTGAATCGTGGCATCTGGGTCATTCCAGCCGATAACCCCGGTTTCTTTGATTCGTTCATCTCGCCCTTCCAACACCCACGAATTTCCACCAAGGGGGACAACGATCCTTTGCATCTGAGCCAATCCCGGATAACCCGTCAGGAGAAGAAAAATGAGATGAAGCTTTTTCGAAGCAATTCGCATATATACTAATGATTAGGATTTCGACGTAAATGGAAGAAAAATAAAAACAATTTATAAAAAGATCGTTGGCGGATCTACCATTCGGGTTTCTGGGCCTCGGTTAAATTCAAATAGTGCAATAGGACGATTTTACAACTACTTGTCCCTTAGGATTATATTTTTATTTAATTGGTGTAAAATTATATTAATTATTAAAATAAATTATTAGTTAAACACGCTTTGAAATATGCCATTCACATATGTAAATTTCCTATCAGTAAAAATATTTACCTTAAATGATGGACCATCATGAGCCCAAAAACCGCGCAAGAACTCGCTTTACCTGTCGGTGTTACGCTTGACCGGTTTATCATGGCCAGCCAAAGCTCTTATCCGTATGCAACCGGAGAGCTCTCTCAATTGTTGCGTGATATTGCGCTCGCAGGCAAAATTATCAGCCGGGAGATCAACAGGGCAGGGCTGGTGGATATTGCGGGTGGAAATGGTACTGAAAATGTTCAGGGAGAAAACCAGCAGAAGCTGGACATTGTAGCCAACATCAGGTTTATCAGGGCGCTTAAAAATGGCGGGGAAGTATGCGCAATACTTTCGGAGGAAGATGAGGACATCATCCACACCGGGAATGATCACGGGAAGTATGTGGTGGCTATGGATCCGCTCGACGGTTCATCCAACATCGATGTAAATGTGTCGATCGGGACGATTTTTTCCATTTATCGCAGGGTTACGCCTGTTAACGGCCCTGCTTCTACGAAGGATTTCCTCCAGGGAGGGCGTAAGCAGGTCGCCGCCGGATATATTCTCTATGGCTCATCCACAATGTTGGTGTATTCCACAGGAGAAGGTGTCAATGGTTTTACCTATGACCATTCTCTTGGGGAATTTATTTTGTCACACAAGCATATTTCATCTCCGTCTGAAGGGAAAATTTATTCCGTCAATGAAGGACATTACAATGGTTACCCTTCTTTTGTCCAGAATTATATCACTTTCTGTAAAGACAATGGGTACAGCGCCCGGTATATAGGCTCACTGGTGGGGGACTTTCATCGAAATCTTTTGAAAGGCGGAATTTATCTCTACCCTTCCACCGTTAAGGACCCTAAGGGTAAACTACGCCTGCTGTACGAATGTTACCCGCTGGCCTTTATTGCTGAAAAATCGGGAGGTAAAGCAAGCGATGGTTTTGGCCCCGTCCTGGATATCATACCCACATCTTTCCATCAGCGCTCACCCCTTTATGTAGGTTCAGGATCTATGGTTGATCAGGTTGTAAAGGCGTAATTGTGCTTACGGGTTTTTGTTTTTGTACCTTTGCGAAATGGAGACGACCCAGAATACTTTTGAGCAATTCAAGCTTAACCGCCAATTACTCAACGCCATTGAAGAAGCAGGATATACTACGCCAACACCTATACAGGAACAAGCTATACCACTCGCCCTCGCCGGGCAGGATATTTTAGGAATTGCCCAAACGGGTACCGGAAAGACGGCGGCGTACGCGTTGCCTCTGTTGATGCGGATCAAGTATGCGCAGGGACAGCACGCGCGGGCATTGATCATGGCTCCAACCCGTGAACTGGCCATGCAAATATCCGAAGCCATCATTCAATTAAGTAAGTACACCGACATCCGCACGGTGGTACTGTTTGGTGGAGTGGGCCCTAAATCGCAGATTGAGGCCATTCGTGACGGTGTGGATATCATCGTCGCAACACCGGGCCGGTTTATGGATCTGTATTTTAGGGAGGAGGTTACGGTGAAGCATCTCAATGTCATGATTCTGGACGAAGCAGATAAAATGATGGACATGGGATTTATGCCACAGATCCGGAAATTGCTTGAAATTATACCGGTAAAGCGCCAGAATATGCTTTTCTCGGCAACCTTTTCTGAAAAAGTGGAGCGCCTTTCACATGAGTTTCTCGAATTCCCGACGCGGATTGAAGTTACTCCGCAAGCCACTACGGCCGAAATGGTTTCTCAAACCCTTTACGAGCTGCCCAATTTTCACACCAAAATGAATCTGCTGTCACATTTGTTACGTGACGAGGAGGTATTTAACCGTGTACTGATCTTTACCCGGAGCCGGGAAGTAGCAGGCCTGGTTCATCAGTATCTGCTGGGAAGGGTGGTGAGGGAGGATGCTTTACGCGTAATACACGCCAATAAGGGGCAAAATACCCGAACCAATGCTATGGAGGCGTTTCGGGAAGGTTCGGTACGGGTGATGGTGGCTACGGATGTGGTATCCCGCGGAATAGACATCACGGAGGTAAGTCATGTAATTAATTTTGACGTTCCGCTCATGTACGAGGATTATGTGCATCGGATCGGGCGGACAGGACGTGCCAATCATGTGGGGCAGGCGATAACCTTTATGACCTTCGCCGATGAATATCATATCCGAAAAATCGAGAAGATGATCAGGATGGAAATACCCAGGACCAAGCTGCCCGCTGAGATCGAAATGATGGAAACGCCCCGGAATGAAATGCAGGATATGCTCCGGGAAATTGACAATCAGAAGCGAAAAGAGGACCCCACTTTCCTTGGAGCTTTTCACGAAAAGAAGGCCTACAGGCCTCCTTCTAAGTTTAATCAAAAGGATTCTCGAGCCAGACGGGGGGCTTCATCGCGAACTAAAAAAAGGTAATGCAATACAATTCGGATAATTCCGTTTAACTTGGACAATAGAAAACCTGTTTCTCTATTAAAGTTTCTATGAAATCATACTTTGTTATTTGGCTTGTTCTCTTCGTTCCTGCCGTTAGTATAGCCCAGGAGACACATTTGGCAAGTGCAGGACTTAGCTCCGATACCAACATTGCCCAAAAAAAACCACTTGAGCTCAAGGACAAGCGTGTACTGCCTTTATACGGCGGCGGCACCAAAACTTCGGAGCAAATCGATGAAGAAATTAAGTTCCTGAGCGATTGTGATAAATCATTCTCGAGTAGAGATGAGGCGAGCAGTTTTTTCTCTGCCCGTGCATGGGAATATCTGCAGGAAGGCTCTCTGGACACAGCGTGTTACCGTTTTAACCTTGCCAATTTGCTGAACGATAAAAATGTTGAGGCGTATTGGGGGCTTGGGGTGGTCAGCTACCAGAGAGAAAGCTGGGTAGATGCCAAGCGGATGCTTACCAAGGGCGTCAATATCTCGGGTAACAATGTGCCGTTACTGGTGGATCTCTCCACGGTTGATCTTAAACTGTATGCCATTACCAACCGTCAGGAGGACTTGGAAGAGGCGAAAATGTTGCTTGAACATGCAGTAGGGCTGGACTCTACCTATGCGCTCGGGCAGTACAACATGGCGCTTGTGCAATTTAACCTCAATGAACATGAGAAGTCATGGGAGCATCTGCACAAAGGCCGAGTGTTGGATTTTAGTGGAATCAATATCGATTTTGTAGAAATGCTGAAGGCCAAAATGCCGGATCCGCAAGGGTTTTTCAAGTGATTGAAATAATCAGATAAAATAACCAAGCCAGCCCGTTTGACGCTGGCTTTTTTGATTGAGGTCTGGCTGTTTATTTGGTCAGACCTTTTTTCTGAGCTCTTTTGAACAGAAAGTTGCTAAAGGCTACGAAGAGTAAAAAACCAATTAAAATAAATATCCCCTTCCATTCATCGGAAAACCCGATAAAGGTTTCGTGGCCTTTGAGTGTCAGTTCATAGCGTAGGCCAAACCTTTCTACCAAGGTTGTTTTCCTGTCGAAAGGATGAGCGTCACCGTACTTAATCTCTGTTACGAGCGTGCCTGTGCTGTCGATAAAGCCATATTTATCTTTCACACGGACCATTGATACGCCATTGTTAAAATAAGAGGCAAACTGGTATTGGAGTGGGATACGGACTTTCCCACTTTTATCAATATGCCCGAATTTTCCATTGATGGCCACAGCTGCCCGGTTTTCGCGGGTAAAACCGGAAGCTTCGTCGTACAGAAAAGGAATTTTCACTGTTCCTGTTTTATCGATACATCCCCATTTATTATTTTTTTTGACCCAAAACAGTCCGTTTGTTGGTTTCCGTGTGTCGGAATATTCGAAGGGTGTAACAAGATCTCCTGTGAAAACATTAATGAAACCATATCTGTCGCCGTATTTTACCCGTTCGAGTCCTTGTCCCGAGAACTTATACTCGGGGTCGATGTCGTCCAGGGCTACAGGTACCCTTAAAATGAAATTTTTGTCGATGATGCCATATTTACCTTCGTAAAGAAAATGATAAATCCCTTTGGACTTCTTTATTTCGGCTTCAATATAAGGGCTGAAATTCCAGTTTAACAGAAAGATTTTACCTTTTTTCCACCAGATAATATCCTCCTTGGTGTCGTAGTTGCACACAAAATCAACCGACGCGTTTTTGGTCAGAAAATCATTTTTATAGTGTTGGATAGGGATCTTGTACATGACTTTTCCGGTGGTATCAATGTACGATAATCCATACTGGGAGCCAGCGCTATAGATGACCCAGGTTTTGCCATTGCGGAACATGTCGGTGCCAACATAGATAGGTGGGATAACCACCTTGCCCTTTCTGTTGATGAACCCATGCAGGCTAGTCTTTTCGTTATTTGCACCGAGCGGGACGAATTCGGCCAAACCATTTGAGAATGGGCCAATATCCTTGAAAGATGGAGAAATCTTTGTGCCGTTTTTGTCGAGCAGGTAACTCTCGTAGGAAAGGCACGCCTTGTCAATCTGTTTTACGACATACACACCGCCATCTTCCCGATATTGTGCATATTGACTAAGCCAGGGCCTATCCCGTTCAGAAGGTGACTGGGAAATAGCAGGGCTGAAACTCAGAAGAACTAAACAAAATATTATAAAATGCGTTACCGTTCGAAACATATCTGCAAATTGATTTGATCCGTTGCACAGGAGCCGGAATATTCAAAATGCCAAGATAAGCCTTTCAAAAGTAACTGTAACACGCCTTAGTATAATAAGAGGCAATTTGTGCATGAAAAAGGCCGATGAAATTAATATCTCATCGACCTTCCCTGCGGGCAAGTATTACTTGAATGCCAGCTCTTTTGGTGCAATTCCTACTTTAATGGAGTCTACCACGTTTCCATCAGAGCGATATCTCACAACATAGCCTGCTTGCTTATAGCCCGGTGTGGAGCCGATATACAATAATCCTTGAGATGGATCCACGGCTAGGGCCGTGAGTGATGTTCCGGATCTTTTGATCAAAGGTGTAGTCAATGGAAAAGATGCGGCCGTGGTGGCGAAGGCGTAAACATTGTTTTGAAACCCAACAAGCAAAGTGCTTTTGTTTGATGTAATTGTCAGGAGACTGGGTTTGGACGCGGAGAGCGCTCCAAGGTTATATTTTTCTTCAATAGCCTTCGTTTGCGCATTTAAACGAACCAGTTTGGGCTGGGTTCCCAGGTCACCCGGTTTACTCCAGTCTCCATATTTGCCGCGGCAAAGTATCCAAAGCTTTCCATTGTTATCGGCTTCCAGCCCCACAGGTGAATCACCAATTTCGGGACTTTGTTTTATTGCATCTGTGGCGGGATCAATGATCGTGACGGTTGATCCTTCTGCGTTGAGTGCATACACTTCGTTGTTGATCAGCCTGAGAATTCCCACGCCTTTGCCTGTTTTGATGGTCTTGGTAACGGTGTTTGTAGACAGATCAACCGCCAGGATGTACCCATCCTTGTAGGAATAATCCGAGTTTAACTCACCCCAGCAGGATACATATGCCTTGTTGCTGCCAACTTTAATTACATGCTGTGGGTTTGCCACATCTTTATTGATCGTCGCCACGGACTTCATGGTGCCGGATTCAACGATCTCTATCAGATCCGTCCCCTGGTCTTTATCTACAAGAAATATACCTTTTGCGTCAATTTCGGCATAGTCGGTGAGTCCTCCCGAAATAGTACGACCGTTTGCTGCAGAAAATACGTCCAACTGTGCCTCCTTATCCTCGCGATTAAAAAAGGAAATTGTTCCATTATTATCTGAGAAATTGCCCTGGTTAACCACAAATACGCCCTGCACATAATCGCCTTTTGCTTCGGGATCTTTTTGATTACATGACCAGGCAATAAGTGCCAGAGACGTGGCTAATAGAATACTTCCGGATTGTTTTTTCATCGTTTATTAATTATGGTAAAAAAAATCAGTTTATATAAATAGTCATCAATTGGTGCAATCAGCGTTTGTGGTAGGTCAACAGACAGTTGATCGAAAAGCTCCGGCCTGGCATTGCATTGTTTCTAACGTTGAGGAAAAAGGCATCGGTAATATTATCCATTCGTCCCTGAACTCTTATTTTAACGTAATTGAAGTCCATTGTTGTTTCGGTTACCAGATTTACCAGGGCATATCCGTCAAGGGACCCGGAATTGTCAAATGTGTTGAAACGTCTGCTTATACCTAACATTTGAGCCGAAATGCGGGTGTTTTTGTAGGATACAAAGGCATTGAAATTGCCATTGTGTAAGGGAACATACACGAGCTGTTTGCCGATTACATCTCTGGAATAAGCATCGTATGCTTTTTCTTGTGAACTTCTTGTGTAGGCGTATCCTATTGTTCCACCGGCTTTCCATCCATTTGCCCGATAATCCCAGCCTAGCCTGGCCTCTATCCCTCTCGACAGAACCTGCTGGAGATTTTCTACGCGGTAATCTTTTGCAGGATCCCAGTATGTCCAGTCTCTGATACGATTGTGATAGCCAGATACAGATGCGCTGAATGCGTGACTGCCATTGATCTGGAATCGCTCATCAATCCCTATTTCTTTGTTCCATCCGGTTTCTGGTCTGATATCCGGATTTCCCAGCACCTCCCAGTATCTCTCATTCAAAGTGGGCACCCTGTAGCTTCTGGCCAGAGATGCCCGGATTTTTACAAAATGTCTTGTACCGCGCAGTAATTGATATTCTGTTCCGATTGCCGGTGTAAGAGGTGGGCTGAACCGGGTGACAAAAGCTTGCCTGAGATTAAGAGAAACCAGCCAGCGGTCTGTGGCATGTAATCGGGAGAGTAAAAAAAGGTCTTCGCGGTTCTCTGTGATTACGGGCTCCCCGTAACCTTCAACCCGGGTGCGGAACAAGGACCATTCGGCTCCGGCAAGGATATCAATCTGACTGGCAGAACCCAACCGATATTGGAAGGCTTTTTCTGCTCTAAATGTGAATTTATCCGTGATGGCTTTGTCCTCATTGGAGTAATCGCCTTTGGCAAAATACAGCTTGTCCCTTACCCAGGAGGCCCTTACCGTCCACTCCCGGAAATCATACTTGACCATGCTCCGATAGGAAGTGGTCTTTGTTCGCTCGCGTCCGGATAGCTTTTCTGGAACGGTGGTCAGTTCATTGTCGGTCAGCCACAGGTGCGCTGAGAGTAATCCCTGGTTTTTACCTTTTAAAAAGACATCCTGGATGAATCCTTTCTGAAACGTTTCGGAAGGGAGCACCATATACCCACGCCGCTCCAAATATGGAAAACGATTGTTCATCCTGCCGTCATAAAGTGCCGTTTTACCTGAAATACTCCCAGTAGCACCCATCGAGGCACCGTACCTGGCAACAAATTGTGTCTGATTATTACTAAAACTTTCTTGTTGTCTACCCAGGCTTATATCCAGTCCCGGATCTTGTGCCGCACTGTTCAGCAAAATACTCCCGCCCACCGCATCGGTCCCTACTACACTTGCCGCAGAGCCATATTGGACGGATAACTGGTCGAAGCCTGCAACAGGTATCGTGGAAAAATCAGTTTGGCCAAGTGTTGGTGAATTGATATTGAGCCCGTTCCACACTACGGCTGTATGATTGGCCGACGTTCCCCGAAACGACGCGGTGCTAAGCTGCCCCGGGCCGTAACTTTTGAAAGCAATGGGCGTATTGAGCGAAAGCAGGTCGCTGATATTTTGAAAGCGAAAAGAGAGCAGGGTTGCTGAATCGATCTTCTGGATTTTGAGTCCGCTCATAAATCTTTCCGGCACAAATCCTTTTACAATAACGGGTTTCAAAAGAATTGTATCCTTTTGAGCCATCAGATTTTTGGTTGTTAAAAATCCAATCGTTACGCAAAACGCAGTACGAAACCAGTAGTAAGTCACCCCTAGAGCAAAATGTCCAATAATTGTTTCTTGTTTTTCCTCCGAAAACCGAAACATTGTATCTCTTCTGGCAGGTCTCCTGGCTTCGTCCGATGATCCGTGGCCTTCCCGGGGGTGGGCAATTTTGAACGAGTGAATGTTTTGATGATTGACTCAAACTTGTTATTCAATCATTTAATCATCCCATCATTTACCCCAGTGGCTATGAAGTTGAGGATCATCCTGTTATGGACTTTACAGTTGCGGGGACAGCTCCCTATTGATGGGATTCCCTATTAAGCCAAAGGCCCGGTATGAAACGGGTTTCTGGCACCAAAGTTTTGCAAAGGTAGAAATTAAATCTTGAAAACACTGGTTTTAAACCGGACAGCAAGAATTCCTGTACCAGGTATGTAGCCGAACGCAAATGTTTATTAAGAATGATGAATACGTATCTTTGGACAAAAATATAGTTTTGATAACCTCTGTTTTCCGTCGTATTACCTTCCCTGAGTCGCAGAAAGGAATATTTCTTATGCTCGGAGCCGCGTTTTTCTTCTCGCTGACTTCGGCCATATCCAAACATATCGGTAAAGAATTTCACATTGTTCAGCTTGTTTTCTTCCGCAACATTGTAGGCGTTGTATTTATTTTATCCAGTATAAGGAAGCGGCCATTAGAACAAAAGGGTGGTGGGAAGTTGGGGTTGCTGATCTTTCGGGGTGTTGTGGGTACACTTTCGCTGTATCTCCTTTTTTATGCAATTCAGACATTGGGGCTCGGGCGAGCTTCCACCTATCAATATACTTACCCCATCTTTCTCGCATTATTTTCCTGGCTGCTGATCGGAGAAACTTTAAACCAAAAGGAGTGGGCGGCGATCTTTATAGGATTTGCCGGTATATTGCTGGTATTTCGCCCAGACTTGTCTATATCCTGGAGCGATAATGCGCTTGGTTTGGGCAATGCGGTATTGACTGCCGTTTCTTATTTATCCATCCGTCAGCTCGGCTGGGTTTATGATTCCCGTGCCATCATTCTTTCCTTTATGTTAAGCGGGATTGTGATGCCCATTTTGTCGATGCTTGTGGGCACCTATTATCCGGTTGAAGGTCTCGATTTCCTGATTGGCACGTTCCGCTGGCCGGATAACATTCTCCAGTGGCTTGCCTTTCTGGCTTTGGGGTTAACCGCATTAATAGGACAAAAAATGCTGACACAGTCATTTACCTATGATAAAGCCGGAAGGGTGGCAGTGGTTGGTTATTCCAATATATTGTTTTCAACACTCATCGGATTTTTAATGGGGGAGGCGTTCCCTTCTGTTTCGATCCTCGCAGGAATGTTGTTGATTATTGTCGGTGGTGTATTGGTCTCTCTGGCCAAAGGTAAAACAGAGCCTAAGCGTATTCCTGAATCTGAGCTGTAAGACTATCTTCCGGAATAACGCCTTTTCTCAAAAATGACCGGTTCCGTGTGAACTACCCCTGCTGTGGGAGGATCGCCAGGATGCAGGGTCTTTGCCGAGCATACTCACCAGCGTTGTATGGATCTAAAATTATTTTGCAGATATCTACGTTTATGAGTATAAAGAAAACAGCATGAAAAATCATTTATCGGCCTTTGCCACTTTCTTTCTTATACTGCTGGCGCTTACCGGATTCAAATCAGATTCGGCCAAAATTGCCCAAGGAGAGATACAATGGCTAACCATAGAGCAGGCTTATGCCAAAATGCAGACTGCCCCAAGGAAGGTACTGATCGATGTGTATACCGATTGGTGCGGCTGGTGTAAGGTAATGGATCGCGAAACTTTTAAGAATAAGGCAGTTGTCGATTATATAAATAAGAAATATTATGCCGTAAAGCTGGATGCAGAGCAGAAGGGCACGATTACATTGGGAGGTAAAAAATTCACTTCCCAGGGCCGCACCCATGAACTCGCTCTGGCACTCACCAATAACCAGCCCAGCTATCCAACCACTGTTTTCCTGGACGATAAATTTCAGATAATCCAGCCGCTGCCTGGTTATATGAAAGCCAGAGAGTTTCATGAAGTGATCACCTTTATTGGCGATAATTATCACAAAAAGGAAGCTTTTGAGACCTATAAAGCGAAGACGTATCCGGGATTGTATCCTGCCAGATAATCTATGTTCAACCCTTTCAGGGTTGATTTACGGGAGGCGACGATATTTATAATCCCCCGGATTGTATCCGGGGCTATTCAAATTAGAGCCTTTCAGGCTTGCTAATTGCAACAATCTGAAAGGCTTTAACCCCTTAACCGAAGGCAACGCCCATGTCATTTAATACCCTTAAACCGCCTCGCCTTCCTGCATCCTTTCGGCGTTTTCGGCGATTCGCAGTCTTTCAATAAATTCGGCAATGTCCCCTTCCATTACAGCCGGAAGGTTGTACACCGTGTAGCCGATACGGTGATCGGTAATCCGGCTTTGCGGATAATTGTAAGTGCGGATTTTATCAGACCGGTCGCCGCTACCCACCATGGATTTGCGCTGGGAACTTACCGAATCGTTGTGCTCCTTAAGTTTGATTTCATATAAACGGGAGCGAAGCACACTTAGCGCTCTCTCTTTATTTTTCAGCTGAGAACGTTCATCCTGGCAGCTGACAACCAATCCGGATGGAATGTGTGTAAGCCTTACCGCTGAATAGGTGGTGTTAACCGATTGTCCACCGGCTCCCGACGACATAAAAGTGTCGATCCTGACATCTCCCATATTAATCTGAACATCCACTTCTTCTGCCTCAGGCAATACGGCTACCGAAGCGGCTGATGTATGTATTCTTCCCTGGGACTCCGTTTGCGGAACACGCTGTACACGATGCACACCGGATTCAAATTTCATTTTTCCGTAAACATCTTCTCCTTCCACCTTACAGATAATCTCCTTGTAGCCTCCGTTGGTTCCTTCCGTAAAATCCATAATAGAGGAGCGCCAGCCCATTTTTTCAAAAAAGCGCTGATACATACGGAATAAATCCCCCGCAAATATCGCCGCTTCATCACCACCGGTTCCACCTCTGATTTCCAGAATAATATTCCGGCTGTCGTTGGGATCCTTGGGGATGAGCATTTCTTTGATAACCTGCTCAAGCAGTTCCATTTTTGGCAAAAGATCGTTCAGCTCTTCCTTTGCCATTTCCCGAAGCTCTTCGTCCTTTTCAGTATCTATGAGCTCTTTGGTGCCGAGAATATCCTTTTGCAGTTTTTGATATATGGTGTATTGATCCACTATCTTTCCAAGATCCTTGTATTCCTTGCTAATCTTGGAATAGCGGGTAGAGTCAGAGACAATTTCGGGTTGAATGATTTGTTGCGAAACCTCCTCGAAACGTTCTTTTATGGCTTCTAATTTATCTTGCATGATAGGTATCTACTCATTATTGGGGCACAAAGATACGGAATTCAGTTCTGAAATCGGAATGGCGTTTTGGTAGAATGTTTCTACGGGCTTTGCTGTTTACGGGTAGGAAGGCTAATTTCCATCGCTTTGAATCAGCTTAGGAGATAAACCTGTAGGCCAGAAAATTAAGCCGGGGATGGAAGTAATTTAGGCCGGAAGATCACATTTGCATTGATCTGAATGGATCCGTGGTATCTTTGGCAACCGGAACCGATGTTTTTATTAAGATTATCCGGACTATTAAACAAAGCGACATCAAAGTGAAAAATGTAATCATTGTCATCTTCATTTCTTTATGGATAGTCAGTTGCAATTCCAAGCGGCTTGAAAATACCAAAGAACTCTCCCGCGAAATAAAATCATCGCAAATAAAAAGGGTTACCAATACGCAGCTCATATATTCCGCTGATGAATGGGGCAAAAAAATAGCGCAAATAGCAGAGAAAACCCTGGCCAATGAGTTGGCCAGAAATCCGGATAAAGCAAGAGAGTTGTGTAGAAACCTCGGGCAAATCGCAGTTATCGCTGCTCTACAGAAAGAGTATGGTGTTCATATTGAGCTCCTGGGAGCGGATGCACGACAAAATAAAAATCTTGCACCCAAAGAAATTGAGTTGTTTGAGGCTTATTTATACAGTGCTAAAAATAACTCCCCAGCAAGCGACAATGTCCAGCAATTGAGTGACACGCTGTTGGTATACAATGTGCCGGTGGCTACCGACAAGCCGGTGTGTAGAATCTGCATGGAAGACCAGGAGTTTCCGTTTGCGTTATGGAGATTGTTGTTTAATAAGAAGGAGATCATTCGGAAACTGGACGCCAAACAACTCATTAAAGAGAAGCAATGACCGGGTTGGAATGGTTTTGTTAGCTACGAGCATTAATCATTTGATATCATTATGCTGGATAATGTTGCTGCCGATCCGTTAAGAACCCACAAGAAAATTCCAAAAGTAATTGAAACCGAGATTTTAAAAGCACTCTCGTTTTACCCCGAATTACAACAGACACCGATCGAATTCGTATTTAAGCAAAAAATTAAAAAGTCGGTCATGCTGGCGCAGCCTGATTTTAAGGCACTATTGAAGGGGAAAAGGGCTTACAAGATCAAAATCAGCGCATTGTTTCGCCTTACGCATACCGCAATTCCTATTCATCAGATTCCCAAAGACATTATGATCGGATGGCTGGGACATGAACTTGGGCATATTATGGATTACGAAAGCAGAAGTATAAGCGGTATGATCTCATTTGGGTTGGGATATCTGTTTTCCACCCAATATATCAGACAAGCGGAGCGTGTGGCGGATACTTTTGCCGTAAACCATGGACTGGGCTCTTACATTTTGCAAACTAAAAATTTTATCCTTCACCATGCCGAACTGCCACAGAAATACAAGGATAAAATAGCAAGGCTCTATCTGTCACCTGATGACATTGTGGAGCAGGTCAGGTTGTTGGAAGAAAAAATTTAGCGCCTTTGCTATCAGGTGCTAAACTGTACCATCTGGATCGGAATCAGCCGGTTATTTCGCCAAAGCAGCCTCAACAAAACGGCCAAATTCCAGAAAATCCTCTTCCTTCATTACCCTCGGGATTTTCACCTGACCACCTAGTTTTTTTGTTTCTTCACTCCATCTGTAGAATAATTCCTCTGGTATCAGCGATACCTCCACGCCCCGAAGTGCCCGGGATCTTGCCACGTTGTAGTTTTTATTGTTGGCGCACAAGGTCCTGTCCAGCGATGCTGCAACCTTCATCTCGTCGGCGGTTTTGTCACAGCTCAGATACCATTTGTGAATGTATTCTTCATCACGATGTACGGCAGCGACAATAAACTCCTTGATCACTACATCGTATTCTTTTTCAATTTCGCGCAGCCCGTTATTCATTTGATTTACCGATAACTGACAGCCCACCACATTCAGGTAGTGTTTGGTGCGGCCCGTGATCATAATTTCAGCTCTTTCCTTATCCGTTATTTTTACGGTATCACCGATCATATATCGCCAGGCACCAGCTACCGTTGAAATCAGTAACACGTATTCCTCATTTTCCAATGCATTTGCCAGGGACAGCACCGTAGCATCCTGTTTTACATTCCCGTCTTCGTCTACATGTTCAGGCGTAAACGGTACAAACTCGTAGAAAATTCCGTTGTCCGGAAACAGGGCCATCGACTGGGTGTCGGGCCGATTTTGAATGGCAATAAATCCTTCGGACGCAAGATAGGTGTCGATATAGACCAACGGGCGGGCAAGTAATTTCTCAATACTTTTTCGATAAGGTTCAAAAGCAACTCCGCCAGTTGTGTTGACCATCAGGTTTGGCCATATCTCATGAATATTATCCACTTTGTGATAATTGATTACTTCCTTCAGCATCAGCTCCACCCATGAAGGAATTCCGGAAATACATCCGATATCCCAATCCTTTGCCTGCTCGGCAATTTTCTTAACCTTTTCGTCCCAATCCGAAATGGCAGCAATTTCTCGTCCGGGCTTGTAAAAGCTTCCAAACCAGGCGGGCAGATTGCCTGCGCTTATACCGCTGATTTCACCTTCCTTGTGGTCGTCCTTTTCGATCAGGTTGGTGCTGCTGCCAAGCATAAGAATCTGCTTTGTGAAAAATTCTCCGGGCAGGTCAAATGCTTTCAAATTGGTGATCTCGGTGATCCCTGCTTTCCTTATGGAGGCCAGCATGTCTTCCGTAACCGGAATGTGCTTGCTGTGGCTGGTAGTGCCGCTGCTCAGTGCAAAGTAAGGTTGACCGCCTGGCCAGGTTACGTTCTGGTGGCCTTCGAGGAGATAATGCCACCAGTTTCCAAATATCTTATCGTAATCATGAACCGGGACTTTGCTCTGAAAGGAAGTAATAATGTCGTCGGATTCCAATATTTCTGTGAAGTGGTGGGCCTTCCCGAATGCAGTTAATTTTGCAGTATCCAGCAGTTTTCTTAGTGCGTGTTCCTGTTCGCTTACCGGATCAGGGTTCGATGTGAATGTACCCGAAATGTCGATGGCCTTTTTGATCAATTCCCCTATAACTGTCATATGGAGCTGTTAAAATTGAGGTTGTGTTTTTTATACTTGATTTTGGTTCAAAAAGCCATGCCACAATTGGGAAGCAAGTTTGTATTTTTGCGATCACCCATTTCTTAAAACATTGGTGTATGAAAAGACTTAGAGGTCTCCAAGGCTTCCTCTGGCTGACTTATGCTCTCGTTATTCTTAATCTCCCGGCTTTCGGCCAAAATGGTATTCTGGTATTTCAGTCTGATTTTGGTTTAAAGGATGGTGCTGTTTCGGCAATGAAAGGTGTGGCAATCGGAATTGATCCAAATCTGAGAATTCATGATGTAACCCACGAAATCCCGGCTTACAATATCTGGGAAGCGTCCTATCGGTTGATGCAAACAGCTCCTTACTGGCCAAAGGGTACCGTTTTCGTTTCGGTGGTGGATCCGGGTGTTGGGACGGTCCGTAAGTCGGTTGTGCTGCTGACCAACTCGGGGCACTATTTTGTAACACCAGACAATGGTACGTTGACCCTGGTTGCCGAACAATTGGGTATAAAAGAGATCAGAGAGATTGATGAAGTGGCTAACCGGCGGAAAGATTCAGGGCAATCTTATACCTTTCACGGTCGGGATGTGTATGCATTTACAGCAGCACGTCTGGCATCCAAAACCATTTCCTTTGAAAAGGTAGGGCCCAGGTTGACTGGTAAGGTGGTGGCGATACCATACCAAAAGGCTGTTTTCGGAGAAGGAAAAGTAGTTGGGACAATCCCCATCCTCGACGTTCAGTATGGCAATGTATGGACCAATATTGACAAAGAAACTTTCAAAAAGCTCATGGTGAAAACCGGAGCGCGTATCCGGGTGAAAATCTTCAATAGCAATGAAAAGGTATATGAAGGTGAAGTTACTTTGGTGAACACATTTGGCGATGTGCCGGAGGGAGAAAATGTAGGTTATTTCAATAGTCTGCTCCAATTTTCGGTCGCGATCAATATGGGGAACTTTGCAGAAAAGTACCACGTACAAAGTGGGAGTAACTGGAAAATTGAGCTTTCAAAGTAAAGGACAAAGACTAACAAGAATGGCATCATGGCCAGACCGGAGGAAAAATGGCCGGCAGCATTATTTGACTTGGGGAGTAATATGGTTCAAAAAAAGAAATCCGGCTCCGCAGAAGCAAAGCCGGATCGATGTATATCACTTTAAAATCATCTTGTTACCTGATAGATTTCATACCAATCTTCTCGTGTAAGCTTCACATCCGAGGCACTCGCCGCGTTACGTATGCGGCTTTCCGAAAGTGAGCCGATGATAGGCAAGGTGCCCAGCTTCATTAACCAGGCCACGGCTGTCTGTTCAATGTTGGCATTGTATTTTTTCCCTATATCTTCCAGTTTCGCCCTCAGTCTGACGGCCTTTTCATCGGTTCCATTCAATATTTTACCACCTGCGAGAGGAGCCCAGGCCAATGGCTTGCTAAAGCTTTGTTTGATAAAGTCGATCCGCCCATCTTCAATCGCCGAGGTATTCATGAGGTTGAGCTCGATATGGTTCGTCACAATGGGAATGCGCAGATAGGAGGCAAGCAGTTGATGCTGGAAAACGCTGAAATTAGCCACACCGATATGCCTTACTTTCCCGGATTTAACTACCTCTGCCAGCGCACCGGCAGTTTCCTCGGGATCTGCCAGGAAATCACTGTGGTGCAACAGAAAAATATCCAGATAATCTGTTTTTAGTCTTTTCAAAGAACCATTTACACTATTGATGATATGGTCTCTGGAAGTATCATAATATTCAAGATAGCCATCGGTCGACTTTCTGATCCCGCATTTGCTGAACAATACAATATCCTCCCTTTTGAAAGATTTGCTTTGAATGATCTTACCAAAATGCTCCTCTATTGTCAGATTGCCGTATACATCGGCATGATCAAAAGTGTTGATGCCCAGATCCAGACATAAATTGATCGTTTTCTCAATTTGAGAAGTGGTGGGTGCCCCTTCATCTGTCCAACGCCAGAAACCATAGATGGCTTCAGAAACCTTTGGTCCTGAATCGCTAATACTAATTTTTTTCATTAGGTGGTTGTTTGAATCGAATTGCAAAAATAGCCTTATTTTAGAAATATGGAGCTGTTAGCAGTAAGCTATTGGCCTTTACCTTACAGGGCGTTGACAATGAGTTGATTGGAGTCTGCTATCTGGAAATTGTTTTCGGGCAGCATTACCTGGTGCTACTTTTCGAGTCTTTTGTCCTTTACAATCAGATAAAAATCATTTTCAAGCGCGAGGTATCCATAGTCGTAGACAAAGAAATAGGTGGTGCCTTTGAGTGTAGTCCGCATACTGGTGATGAGGTTGAAATCAAATCCTTTTGTGATAAGTGTATTTTTCGTGGTTTTTGATTTTTCCTCCGGACAGAGCTCTTCTAAGATTCTGCGATTTTTCCGGAGCTGATTATTCATATTTCTGACCACGTTATAGGAATCAGAGTTCAGCCGGTTGTTGTAGCTATTCCGGCACATATCCGAGCAAAACTTTTTGTCTACCCGGCCGGCAAGCGGTTTTTCGCATTCGAGGCAGTTATTCATAAATTTTTAAGGTTGTGTGTATGAGCCGGGAATTTAACCGGATCTACTCGTTTGTTGATGAATAGGTTAAGCAAGATAGCAAATTCTATTTACCAACTAAAGCACGAGTGTATTTCCGTTTGCAAACGGGTGCAAATGTTTTTATTTGACTGTAAACGGCGACTATATACAACCTGGGACAAGGTTCGAAAGAATTTTCAAACCCTCTAATAATGAGGCATTTATGGAGAAGCGAAAAATTCATTGGTGTCAATACACCTAGACCGTTTGATGGTCCGAATAAATCCTTTTAGTCAAAGAGCAGTCTTAACTTCTGATAGTGTTACGGCTTGCGCAAAGCTCCCAGAGTACGGCTGATACAGGTTAGAATTACGCTTACTTAATGGAGATTACTTTTTCAAGAATTTTTTTATTTGATCTAGTCTTCTTCTTGCAGCTTCAGCAACGGCCGCAGACGTTTGATAATCGGTATATCTTGCTGTGTGACAGGAATCTACTAAGGCTTTATAGCTTGCATATGCATTATATATGTTTAACCTTACAAGCTCCGCTGTAGCTGTATGTTTAGAAGGCTTTTCTGAACCTTTAAAGTGTCGATGATAATACTCGTTAAAAGAATTATAAACAGCACCTCCAATTTCAAGGGGAAATATCTCGTGCTGAACGTAGTGCATAGCAGAGTAAAACGCAGTTGTTACTACCCAATCGTGAAAGGTCAACCCTTCTTCGTTTGGCTTTCCCAGTAAGTGATCGCACGCTTTTTCATTGTGCTTGGCGTGTTCCTTACTCATTAATTACCCGTATATCTAAATATAAATCCATCAGCAGTAAGACAGCCAATGTTGAGTTGCTCGCTAAATGGGCAAAGTGTAACATCAATATTATAGTAATCTGAAGCCGCTCCTTGCTGAAGCTCTCCAAGAAAACTATAAACGTTTAATATTTCGTCGTTTAGAAACTCATTTTCAGGAAGAGTGATGAGAATTTCATAAAATTTTTGGGAAGCAATTCTCAAATATGTGTCTCCTGGATGAAAAGCGCGATTACGCAAATTCTCAAAAATGCTTGCTGTCAGTTCTGACGATTTCTGTAGATTTTTGCTGATTTGGTCCGCGGCCAGTGAAGTTTCTGTTCGCTGGCCAACATCCTTCCCTTTGAAATAAGCCTCAAGCACATGATCACTTGAAAAAAGCAAGTCTCTGTCTGGTGTGGCCTTCCAGCCATCCCGGTCAACGATTTCGAAAACTTGATCTTGTGTCATATTAAGGTAAAGTGAGATAACGATGTATCTTTATTAAAATCAATCATTTACGTAATAAATCTACCAACGTAAGAAAGAATATCTTCCACTTATAAAATGTATGCCAAGTAATTGCATAATATACTCCAAACAGAGTGCAAAGGTACTAAATGATTATAGATTACTCTAAATAACGGGAAAAAGTAGTTTCTACCGTAAATAATTGTCAAAAAAGGGAAAAATTTATCAAGTGGACTTTTCTACGATAGTTTGAGATATTTGGCCTCAATCTTTTCTTGCTCTCCTCTTTCTTCTTTAACTCCCTTTTCTTTTCTGATTCCAAAGGCTTACTTTTTGACAGGGTCTGTTTTTCTCAATCTTCTGCACGTCCTACTGACAATTCGAAGCGTACAGCATCTTTAATCTTTCGGCTGTTATAACGAAATCCGAATTCATTACAATATCTATCTAAATACTTGGGCTGATGCACCGTCAGATTCTGATGCTACCCTTTTGTAATAGACGCCTTGAGGTTGGCAGTACACAGTTCCAGGCGCAACAAGAAATTTCATATCCGTTTGCAAACGCTTATAACCGCCTGTAAACAGTTAATAACCGAATAATGTTTTGACGACCCTGCACCTTTGTCAGGTCGATTCGCAAGGAACGATTCAAAACATAAACCATTCATCTTTTAACTATTACAGACATGAACTCAGTAAAATTAATCGGGCATGTAGGCCGCGAAATCAATGTGAAAGAATTTGATGGCGGCAAAGTGGCAACGTTCTCTTTGGCAACCAACGAGTCCTACATCAACAAAAACAAAGAAGAAGTTAAAAATACCGCATGGCACTCCATTGTAGCCTGGGGCCAGTTGGCGCAGCGTTGTGAAACGCTGCTCGAAAAAGGCAAGATGGTTTCCGTAGAGGGAAAATTAAGTTATCGGCAGTATCAGAACAAGGACAATCAGACGGTTCGGGTTACCGAGATTGTAGCCTTTAAAGTAGAGGAAGCAAACAAGAACCAGGAGGTGAAAGCCTGAATATACGTGAATGCAGAGCGGTTAAAGAAGTCAACTTTTCGAAAGTTGACTTCTTTAAAAGCTTATCAAGAATAATTTATCTACTACAAATAATCGCTGTGAAAAATACCAATAACTTTATTTTGACTTGTATAGCTCTAAATCTTCCTGTTTTGTTATTTCTTTATTTGCAGGCTGATTGGCATTCTAAATGGTATTACGACCTATTCGCAAAAGATGAATTCCATACTTATTTTTTAGGAGCTAGTTTTATTGAGTTTGGTTTATTGGCTCATTGGCTTAAGGAGAATCAGCAATATTGGTTTGGCCTTTTTGAAGTTACATTCGCATTTTTTCTCTTTTTTCTTTCCATTTTCGCCAAAGGGCAAGCGGAAATTATTGCATGTATTATTTCATTTATAGCAGGAATACAGGCTTTTGCCCGCGGGTTGTCGAATATTAGAGAGGGTTCAGACAAAAGGTGGTTTATGTCGGATTCAATGCATTGGCTAATAAATAAAATCCTTAAAAATTTTAAGTAAAACCATTGAAGCTAGAACAAAGAAGTCAACTTTTCGAAAGTTGACTTCTTTAAATCGTTACACGCTCAGCTTTTTGATAAAGCATCTTTCCACTTGCCATAAGCCTCCTTGGTGGCCTCGGTAAGGGTGGTTTCTGGTTCGATGGTTTGCAGGGTCGATAAGCCAACAAAGGCATCTTCACGGTTTTTGTAATACCCCAGTCCCAGTCCGGCTCCACGTGCTGCTCCCTGAGCGCCATCCGTGTTGTAAAGCTCCACGGTAGCTCCCGATACATTGGCGAAGGTTTCGCGGAAGACGGGGCTCAAAAACATATTGGCCTCACCTGCACGGATATTTTTAAGCGAAACGCCAAGCGTCTCCATGATCTCCATGCCATAATAAAGGGCAAAAACAATTCCTTCCTGGGCTGCACGGGTGTAGTGATTTAATCCATGGCGACTAAACTCCAGCCCCTGGAAATTAGCTCCTGGATTTTTATTCTCCAGCATTCTTTCGGCGCCGTTACCGAATGGTAAACAGATAAGCCCATCCGAACCCACCGGTGCAGTGGCTGCGAGTTCGTTCATGCCTGGATAAGATATGTTACCTTGAAACAGGGTATTGCGAAGCCAGCTATTGAGGCTTCCCGTGCCATTAACGCATAATAGCACACCATAGCGAGGCGATTGGGCGATGGGATTAACATGCAAAAAGGTATTGACCCTTGAGAGCGGATCGTACTTGATCTGATCACTTACCCCATACACCACACCCGATGTACCTGCCGTTGCTGCCACCTCTCCCGGTTCAAGAACATTGAGTGAAAAAGCATTGTTGGGCTGATCCCCGGCGCGATAGGTAATAGGTGTTCCTGGTTTCAATCCCAGCGCCGAAGCTCCGTCTGCGGATAACCGGCCCTGTTCCGCAAAGGTGGGCAAAATTTCAGGCACCAGAGACCGGTCAAACCCAAAGTGATCCAGCAGGAAATCCGCAGGTGCCTGTTGCAGGAAATCCCAGAAAATGCCTTCGGATAACCCGGAGGGCGTGGTAACGACATCACCACTCATGCGCGCCGCCAGGTAGTCACCAGGAAGCATAAATTTATGCACTTTTGCAAATACAGCAGGCTCATTTTCCTTCACCCAGCCTAGTTTTGAGGCAGTAAAATTTCCAGGTGAATTCAGCAGATGTGACAGCGCCAGGTTTTCACCCATCGCATCCAGCGCCCTGTTGCCAACTTCAACCGCCCGGCTGTCGCACCAAATGATCGAAGGACGCAGTACGTTGAGGTCTTCATCCACCACTACCAGTCCGTGCATTTGATATGATATCCCTATTGCCCAGACGTCTTCCGGTGAAACTGCCGCCTTCCTGAGCACTGCTTTTGAGGCCAGACATGCATTCTCCCACCATATCTCGGGCTGTTGCTCCGCATAGCCCGGCTTGGGTGCAGCGATGGCCATTTCTTTTTCGGGATAAAAGGCGGACGCCACCACCTCTCCACTGTCGGCATGTAGTAAACAAGCTTTCACCGAAGAGCTGCCTAAATCGAATCCAAGGAAATACATATCGTTATTGGTAACTTGATAGCTATGATTATGATAAGATAAGCTGTAAAACATGCAAAAATGTTCATTTTATCTCAAATATTATAGCTTTAAGTGTACATCTAACGCTTATTCCCAATGCGAATCTGACCGTACATCGAATTCATTTCAGGGGCGAATAAATTTTATTGATTTTTTTATAAAAGTTATCGAGACTATTGGAATCTATTTGAAGTCTAAATTGTGTTAACTTTAAGAGTCGTTCTTTTAAGGTTCTCCTGACTAATTGGAAAATACAATCGTCCTTGCAAAGGAATTATGAAAAAAGTTGTACAGGTTTTTGTGGCAGGCGGACTGCTGATTTTTTTCGCGGGTTTCAATCCAAAAGATAAGGGATGGGAAAAGCCATTTTCGAAACTTAATCGCGAGATAGAGGGTAACAGCAGAGCCTACGGAACGCTCAGGCAGGCTACCGAAAAGATCGGTCATCGCCTTACGGGTAGTGCTAATGGCGCCAAAGCGGAGGAATACGCATTTAATCTTTTAAAAAGCTATGGCTTTACGGACGTGGCCTTTCAGCCTTTCGAAGTGGAAGCATGGATGCGTGATACGGTCACGTTGAGTATTGCACCTGCGAGCAGCGATAATTTTCGCGAGGTGCCGGTTGTGTCACTTGCACATTCGCCGGTAAAGGCGGACCTGAAGGGGGAGATCGTCGACGTCGGCAATGGACTTGAGGAAGATTTTGAAGTGATGAAAGATAAGGTCAAGGGAAAAGTTGCTCTGGCCAATATTGGTTTGGTGGGTGGGGAAGGCAAAAAGAACCTGCACCGTTCGGAGAAAACCGCGCTGGCAATCCGTTATGGAGCGAGTGGAATCATCATGGTGAATGGCGCCCCGGGTAAAATCTTATTGACAGGCACCGCCTCTGTAACCGGGGAGATGATCAATATCCCGGCGGTTTGTATTTCAAGTGAAAGTGGCAAAGAGCTTCGGATCTGGCTGAAAGAAGAAGCGCCCCTCGAAGCACAAATTGACATGCGTAACATTTCCAAAAGGATTAAGGCCAGGAACGTCATTGCTACTTTAAAAGGAAAATCGGAGGAAACGATTGTACTGGGGGGGCATTTGGATTCATGGGATCTTTCAACAGGTGCCATTGACAATGGCATAGGTTCGTTTGCCGTGATGGACGTTGCCCGGGCGTTTAGGGCAATGAAAGTGAAACCTGAAAAAACGATTCAGTTTGTATTATTTATGGGCGAAGAGCAAGGTTTGCTGGGATCCAAGCATTTTGTTAAAGAGCTGAAAAGGACTGGAGCGATTGAAAAGATGGCTTACATGATGAACCTGGATATGACGAATGATCCGAAAGGGGCAAATACATTTGGCAGAGAGGAAATGGTACCTTTTTTTAAAGAAATCGGTAATGCGGTACAACTTGTGGATAAGAACTATAAGAACGAGTCAGCAAACCGTGCCGGGCTTCACAGTGATCATCAGCCATTTATGTTAGAAGGAGTTCCGATTGCGGGGTTGTCGGGGCAGCTTGCTCCTTCCGTGTTACAATGTTATCATGCCGATTGCGACAGCTTCGACCTGGTAAACGAACAGGAGCTTAAAAATACCGTACGGATAGCCTCCATGTACCTTTATGCACTCTCTCATGTCGCTGCACTGCCGGTCAGAAAATTATCCGACGAGAAAACCAAAGAGTTTCTGATTTCGCAGGGTTTGAAGCAGGAGCTTGTCATTGGGCAGGAATGGCGATGGGGGAAATGATGAAAGAGTTTGGGCCGGAGCTTTTCCGGCTTTTTTTATTTTAATCTGTTCGTGTTCCGTCTTATGGTCGTGTTGCGGATATTTGAAAATGTCGAGCTGCGGGTATGTCCGACCATAAATAGTAGAGAGAGGACGGGTCAAATACCACACATGCGGAGCCTGCGCGCAAGATGTGTGGCTGGAAGCACTCATTTTGACACGAATTTTAGTCCCATAATGGAGCCAATCAACAGAAACAGGAAGAAAATTCGCCAGGCATCCGTCGGTTCCTTGTATAAAAAAATACCAACAATTACGGTTCCCACTGCTCCAATACCGGTCCAGACGGCATAGGCGGTTCCCATAGGGATGGTTTGAATGGCTTTATTTAACAAGAGGAAACTTACCGTAATACAGATAAAAAATGCAGTGCTCCACTTCCAGTTTGAGAAGTTGTCCGAAAGTTTAAGACTGGTGGTGAAGCCTACTTCGAAGAGTCCGGCGATGATAAGAAATACCCAGGCCATGTTATTTTGAGGTTATATGAACATTTACAGAGCAGCAGATGGATATGGTGCGCTCTTTTTCCCCAAAGGTCGGGCTTATTTAGCTGGAATAATTTTACGAATGTTAAAAAATAACTTTCGCCACCTGGTGAGTAAGCTGTTTTTCCTTTGACCCTAATTCCATCAGACTAACGCCAGTGATCGATGGTTTGTCTGAGGGCTTTGGTTCTGAGTGAGTCATTTGAGAAAATTTGATGGATAAAATAGTGCGGTTTGTTACGATATTTGCGGTCTGAATTTTATACCCATGCTGCTATTTCCAAACGCTAAAATAAATATTGGCTTAAATATTGTTGCAAAAAGACCGGACGGGTTTCATTGTATTGAGTCCTGCTTTTATCCTGTGGGATGGTCGGATGCGTTGGAAATGTTGCCCGCTGAAAGATTTTCGTTTCGAACATCGGGAATAACAATACCGGGAAATCCGGATGAAAACCTTTGTGTAAAGGCATATAATCTGCTGGCTGAGGATTATGCTTTTGCTCCCGTAGATATGCATCTGCTGAAGTCCGTGCCCATTGGTGCGGGAATGGGTGGCGGATCCTCCGATGCAGCCTATGTCATAAAGGGTCTTAACGAGCTGTTTAGTTTGAACATATCAGAAAAGGATCAGATCCATTACGCACGCAGACTTGGGAGCGACTGTGCCTTTTTTATTCGTAACCAGCCCATGTTTTGTTTCAATAAAGGGGATGAGTTTGAGGAGATCGAATTGAGATTAACCGGTAAGTGGATTGTTCTTGTTAACCCGGGAGTACACATTTCGACGCAGGAAGCTTATTCAGGGGTGGTTCCGCAACGACCCGCTCACGATTTGCGTATACTTTTAAAGCAGCAAGTATCGGATTGGAATGGTATGGTTATCAATGATTTTGAAGCAACTTTATTTCAAAAATACCCTCTTTTGCAAGAAATCAAGTCAAGCTTGTATGTAACCGGGGCTAAATATACCTCTATGACGGGCTCTGGATCAAGTATATATGGTATTTTTGATAAGCAACCGGATTTAAAAAAAGAATTTAAGAGTTATAAAGTCTGGCAGGGAGAGCTGTTGTAAATTTTATTACTGTAACTATGTATGCAGATGAAAAATTGTCGTTATATTCACTTGATGCTTTATTATAGCGCTTCCTAAATATCCAAAAGAAGATAATGAGTCCTAAACACTCCACCAGATTACAGGAGAATTCTTTCACAAGCAGACGTGAGCCGTTTGGGTTTATGCTTTGGCTGGGAGTGATTGGAAGCTCGTTGCTTTTTGCCTCGATTTTTGTAACCTATCTTTTGAGGGGTGAGGGGAACAGTGATCGTTTCATTGCCTTGCCCGATATGTTTTGGTTAAGTACACTGGTTATTTTATTCAGTAGTATTTTGCTTCACGAGGCCAATATGGCTTTTCGGCAGGAGCGTTTCCTTCATTACCGCCTCTTCCTGGGCGCGACCCTCACGCTGGGCGTTACCTTTATGCTTCTCCAGATTAGCGGTTGGTTGGAAATGATTGATAATGAGGTTTTTGTTAATCAGAATACCTCCATTGGTCTGGTATATATTCTCACGGGTCTCCATTTGCTTCATATTCTCGCAGGCGTTGTATACCTCACCGTCCTTTTTTTGAAGGCCTGGAAGAACAGATCCTACGTCGATTCGTTTGTATACAGCGTAAATCCTCCCAATGTACTTCGGCTTAAATTGGTTACGCGTTACTGGCATTTTGTAGATGCGCTATGGTTGGTCGTATTTCTATTTATGGTTCTCCTGTATCATTAGAGCTTGGTCGATCATCCGGGCTCCCCGCTTATTTCCTGATTTGTTTTCTTCAGACTACGCCTGGCAAGGTATGCTCCGGCCAGTGTAAGAATAGCTGCCAGCAACATGGGCGCTCCGGCGAAGTGTACGGGTGCGTCGGGTTTGGTGAAAGTGTAAAAGAGGTTGGTCATAAGCGGCGGACCTATGATCGAGGTCAGGCTTTGAAGGCTGGTTAGGGCACCCTGAAGTTCGCCTTGTTCATTAGGCGGAACCTGCGTGCTGATGATCCCTTGTAATGAGGGGCCGGCAATACTCCCCAGTATGTAGGGTACCATAAATACAAACATCATCCATCCCGAACTTGCCAGTGCATAAAGCACAAAGCCTGTTGCGTACAAAATTAACCCCACATACACCCCCCGCTCTTGTCCAAGACGAGGTAAGATCAGTTTGATCAGATAACCTTGTACAATAGCACTGAGCACACCCACAGCACCTAAGGAATAACCAATCATGGCTTCATTCCATCCGAATTTTTCGATTACATAAAATGACCAATTACTTTGCACGGCATGTAACGCCACGTACAGGAGCCCCAGAGATATGAGTAATCCATAAATGACGGGGTATCTCTGGAGTGATTTTAGCGATCCAATCGGATTGGCTCGCTTCCAGTCGAACTTTCGCCGGTTTTCGACATGCAGGGATTCCGGAAGAATAAAATAGCCATAGAGCCAATTGAGCAGTGATAGTACTGCTGCGGCTATAAAGGGGACTCTTGGGCCAAACTGGCCTAGCAAACCACCAGCAATCGGGCCTATGATACATAAAGTCTATTAAATAAATACACATATATTTTGTATGTTTGGATTGAATCAAACTGATAAGATCATGTCCAGACCTGTATTAAAAGTGGGGAATTATAAGCCCGAGGAAATTAAGGCTCTTTTTCGAGATGATGAAAGGTATACGATCGGAATTCGATTGTATGCTGTATATCAAGTTTCGTTGGGTCAACCCAGCAGAAAGCTGGAAGATTTATACAATACCAGCTTCAAGCAAATAACCAACTGGGTCCATCGGTTTGAAAAAGAGGGCATAGAGGGCTTACGAGATAAAGAAGGTCGTGGGCGCACTGCTCGCCTTAGTGAAGTTCAAAGAAATCGGATCGGTATTTTATTATCAGAAGAATCACCGACGAATCATGGTTATAACAGTGCCAGCTGGACGGGCCCTATGCTAATAGAGTGGATTGCGAAAAATTATCAAATAACTTATAAGAAAGCCCAGATCTACAACATCATTAAAGCTTTGGGATTCACTTATCAGAAAGGCAGGGGCATATTTCCTGAAACAGATGCAGTAAAGCAGGATCAATTTAAAGAGGCTTTAAAAAAAACTTCTGGAAAACCCTGAGAGCACATTGCTTTATGAGGACGAATGCTCATTGTCCAACACAGCTACAGTGAGTTATTGCTGGTCAAAAAAAGGCACTCAACCACAAGTAGTTTGTAAGCAACGTAACCGGGAAAGGCAAACGGTCTTTGGTAGCTACAATTATGGCACAGGCCAAATTACAGTAAGTTTTGCAGATAGGGGCAATAGCTATAGTTTCAAGAAGCACTTGAAAAAGGTGTTGCGAACCTACAAGACAGCGCCTAAGATTATTATGGTCTTGGATAATGTTGCATACCATCATGCAAAAAGGATAAATGCCTGGCTGGAAAAGAACCCAAAGCTCGAACTGTTCTTTTTACCTCCATATAGTCCAGACTTAAATGCGGTAGAAAGAGCCTGGTGGTATATGAGAAAAAAGATAACTCACAATAGGTTTATCAAAACACTAAAAGACAGAAAAATAGCTTTCTGGAAAATGTTTTCCCATTTTCTGAAACCCAACTCGGAACTTAAAAAGGTTTGTGAAATAAATTATTAGACTTAATGTAAAGCCCAATCCAAAGGCCGCACCCAGCATACCAAAGTTTTGAGCCCGTTTTTCTGGAGTGCTGATGTCGGCAATGTAAGCGGCTCCGGTTGTAAAACTGGCACCCATAATCCCGGCGATGATGCGGCCTACATACAACCAACCGAGTGTGGGAGCAAAAGCCAGAAAAATATAATCCAGCCCGAAGCCGAAAAGTGAAGCCAGTAAAACGGGTCGCCTGCCATACTGATCGCTGATACCTCCCAGAATAGGAGCGCATATAAACTGAACAAATGCATAGGCAAACAGAAGCCAGCCTCCCTCGCGTGATGCGTTGCTGATACTATCGCCGGTGAGCTCACTGATCAGCTTGGGCATGACCGGAATGATAATTCCCAGGCCAATCACGTCAATCAAAAGTGTTATGAAAATGAAACCGAGTGCCGGTGAACGTTTCGCAGCCATGGGGTTATGTTGGGATGTAAATCTACGGCTAAAAGTAGGGCGTCCGGCATTTCAATGAGAACATCCGATTATTATTTCTTGAGAATCCTGAACTCCACCCGACGGTTCTTCTGCTGACCTTCGGGCGTGTCGTTTTTAGCGACCGGAACAGTTTCTCCATAGCCCTTACTGGCTACCCGATCCGGTTCAATGCCTTTACTTATCAAATATTCCCGAACCGAATCGGCCCGGTCCTGGGATAATTTCAGGTTAAGTTCATTACTACCGGTGTTGTCAGTATGCCCCCCCAGCTCAATAGACAATGTTTTATTCTCGGTCATGGTAATGGCAATTCGGTTCAATTCGGGAAAGGATTCAGGGCGTAAGTCGGATTTACCGGTTGCAAAGAAAATGTTATTAAGCCGTACAATCTGCCCCTCTTCGATGGGAATCAGCTTCAGGGACTTGTTGCTGATCTCCGTGTAGGTTTTGGACCGGCCATCTGCCGTGGAGTCTGTGAGGTCGACCATTTCTCCTTCGGCTATAAAATTCTGAGCAACCGCTCGCATACTGTATTTTTTTCCTTTGGGGAGTACAATTTTATATTCACCCGTAGTAGGGTTGGTGGTGGCCGTTCCTACTTCCTCGCCGTCCTCCATATCTTCGTATATGATCGTAGCCTCCACCGGTTTGCCGGTTTTTGAATCAATCACCTTACCACTGATCAGGGCAACCGGTGCGGCCACTGGCAAGGCGGCCACAGGGGCTTTTGCGGTATCGCCAGGTGTGGGCTTGGGCTGAAGATTGTAGCGTACAATGTCTCCTTTTCCCTCCGTGTCTTTGAATGAGACCATATAGGCATAGTCGCCCAAGGCAGAGATGGTATAATAGGCGTCATAACCGTCCGTATTAATGGATGATCCAAGATTTACCGGACGGCTCCATCTTTTCCACGACTTATCTATGCGCTTGCTATAGTAAATGTCATTGCTCCCTTGTCCGCCTTTGCGATCACTCGAGAAGTATAGCGTCACGCCATCGGGTGCCAGAAATGGTGTGGTTTCGGTAAATTCTTCAGTATTTATTTCTTTTCCAAGGTCTTCCGGTTTTGACCAGGTTCCGTTTTTTTGTTTAAAACTCACGTAGAGGTTGTCCACCTTGCTATTCTTTTTTTCGCTGAACGACATCACCAGAACCTTGCCGTCATTGGAAAGGAAACCGCAGTCAAACTGACCCTTACTGGTTTTGGCATACCCGGGGATATCTATTTTGTTTGGTGCGGACCATCCCCGGGCTGTTTTTTTGCTGGTCGAAAAACCCCTGGTTTCATAAACGCCGTTTTTGTAGGCACCTTTGATAAGCAGCGTGTTCCCGTCGGGTGTAATGCTGTAAAGACTATTATACACTTCTTTATTAATGGGCGATGGGAGGCGTCGGGCTTGCGACCATTTATCATTGCGCAATTCAGAAAACCAGATATCCTGGCTTCCTTTTGCCCCATTGGTATTCTGAGGGTGGCTTACTCTGGAGAAATAAATGGTTTTCCCGTCTGGAGAAATGATCGGTGCGATTTCGTTGTACTCGGTGTTGACCGTCTTTCCCAGATTTTCGAGCTGTGACCAAGATTTGATGGAAATCAAATAAAAAAGCGCCAGGATTAATGAAATACGCATTTTTTTGTCTGAGGGTGTGATGATTGATTTTTGATAGATTGATACCCGCTTTCAAAACAAAGTGGGATACATTCGACTGACGTCTGATTTAAACGATAACCAACGCTGCAATAGTACTTCAAAAGCCTTACTGAATCAAGGTTATTTGTTTCTTGCTGTGCTCAACCCGTCCTGTCCCTTAGGATTGGAGGGACTATCCAGCTGACCGTTTCCTCGGGTGCTCATGTGGAATTCTTCCATTTTTTTAAGGAGGTCCGTCGTGTTGTCTGCTGTCAACAAAAGAACCCTGTTTTCCGGGGTCAGGAATCCTTCCTCAACCATTTTGTCCAGGTGTGCAAGAAGCATATCATAAAAGCCATTGACGTTCAAAATACCAATGGGGCCATTGAAAATTTTCAGCTGTGACCAGGTAAGTATTTCAAAGAGCTCATCCAGCGTGCCAAACCCACCGGGTAGTGCAATGACTCCGTCCGACATCGCTACCATTTTGGCCTTGCGTTCGTGCATTGTTTCCACGAAATGCAGCTCGGTGAGGGTTCTGTGTGCAACTTCAAGTTTTGCCAGAAAGTGAGGGATGATTCCTGTGGCATTCCCACCATTGTCCATGGCACCATCAGCAACCCGGCCCATAAGGCCCATGTTGCCGCCTCCGTATATCATGGTAATTCTCCGTTTTGCCAACTCAGCGCCAAGCTCAAAGGCTGCATCACCATAAATCGGCAGACGCCCCACACTCGCTCCGCAATAGACAACAATTGATTGCATGAATATATGTTTAAATTGATATTGCGTTGCCGAAAATGACTGTCGGCAAACCGGATATTAATTTTGATGAAGAATAAAGTCAACGAGCTTTTCGGTGTTCAACTCGCCAAATGTCCCGGAGCTCATCAGAAGCAGGTTCGCATTTTTCCAGTTTTGCTGTTTCAAAAAAGCCTCCAGATCCTCTGCACTTGTAAATATATTCAAATCCTCCCGCTTGAAAGCGGTACGGATATCTTCTTCTGAGATAGGTTCCATCCGTTTGTGTTCCAGGGTCAGTGGGTTGTAATACACCACGGCAACGTCGGCGGTATTCAGTTTACGGCGGTACTGTTTCAGAAAAACCTTGTTCAGGCTACTGAATGTGTGTAGTTCAGCACAAGCGATCAGTTCCCTATCCGGAAATTGCTCTTTTACGGCTGCGGTAGTGGCTTCTACTTTGGAGGGTGCATGGGCAAAATCACGGTATATGCTCACCGTATCGTTACTGCCCAACAATTCCAGTCTTTTCGCAGCTCCTTTAAAAGAAGGTATGGCGGCATAAAATTGTTCGTCGGTAATGCCCAGTTTTTCACAAACAACCTTTGCCCCGCTGATATTCTTCATATTGTGTTCACCAAAAACCAATACGGGAACTTCTCCATCCGGGGTCAGGAGAACTGTTCCGCCGGCATCAACACGGTAAGGGTGCGCCAGATAAGGCATACTGACCACATCCGGGCGTTCTTTCTGACCGATTACGTTCAACATATCATCCGATTCGTCATAGATAATGGTGCCTGCTTTGGGAATGGAGTCGGCAAGCAACTCAAATTGCTTCACATAAGCCTCCCAGGTAGGGAAAACATTATAATGATCCCACGCTATACCGCTGATTAAAGCAATGTGTGGTTGATAATGCATGAATTTTGGGGTACGATCAAGAGGAGAAGTGAAATATTCGTCTCCCTCGATCACGACGAGTGGCGCTTCGTCAGCAAGTTTCACCATGTAGTCAAATCCTTCGATCTGTGCGCCTACCAAATAATTAAACACTCTATTGTTGGCCTGCAACACATGAAGTATCATGGAGGTAATCGTCGTTTTACCGTGGCTTCCGGCGATGACCACGCGCTGCTTGTCCTGGCTTCGTTCAAAAATATACTCCGGGTATGAATAGACTTTTATGCCCAATTCCTGAGCTGCTTTTAATTCAGGATTATCTGCGCGTGCATGCATGCCTAAAATTACGGCATCAAGCTCGGCTGTTATCTTTTCGGGGAACCATCCCATCACCGCTGGCAGGAGATTAAAATTGGCAAGACGCCCTCGGGATGGCTCATAGATCTCGTCGTCGGAGCCGGTAATTGTGTAACCTTTTCTATGTAATTCAATAGCGAGGTTGTGCATCACACTTCCTCCTATCGATATAAAGTGTATTTTTTTTGGCAAAGATTGTTGACTCATGATACGATCTCAAACTGATTCGGAGCGAAGTTAGCAAGAATTGCCCTTTGGGCCATCGTACAGTCTCTGGTTTTTGACAACCGGATAGCTGTTTGGCCTTTCATGTATAAAAATTACCGTTGCAGTTTGGGTATGTCATTTATGGATATGTCCTGATCTGGCGGGGGTGTTTTTGTAAAAGCTGGAATATCTCCGATGCCAAGCCAGATGCTTTGTGCCGTTTAATAAAATTGTTGAATATAAAAACCTGGCTTTCTTGTTATCGACACCCTTATACGATAAATTTGATGGTACAATAATCTTGTCCGCAGGCTTTTTCTCGCGCCTGCGAATCATTCTTCTTCAACAACTATAAGATCACCCGGTTTAACGTTGTGAGCACGCTGCTTGCTTCTTTGCCACCCTTCCGATAAATACTGGATTCAAGTTGGCGGTTCTCCTCTGTACTATCTTAACTGTTTCATGCCGTTCAAGCTCAACGATAGAAAACACAATTATTTTATCACAGGACTCATTGTTCCGGTGGTCTTGTTTGCTATTTACCTGTTTCATCATGCGGTAAATATGCCGTATATGGATGATGCCGAGATTGTCGATTCCATCAACTTAATACAAAAAAAGCCATCGGATCTGTTCTCCATTCTCATACGGCAGCAAAATGATCACAGGGTTACATTTTCGCGATTGGGGATGCTTTTTATTTATCTGGTGAAGGGTTCTATTGACTTCAGGCTTGCCATTTTTCTTGGCTTTTTTAATCTGATCCTGCTGGTTTACTGTTTTTTTCTTATTTACAAGTCGGAAAATCTACCCGGATTCAGTTTTTTACCCGTAGTTATTTTATCATTTTCTCCACTGGTTTATGCCGACCATTTGTGGAGCATAACCTCATTTCAGTATACGCTTTCAGTAGCGTTTTCAATACTCGCCCTGTATTTCCTTCGGCCTGAATTGAAGAAGATATGGTATTGGAGCCTACCATTCATGGTGGCTGCCTCACTTACCAATCTGGACGGCCTTAGTGTGCTTCCGGTAGGTGTTTTTTGGTTGGTTTGCCAAAAAAGATGGTACGTTGCAGGACTGATCGCACTGTTTTCGGCGGTTTATCTGGCGGCATTTTTTACCAATTTTACTTTTTCGTCCGCGTCTGAGCTTGCTTTTACAGCAGAATCATTGTTCGTTATTGCCCACAGTTTTTTAGCTATTGCAGGGTCATTTACTAAATTAGTATCAGACAGCTATGGGGTGATGTTCTCCACCATAGCGGGGAGTGTGATTGTGGCTGGATTTGTGATTTTAAAGTTGCTTGCTATATCCCGGAGCACCGCCAACGGACTTGTTTTTCGGAATCCGTTCGATCTGGATTATACGGATATCAATCTGTTAAAATTGTTTGCAAGTTTGGCTATGATCTCAATTGGTCGTTCCGGCGAAGGTGCCGAGGCCATGATGGGAGTAAGATTTCAGGTCTACTCATTGAGTACGATCGTGTTATTTTACTTTTTTATGCTTAAAACTTTCAAAAACCTTGGTAGCCAGCGCTGGTCAATGATCACCTGTGTTGGGTCATTCCTGATAGCAGGATACAGTTATGCCAAGTATGAATCGGTTGTCAATTTTTATACCTCAGGTTTGAAAGCGGATAGTTACAATTATACGCATAATGGCGTGTATCTGCACCAGTATCTGAATCACCCTGATCCAGATACTGCGTTCTATTCCAATTATAGTTTTCCTGTTTTCTTTTCCGAAAAATTGATAGAAGGCTGGCGTATAAATGCTCAGAGGCGCGCACCATCGGCGACGATGACTATTAAAGAAGTTGAAAATATCCATGAATACCGAGTCTATCTGACCAACGTGCTGGAATTTGAGATCCATACGGACGCTCCCGAAATTCCGAAATCGGGAGTTTATCTGATGATTTCCAGTGTCTCGGAGCCCGCAAATATTTTTCTGATCGCCACCCGCGAAGTCAGGGGTAGCTGGATAACAAGGTCTTTTACTGAATCCGGAGCAAGGGAATTTGCCATGCATATTCCCAAAAAAATAGCGCAGGGGATTTATTCGGCAAGGTTGTGCTGGCAGGAAAACGGTGAGCCGAGATCGACCATGGTGGCGGAACGTTTTTCTATTTAAGGCATTGGATGATAACTTATTATGTGTTGAGAGCTACGCAAAAAAAGGTTGCCAAAATAATTTTCAGGCAACCTTTTTTATTGTCAGCATTTCAATTTTTATGCCAGTTTCTTATACTTAATTCTTTTCGGCGTAGCGTCGGTTCCAAGGCGCTTTTTACGGTTTTCCTCATATTCCGAAAAATTACCTTCAAACCAGTAGACTTGTGAATCGCCCTCAAAGGCTAGAATATGTGTGGCGACACGATCCAGGAACCAGCGATCGTGACTGATGATCACGGCACAGCCGGCGAAGTTTTCTAAACCTTCTTCCAAAGCGCGGAGTGTATTGATGTCCAGATCATTGGTCGGCTCATCAAGCAGTAACAAATTTCCGCCTTCTTTTAACGTCATGGCCAGGTGTACCCGGTTACGCTCCCCGCCCGACAAGGTGCCCACTTTCTTTTCCTGATCACCTCCGCCGAAATTGAATCGGCTCACGTATGCCCGGGCGTTGGATTGTTTGCCTGCCAGCATAATCCAGTCGTTGCCATCGGCAATGTTTTGATACACCGATTTGGCGGGATCCAGATTGTCATGTTCCTGATCCACGTAGGCCCATTGCACCGTATCTCCTACGTCGAAATGTCCTTTTAATGGTTTTAGCTGGCCGGTGATCAGCTTAAAGAGCGTTGTTTTTCCAGCTCCATTGGGCCCTATAATCCCGACGATTCCATTGGGCGGTAACGCGAAATTCAGATTTTCGTAAAGCAACTTGTCGCCGAAACCCATTGAAACATCGTGTGCTTCGATCACCTTGCTCCCGAGACGGGGGCCCGCCGGAATGAATATCTCCAATTTATCTTCCTTTTCTCGACCTTCCGCGCCAAGTAGTCGTTCGTATGCTCCTAAACGAGCTTTTGATTTTGCCTGCCTACCTACTGCTCCCATGCGAACCCATTCAAGCTCTCGCTGTAAGGTCTTTTGACGTTTGGATTCTGTCTTCTCTTCTTTTCTTAAGCGCTCCTGTTTTTGCTCAAGCCAGGATGTGTAATTTCCTTTCCAGGGAATACCTTCTCCGCGATCAAGCTCGAGGATCCATCCGGCCACATTGTCAAGGAAATATCTGTCGTGGGTCACTGCAATTACAGTTCCTTTATATTGTCTTAAATGCTCTTCCAGCCACAGTACCGATTCGGCATCCAAATGGTTTGTTGGCTCATCCAGCAAAAGTACATCGGGTTGCCGTAGCAGCAGGCGGCATAATGCAACCCTGCGCTTTTCACCACCGGAAAGAGTGGCTATGGGGGTGTCGGAAGGAGGGCACCTCAAGGCATCCATGGCTACCTCGAGCCGATTGTCAAGATTCCAGGCGTCTGTTGCGTCCAGTTTTTCCTGCACCTCTCCCTGGCGTTCCAGCAGTTTGTCGAAATCGGCATCCTCATCTCCGAATGCTTCATTGATCTGATCGAACTCTTTCAGCAGATCTACAATCTCCTGAACACCTTCTTCTACTACCTCACGCACAGTTTTGGTAGGATCCAGTTTTGGCTCTTGTTCCAGCATTCCCACAGAATAGCCCGGCGAAAACACCACATCGCCCTGAATATCTTTGTCAATACCAGCAATTACTCGAAGAAGAGTGGATTTTCCAGAACCATTTAAGCCTAAAACTCCTATTTTTGCACCATAAAAAAAGGATAAATAAATATTTTTGATGATATGTCGCTGGGGGGGAATGATTTTGTTAACCCCCGACATTGAGAAAATAATGGTTTCGTTACTCATTTTTTAGTTAATTTGTGCGTAACAAATATCGTTATTATCCCTACACTTAGCAGATAAAAAATTTGAAAGAATGGAAAATGCCACACTGAATGATGAATACGGCTATGTTAAAGACAGCAAGGTATTCTTAAAAGGGTATTTGGAGTACCCGGATCGGCAAATTGGAGAGGTAAAACGTACAGAACAGGAAGCAATTGATTATTTTAAGAACCGGTTTTCTATCGTGCTCAACAAGGTTGAGCAATTAGAAGCGGAAATCGACGAAGCGCTTAACAAGGGTTCTTATTTAACCAAATTGATCCAACTACAACGTAAACTGAAAGGTTTTGATGCACTAGGAGACTTTGTCCCCCTTTTGCAAAAGCTTCAGGACAAAGAGGAGTATCTCAAAGGACTTATTGAGGTAAATCAGCTAAAAAACCTTGAGATAAAACGTGCGCTGACTGAAGATGTACGAGCGGCTGCCAGCATTCCCGACTATGCCGAGGCTACCGACCAGATTCAGGAGATCAAAGCCAAGTGGATTAGGACAGGGCCGGTTGAAAAGGAGTATCAGGAGGAAGTGGAAACCACTTTTCAGGATATCCTTGATAGCTTTTTCCAGCGCAGACGTGATTATTTTGACGAGCAGAACAAAATAAATCAGGCGAGGATAGATGAATACGAGCGTCTTATCAAAATTACCAAAACGCTGAGCTATTCACGAGACCTGGACGATGCTTACAACAAAGCCCGGGAAGTGAGAGGGTTGTGGAACAATGTTGGAGAGGTGCCTCCCAAACGCTTCTTTAAGGTCAATAAGGCCTACCGCCATTTTCTTAAGCTCTTCTACGATAAATATAATCTTGCCAAAGGTATTGAGCCGAAGGTACGTGTAGACCCGCGGATTCTGGAGCAACAAAAACTACTGCAGGAAGCGGAGCTCTTGCTGCGGCAACCCGACATCGTTGCGGCATCCAATGAAGCCAAAGTCCTTTTGAGCAAATGGAAGGAGATCAAAATCCCCTACAAAATGGCCGACAAGGAACTCGCTGAAAGATTCCGGATGGTGTGCGATAAGATATTTGAGCTTAGTTATCTGGCCAGAGTGATCAGTCGCAAGTATCCTGCCTTTGAACTGAAAAGCCCGGAGGAGCAGTTGCGCACCAAGTATCGCGAATTGGAGTGGTTGGCCAAAAGGGAAAAGAGCGACCTCGAGTATGCTATTCAGGAATTTGACCGTACAGCCACAGGCGATCCTGAGCTCGACAAACCGGCTCAGGGGCGAATCAATATTCAGAAGAGAAAAGTTTCCATGAAGGAGCGTATCCTGTCGGAATTTGACAGAAAGCTTAAATCAATTACCGGCTAATTGTTTCAGAGAAGATTTTTGAAAAACCAAGTTAGATAAAAGCACCCTGGTCTCATAAGCTGCCGGGGTGCTTTTGCTTTCTATAAGATCCAGCAAAAGAGACGTAGCCTGTTGGCCCATTTCAAACGAAGGCTGTGTAACCGCACTTACCGGAGGTTCCAAAAGGGTGGACATGGCCAGGTCGCAAAAACCGATCACGGCTACATCATCGGGCATGCGGTAGCCAAGCTGGCGGAGTGCCCAGTGCACACCCATGGTGATCCGCTCACTAGCCGCAAAAATGCCATCCGGCCGGTTTCGTAATGCCATGAGCTGGTAAGTGCGCTCGGTCCCTCCTCCCTGGGTGATTTCGCTGTGCAATACCCATTCTTCCTGAAATGGTATATTATATTGTTTCAAAGCATCCTTGTATCCTTCCAGGCGGTTGGTGCTGATGGAGACGTTTTTGGGTCCTGCAATATGGGCAATCCTTTCGCAGCCCTGCATGATGAGGTGTTCAGTGGCTTCGAAAGCACCTTTGTAGTCATCTACCCTTACCTTATGCGTTTGCATCGAATCACTGACCCGATCAAAAAACACGACGGGAATTCCCTGTTCCTGCAGTTCGATAAAATGGTCATGTCCTTCGGATTGGCTGGATATAGCTACAACCAGGCCATCTATACGTCTCTGTGAAATGTGCCGCGTAGCAGCCAGCTCTCTTTCATAAGACTCATGACTTTGGTAAATCATGGTGTGATAACCCCGGCTATATGCAATGTCTTCAATGCCGCCGATGGTGGAAGAGTAAAATCTGTTATCTATGTCCGGAACCAGAACGGCAATGGTTTGTGACTGGTTTTTCAGCAAACTAAGCGCAATGGGGTTGGGGGTATAACGCAGGGATTCGGCCAGGTCAACCACCCGCTTTTTGGTCTCCTCACTTATTTCTGTACTGTCCCGAAGTGCCCTCGATACCGTGGATTTGGAAACACCCAGAAGCCTGGCAATTTCCTTGATTGTGACCGAAGTCTTCTTCATAAAACCTACTTATAGAAATAATACAATTGTTATAATTTTTCGGAAAAAGGCAATATCACCTCATCACTTACTTTTCCGCAAACTAAAAGAATTTGTTCCGGGAAAAATAGCGAATCGGGAACGGTTCCGGGAACGGTTGCGTAAATATATAGATTTTTTTCAAGATTTATTTTTGTAAATCAACGAGCGAATGGTTAAACTAGGTAAATATTAATAATCTCACATAGAGAAAAAGCACCGCCAATCCCTGAATTTTTCAATTATTAACTACTTCGATTTTAATGGAAACGAAATCATTAACCAAAACCCTTGCTTCTGGATATTCTCAGAAAAGTGTTTTGGAAAACCTGTTTGGAAGGGTTGTTGCTCATGGAGATTATTATGCTTTTCGTGAACTGTTTACCCATCATTATCGCTCCTTGTGCAATTATGCAATGCGCGTAGTGGGTACCAGAGAAATTGCCGAGGAGGTTGTTTCCGATGTTTTTGTCAAATTATGGAAGAACAGGGAACAGATTGAAGTGCATACATCTTTTCAAGCCTACATTTACAGGGCGGTGCGTAACCAGGCACTGGATTATCTTAAATTGAAGGTTCATCGCCAGTATGAGCGCGAATCGCTTGAATCGGTACAGTGGAACATGTCCCATGCCGATCACTTTTCCCCGGCCGAGGAATTGTCATTTAACGAATTCTATGAACATGTTGAAGGGTGCATCAGGGATCTGCCACGCCAGTGTCAGGTTATATTCAGGCTCAGCCGTGAAGACGGACTCCGGTATCGGGACATTGCAGAACGGCTTAAAATATCCGTAAAAACTGTAGAAACACAAATGAGCCGCGCGTTGAAAGTACTTAGAGAGCGGGTGCCGGAGCATCGGTTGGTGGCTTGAAAGCGGTTGGTTTTTAGCGATAAGCGGCTAGCACTTTGAATTCTTTTAAAAAATTCAAGATACCATTCTTTATTTAAGTTTTGCTATTCCTTTTTAACTTGCGGGAGTAGCAAAATATGTACAACTTTTAACGCTTAAAGTTTATGCTGATAGTTATTTGGCCAACATGCGGCATGCTGCGAGGCTAATAGCTAAAAGCTTACTGCTAAAAGCTAAAACGAAATTATGCCTTTAGAACAAACATGGCGCTGGTTTGGCCCAAATGATCCGGTATCGTTATCCGATATCCGACAAGCCGGTGCAACGGGTATTGTCACTGCCCTGCATCATATTCCCAACGGACAGGTGTGGGAGGTAAGCGAAATAACCGCCCGCAAGGAATTAATCGAGGCCGCAGGACTTACGTGGTCCGTTGTGGAAAGTGTGCCTGTGCATGAGTCCATAAAGACGCGCACCGGAGATTATGAAACCTACATCCGAAATTACCAGCAGTCATTATCCAACCTGGGTGCTTGTGGAATAGACACCGTATGTTACAATTTTATGCCTATTCTGGACTGGACCAGAACGGATCTGGATGCACCTATGAAGGATGGCTCCACAGGTCTGAGGTTTGATGCCACGCAATTTGCAGCCTTTGACCTCTTTCTTCTGAAGCGCGAGAATGCGCAGGAGGAATACACCGAAGAACAGAAAAGTAAAGCCAAAACATGGCTGGATCAGGCAGGTGACCAGGAAATCCAGAAATTAATCCGAAACATCATCGCCGGGCTGCCGGGCTCAGAAGAAAGCTTCACGATTGAGGAATTTCGGGAGGTTCTGGATACCTATAAGCACATTGGAGATCTTGAATTAAGGACCCATTTGTATCAATTTATCCAGGCTATCGGGCCGGTTGCTGCGGAGGCTGGTGTACAACTCGCCATTCATCCCGATGATCCCCCGTATCCGATCCTGGGCCTGCCCAGGGTGGTAAGTACGGAAGACGATGCCACCCGCCTTCTGGAAGCATATGATCACCAGGCAAACGGAATCTGCTTTTGCACAGGCTCCTACGGCGTAAGGCCCGATAACGATCTCAGTGGGATGGTACGTCGCCTGGGAAGCCGTATCCACTTCATACATCTTAGGGCTACTAGCCGCGAGCACGACGGAAGCTTCTACGAGGCTGATCACCTGGATGGCGATGTAGATATGTACAGCGTAATGAAAGCGCTGGTAGAAGAACAGAGGACTCGAAAGGAAAATGGAAGAACAGACCTGAAAATGCCTTTCCGACCTGATCACGGACATCGTATGCTGGACGATCTCTCAGCCACCAAGCGTACCAACCCCGGCTATACTGCTATTGGCCGCTTGCGCGGACTTGCCGAATTGCGTGGCCTGGAGTATGCCATTGAAAGAAGTTTAAATAGTGTGAACGTTTGATTTAGTGTGGTGGAAGCACCGGGCGCCTCGTCAGCCTTTCTCCTGCGAGCAAGCAAACATATCTTTTGTAGAAGAAACCCCTTCATATTTTGATGTCAACAATAACACAGCCCATTTTACAGAAGACCTTCATGGACGAAGATTTTCTGCTTCGTACGGAAACAGCGCGTATTCTTTATCATGAGTATGCGAAGGATATGCCGATTGTGGATTACCATTGCCACCTTCCGCCTGACCAGATTGCCCAGGATAAACAATTTGAAAATCTTACACAAATCTGGCTTTACGGAGATCATTACAAATGGCGGGCGATGCGTGCCAACGGTATTGACGAAAAATATTGTACCGGAGAAGCCAGTGACTGGGAGAAGTTTGAGCAGTGGGCTGCCACAGTACCGTACACCATGCGTAACCCGTTGTATCACTGGACCCACCTCGAACTACAGCGCTATTTCGGTGTGGATATCATTCTGAATAAGGACACAGCCCGGGAAATCTATGACGAGTGTTCAGCAAAATTGAAGCAGCCTGATTACAGCGTTCGGGCTCTGCTTAAGAAAATGAAGGTCAACTACATTTGTACCACTGACGATCCCATCGATTCCCTTGAATATCACAAGCAGATCCGTGACAACGGCTTTGAAATCAAAGTGTTGCCTACATTCAGGCCCGACAAAGCGATGCTTCTGATCGATTCGCCGGTTGAATTCCAGCAGTACCTCAACAAACTTTCAGCCGTAACAGGCCTTGGGCGAATTGAAACATACGATGATCTGCTTGCCGCTTTACAGAATAGACATGACTTTTTTGCTTCAATGGGAGGGAAACTTTCGGATCACGGTCTGGAGCACATCTATTCCGACTTTGATACAAGTCTTGCGAAGCAGGCATTTTTCTCATCCATCAATGGTGAACTGGCACCCGAAGATCAGCGAACTGCTTTTAAATCGGTCTTGCTTTACGATCTGGCTAAGATGGATCATGCTAAATCATGGACACAGCAATTTCATTTGGGGGCACTGCGTAACAACAACGCCAGAATGCTGAGAGAGCTTGGGCCCGATACAGGCTGGGATTCGATCGGAGACTATAGCCAGGCGCAGGCGCTGTCCAAATTCCTGAACAAGCTGGATTCTACCAATCAATTGGCCAAAACAATACTCTACAATTTGAATCCATCAGATAACGAGGTGTTGGCCACGATGATCGGGAATTACAACGATGGAACCGTAGCCGGGAAAATGCAATTTGGATCGGGTTGGTGGTTTTTGGATCAAAAAGACGGCATGGAAAGGCAGATGAATGCATTATCCAACATGGGGCTGTTGAGCCGTTTTGTAGGGATGCTTACCGATTCCAGAAGTTTCCTTTCCTATCCAAGGCATGAATATTTCCGCCGGATACTTTGCAATTTGCTGGGGAACGACGTTGAAAATGGCGAATTGCCCAACGACCTTCCATGGCTTGGCAAAATGGTTCAGGATATTTCCTACAACAACGCCAGAAACTATTTCGGATTTTAAAGCCAGGTTGTGGTTTTTACCAGCTTAGACGAAAATATTATAGCCCGAGACGTACGTTAAGGGCTATTTTAATTTTCAAAAGACTATTTTTGGACAGGAAAACAATTTATTCAAAGACCAGCGACAAATGAGATCATTTCAGTAAGTCGTAGTCAACAGTACCAATTTATGGCTCAAATCATATCATTCGGTGAGGTCCTCATGCGGCTCTCCACCCCTGGTTTTTCAAGATTCGAACAAGCAAGGCAGCTTAATGTAACATATGCCGGAGGCGAAGCCAATGTGTCCACGGCATTGGCCTATTGGGGGCACGAAACCGCTCATGTCACCCGCTTTCCCGATTCGCCCATAGGCAGAGCCGCAGCACAATACCTGCACTTCCACGGCGTGGATACGTCGCATATCATTTTTGGAGGTCCAAGGATGGCGGTATATTTTTTGGAAACGGGAGCTGCTTTACGGGGAAGTCAGATTGTATACGACCGGGCAAACTCTTCTCTTGCCGAAATTGATCCAAAAGAAATTGACTGGGATGCGATACTGAAGGATGCGAAATGGTTTCACTGGGCCGGCATTACACCTGCCCTGTCACAAGGTGCTGCGGATGCCTTGCTGGATGGAATCAAAGCTGCACGTAAGTATGGATTGACCGTCTCAGGGGATATTTTCTACCGGGCCAATCTATGGAAATATGGAAAAAAACCATCCGATATTCTGCCTGAACTTACAGCAGGAACGGACGTTGTCATTGCCAACGAACTGAATATCAGGGATATTTTTGGCATAGCATGTGATGATTTTGTGGATGCAAGTAAAAAATTGATGCAGGCTTTCCCGCAGGTGAGTAAAGTGGTGGATACCAAACGAACCTCTATCAGCGCTTCACATAATCTGCTTCGTGCCTTGTTATGGAATGGAACCGAATTACTGGAAACCGCAGATGTAGAGATCAATCCAATCATCGACCGGGTTGGCGGTGGCGATGCATTTATTGCCGGACTGATCCATGGCCTCATTTCATTTGACGATGATCAGAAGGCTCTGGAGTTTGGTGTGGCGGCTTCCGCGCTGAAACACACGATTGAAGGCGATGCACTCATTTCCACCATTGCCGAAGTAGAAGCGATCCGTCAGGGCGAAACTTCGGGAAGAATTAAGAGATAATTTAATTAAGTATTCAATCACCAGCTATAGCCAACAGCTACCAGCTAACAGCCCAGTGCTAAACATGGCAAATATAGATCAGGAAACAACATTAATTCTTATCAACGAAACGGGTTTACTCCCACTCTTTTATCATGCCGACTTTGGTATCGTCAGGGAAGTAGTCTCCGCCAGTTACAGAGGGGGCGCCCGTGCATTCGAATTCACCAACCGTGGCGCCAACGCCTATGAGGTATTTGTGCAGCTTGTAGATTTTGCAAAATCAAGCCTGCCCGGAATGGCTCTGGGAATTGGTACTGTTTATGATGCCGAAACAGCTCAGAAATACATCGATGCCGGAGCAGATTTTGTGGTTGCCCCTTTTACCAATCCCGAAGTGGGTAAAGTTTGCGTGCGTGCGGGAGTTCCCTGGCTTCCCGGAACTGCCACATTGACGGAAATCTTCAATGCAACGCAGCATGGTGCAAAAGTGGTAAAATTGTTTCCCGGTGAGGTGGTTGGTTCGGTTTTTGTAAAAGCTGCAAAAGGACCGATGCCACATGTGAAAATTGTGGTGACGGGTGGCGTTCAGCCTACCAGGCAAAGTATCGAAGAATGGTTCGGAGCGGGTGTTTATGGGGTCGGTATGGGATCAAACCTTTTTCCAAAGGACGTGATCGCCTCCGAAAATTGGGCCTGGATCGAACAGAAAGTTTCTGAAAGTATTGCACTGATCGCAGCATTCAGGGCCGAATAAGGATTAATGTTAGGGTTGCCTGTTTTCCAGGCAGCACTGTTCCCTTAGCCAGAAGGTGTTGAAAGGTGTGCGGGGAATCTGAGCAGTTATGTCCCCAAAGAAATTTTACGGCGATCTTTAAAATTCGTCCGTAAATAAATACGTTTTGCCCCTATGAGCAAATTCCTTTACATCCCATCTTGTTTTACAAATCTCCGGATTTTTGCATTATTTTTTATGTGCAGCACCGGATTTTTGCCCGAACACGCCGTGAAGGCAAATCCGATGCTGAAGTCCATTGAGCTGGAAGGTCCTGGCCGGGAGAGATATTTTGCACTGATGCTGCTAAATTTGCCGAAGGAACGGGGAATCGATGCGGATTTGATTAAGATCGCCCATCAGGGTGGAATGAATTCCGTATACCTGACCATTCCGTGGAACAATGTACGCCAAAAGTCTCCAAATGAAGCGCCAAACTGGGCCAAGTACGATGAGCAAATCGAAATTGCGACCAAGCTGGGAATGAAAATAGCTATCCGTATTCACCTTGGCAGGCATAATGAAAATCTTAAAGGCTTTTGGGACTTAAAAGATGTTCCGCATGATGGACGAAACACACCGTTGATTGCCGGCTATGGGGATACATATTTTCGATTCAACTACGATCCGGCTCTTGAACTGGCTATCGCATTTGTAAAGGAAGTTACCCAACGTTATCGATTTCTTCAGGAGCAAAAAAAACTCATATTTATATCGGTTACCAATACATCTGAGCAGGAAGCAGGCTACAATACGCAGGGATATTATCAGGACAAACAAGTCTCCTCACTTTACGACTACTCCCCTCAGATTGTAGATGGTTTCCAGGCCTGGCTTCAGGCTAATTACGGAAAAATAGAACGCCTCAATTCGAAATGGAGCCGCTCGTACAAATCATTTAAAGAAGCAGGGCCACCATATGCGCACTGGGAACCGTCAGAATCATTCAAGAACCGTTACGGGACGGACTGGTATATCTATCGCCATCAGCACTTGAAAACGTTCATTGAAAAAATGATTGGTGCCGTCAAATCTGTTGATTCAACGATTAAATATGTTGCCGACTATGGCTCTGTTTTCGATGATTTGTCCGGTCTTCGCAGCACTTTGGGATTTAAGGATCTCAATGAGAAAACCGATGGTATAAAAGTGAATGACGACCTGTCGAGAAGCGACCACCGATTTTCGGTGGATATCCTGCGGAGTCAAAGCCGGGCTGGGTTTTTTGTGGCCAATGAAGTTTTTGGTGCTGATTGGGCGGAAAATTTCGAGTTTAAGAAACAGACCGATGAACAATTTCAGCACGGTGCAGATATGGTAACCTTTGTGGTTAGTACCATACCCATGATAAACAGATCGATGCCGTATATTTTAGACGCATCTAAGCGCTGGCTTTCGACCTCTATAACGCCCATTGCATATGCGGACACGGTGAGTTATCTTTTGTCTGAAGCTGTGGAGAAAGGAGGAGCCTCCAGGGTGGTTTATAATCTCTATAAGGCCAAAGCTTATGCCGACCCCAAAAACCCTAAACCTGTTTACATCAAAATTCGGGAAGATCTTTTTACAGACGAATATTGGGTAAACGCTTCCAATAAAAAGCCAATTGTCTCCGCTGCACTGGCATCCAGGACCATTGCGGTAAACAGAAGTTTCAAATTTAGAATACCTGACAGCACATTTAGAGATCCAGATGGTCAAATGGCGAGAATCGAAGCCAGTAACCTGCCCGGGTGGTTAACGTATGTAGACGGCCATTTGACTGGCACGCCATCAACGCTCGGTAGCTTTACGATCACCGTTACAGGTTACGATGACGAAGGGGCATCCGTGTCAACGAAGATGGTGATCCAGGTGGTGGTACCCTTCCTGAAGCTCGAACTAACCGGAAATGGTGGTGAACAATTGACAACTCTGGAAGGCGGAGAAATGCTGGCTTTTGAAGGCCTCCCCCCGCTCATCAATATATCGGCAACGAGTAACTTTGATTTCGAAACAATTTATTATGAACTGAAAGGCCCTTATGCCAAAAAAACGGCAGCCTCGGAAGAGCCCTATTCATTCATTAAAAATCATGCTGGCTTTCCACCCTTCGTCGGTCGCTATCAACTGGTCGCCCGCACCGTATCAAGTGGTGTAACGGTGGTATCCCGGTCGGTCAGCTTTGTCATTTCCTACGGAGATTCCGTGAACATTGCAAAAAATATCGAAGCCTGGCAATTTTATCCTAACCCCGTCGAAAGTGTATTTAATATTAAATTGCCGGAAAACTTCTCAACAGAAGGTCTCGACTTCGTTCTGACGGATAACTCGGGCAGAGCCGTTCAGTTGGTTGGTCCAAAAATCTCCATTTCGGATCAACTGGTGCATATTGATTTAATGGCGACGGGTATTCCCGTTGGAACTTATATACTGCAATTGAAGCGCGGAAAGGCGCTCGTTAAACAATTCAGATTTTTAAAGGCTTCTGCCATGAAATAAAGCTCAGGCGCATGGATCCTTATCGCCTGGTCGTACGTAAAATCAGCCTGCTGCACAACGGCATTCTAATCGTCGCTCTTCAATAGCATGGCTTCACGCCATTAATTCTGGGTTGAACAGAAAGGCAATCTGCTTTTCTGTCCAAACCCGCCCTTCAGGCTTATCGCCATTTCGTTTTTCTATTGCCCTTATTTTGTAATCCAACCCGCAAAGGAGGAAAACGCATTGAGATTATGCGCTTAAATTTTTCGCCATAGCATAACGGAAGCAAACTTCCAATGCAATATTAGTTTAACTTAAAGTAAAAATGTTTCATAAAATTTAAGTTTAAATTAATAATATTTAATATTTTTGATTTTTATTAAAATTATGCCAAAGAAATTACCGCATCAATGTCCCAGCTGTGAGGCTGATCTGCAGGTCACGGCGCTTACCTGTGCGCATTGCGACACCGTGGTTTCGGGGCAGTTCAGCCTGCCTGTTTTGGCGCAGCTTACCATGAGTGAACAGCATTTTATTCTCGAGTTTGTAAAAAGTAGCGGTAGCCTTAAAGAAATGGCACAGATTCTCGAGCTGAGTTATCCTTCTGTTAGAAACCTGCTTGATGACATTATTGAAAAATTGAATAATCAGCCAAATGAAAACAATTGATCTGAACAAGTGGCTCTTCAATCCATTTATCTACCTGGCGGGCATACCGGCCATGATGGCCGGGCTCGCGATCATGGCCGTGACCTCCGTCGTTGCATTTTATGGCCGGATTCATTTTGATGGTGCCATCGATCTGCATGTAGGTGCCGTGACGCCCTACTGGCTCTATTTGGTCGAACCGCTGTTGGACTGGCTGATAGTCGCCATCGTTTTTTACCTGACGGGTCTTGTTCTTTCAAAATCTAAAATACGTTTTATCGACTTCCTGGGAACAACTGCGCTGGCAAGAGCGGCCATGCTCCCAGGGGCGTTGATTGCACTTTTGCCTCCGATACAAAATATGTCTCCCGAAAACATCACGCCTGGAATGCTTGCGGCGTCTCTGTTTCTACTGTTGCCAATGATCTGGCTTGTTGCTTTGCTTTACAATGCCTTTGTCATGTCTGCAAACCTGAAAGGAAGCAAGGCGGTTTTGGGCTTTATTATTGCTCTGTTGGTCGCAGAGGTACTTTCTAAAGTTGCACTTCATTATCTGTTTCTAAATTTTCTAAAATGAGAGTATTATTTGTAACAGCCCTTCTGGCGATTTTTTCTTGCACAATATCAGCTCAGGATCTTACTGGAAGCTGGCAGGGCGATCTGAACGTGCCCGGAGGAAAACTACCCATTGTTTTCAATTTTGTAAAAAATGGCGACGGGTTCACGAGTACCATGGACAGTCCGAAGCAGGGTGTGAAAGGTATCCCGGTGTCTTCGGTGCAGGTAAAAGATTCTGTATTGCAGCTGAAAATCAGCAACATCAACGCAACCTATGAAGGGAAATGGAGCAATGGCTCCATTTCAGGGGAATACAAGCAAAACGGGATGTCTTTGCCGCTGGTACTTGAGCGTATAACCGGAGAAGCGCCCAGGATAGCTCGTCCGCAGGAGCCAGCCAAACCATTTCCATACCATACAGAAAATGTATCGTTTGTAAATAATAATGCTGGACAGATCACATTGGCCGGAACGCTCTCCATGCCCGCAAAAACCGGCAAATACCCGGTCGTAGTATTGATCAGTGGCAGTGGACCACAGAATAGAGATGAAGAATTATTTGGTCACAAACCATTTCTTGTTCTGGCAGATCATCTGACCAGAAATGGGATAGCCGTGTTGCGATATGATGAACGCGGCACAGGTGAATCGACAGGGAAGTTCGAAGGCGCCACCACACCTGATTTTGCTTCCGATGTGCGCGCTGCCATCGATTATCTCAAAACCAGGCCGGAAATTGATCAGAGAAAGCTGGGGTTGATCGGCCATAGTGAAGGTGGGCTTATTGCCCCGATGATTGCTGCAAAATCTGAAGATGTGCATTTTATCGTATTACTGTCCGGTCCCGGACTGCCCGGCGATGATATACTGTTGCTGCAAACCCGGTTGATTGGTAAGGCCAATGGCGTGAGTGACGAAATGCTTAACAAAGGAGAGGCAATGTATAGGGGCATTTATGGGGTGCTGAAAGGAAAAGGGAGTGGGGAGGACATGGATAAGGAGCTCACAGATCTGTTGAACGAATCCATGAAAGACCTTCCTGCAACTCAGCAACCACCCGCTGATAAAAAAGATGCAGCCATAGCGCAAGGGGTCAGATCCATTAATACACCCTGGAACAGATTCTTTGTAAGCTACGATCCGGCAACTGCCCTGGAAAAGGTAAAATGCCCCGTACTTGCATTGAATGGAGAAAATGATTTGCAGGTTCCTCCAAAAGAAAATCTGCAAGTAATCAAAAAATCACTCGAAAAAGCCGGGAACAAAAACTTCGTGACAAAACAACTTCCAGGGCTCAATCATTTATTTCAGGAAAGCAAAACCGGCTCCCCCGCTGAATATGCCGTGATTGAACAAACTTTCTCGCCGCAGGCTTTGTCGGAAATAACATCCTGGGTACTACTACAGACTAAAAAGTGAACGTATGGATTTCTCATTGTTTGTATTGCCAACGATATGTATAGCCCTTGCTTTCATTCTTACCAAAGGAAATGCCAAATACCTGTTAGCGGGCTACAACACCCTGTCTGCGACCGATAGGGAAAAGGTAGACCTGGATGGTTATCTGCACTTGTTCAAACGTTTCCATCTTTTTCTGGGAGTTTCCCTTCTAACAGTTACATTGCTGCTGAGCAGGATCAGCCCAAACTTAACTGATATTGTTCAGGTGTTATCCATGATCGGCGGATATAGTTTTTTTGTGTACAAATCGGTTCGGTATTTTAATCCAAGCCGTATGCAATACGGATTTTCAGCCGCTGTAAGTGGTATGCTTGCCCTTATCGCGGTTGTTGTGCTCTATTTTTCGGTGATCAGTTTCAAAGAAAGTGAATTGAAAATAGATGGGGACCAGCTTGAGATAACCGGGATTTACGGGGTTACGATTGACCGGGAAAATCTTACCGAAGTCCGTATTCTGGACCAGATGCCGCATATTAGATCAAGAACAAACGGGTTCAATGGAGGCGTTTACAGAAAGGGGAATTTTCGCCTGGACGACGGGAGCAAGGTAAAGCTCTTTGTCAATACAACCGCAAAATCGTTCCTGCTTCTCAAAACCACCCGCGGTAGCATATATTTTAGTTCAAAGGAGGCTGATTTAAATGAGGAGTATAAGCGGGTAAGCGCTTGGGCCGGGGTGGGGAACACCTGAAATACTGGCCTGATCGGAGTTGGATGAAGTATATACTACATGTTTTCATTTCAACATTGAAGTATTCATTCTCATGTCTCTTAAAGCGTATACAAATAGATATTCTCTGATGTTCCGGTGCACTGGCGTAGTAATCCTTTTTTTGAGCCAGTTTCTGCAAAGTAATGCCCAGACGGTCAACCTTAAGAATGCAGTCATTCAGGTCTCTTCGAATATTCCATTGCCGATGCGGGAAACCGCAGAAATGGTTCTGTCGGAGGAAATTTACAAGAGAACAAGCCTCCCAATCAAAAAAACAGCTGTGTGGCCCAAGGCTGGCACCCCCACGATTGCGCTGATCCTTTCTTCGGATTTGGAATTGAACGGCAGGCCATCACCGGTGAGACGCGATGACAACAGTCCCGAATTTAAAAAAGAAGGGTATCGTATTCTAACCGAAGTTTCCGACAAAGGAAATGTCATTTGGATCATCGGCGCCGACGCCCGTGGTATTCTATTTGGCACGGGCTGGTTGCTCAGGAATTTGCGGATGGATAAGAATATTTTGCAACTCGATAAAAAGGCCGATTATGCTTCCGCTCCTGCATACCCTATTCGCGGCCATCAGCTCGGTTACCGCCACACGGCTAATACCTATGATGCCTGGACGGCAGGCCAGTATGATCAGTACATTCGGGAACTCGCGATTTTTGGTTCCAATGCCGTGGAGGGAATTCCATTTCAGGAGTCAAATGCTGCCAGCCCGCATTTTAAAATTCCGGCAGCCGAGATGAATATCCGTATGAGTGAGATTTGTAGGAAATACGATATGGATTACTGGGTGTGGACCCCGGCTACTTTTGAGCTAAAAAATCAAATCGAACGAAAGGAAGAGCTGGAAAAGCATGAAGCGTTTTACAAAGCATGCCCCCGTCTGGATCATATCTTTTTCCCTGGGGGAGATCCCGGCGACAATCATCCTTCCGAGGTACTTCCTTTTCTTCGTGAACTGCAGGGCCTTTTGGTTAAATATCACCCAAAAGCCAAAATGTGGATATCCTTGCAGGGGTTCAATGTGGAGCAGGTCGATTATTTCTATAAATACCTGGATACCGAAAAGCCGACATGGCTGCAAGGCGTGGTGTCGGGTCCGGGCAGCCCGCCTATGGCTGAGACCCGGTACCGATTGCCCAAGCAATATCAGCACCGGGAGTATCCTGACATTACCCATTCGGTCCGGTGCGAATTCCCGGTAGAAAAATTTGACCAGGCCTATGCCCTCACCCTTGGCAGGGAATCGGTGAATCCAAGGCCATATGCTTTTGCCAGAATTCATGAAAAATATGCACCGTTCACCGATGGCTTCGTGTCGTATTCAGATGGCAGCCATGATGATGTAAACAAGGTACTGTGGAGCATGCGTGCCTGGGATCCCAAGAAACATGTGCATGAGATCATGACGGAGTATGCTGGCTTTTTCTTCACGCAGGGCGTCGGGGAATCTGCCGCCAGTGGTATTGAGGCGCTGGAACAAAACTGGAAAGGGCCGCTTGCCGAAAACGGAGGGGTGGAAGCTACTTTTCAGTTCTGGAAATCGCTGGAAGCGGCAAATCCTGCGCTGAAAGGAAATTGGCGCTGGCAGATGTTGCTCATGCGTGCGTACTACGACCAGTATACGCGCCTGCGCCTGATCAGCGAACAGGAGCTTGAAAAAGAAGCCAATGAAATCCTGCTTCGGGCCGACGCATCGAATATGACAGAAATCATGGACAAGGCGCTTGCCAAAGTGAATGAGGCCGATCAGCAGCCGGTGGATAAAGCCATACGGGCACATCTGGATTACCTGAGCGATGCCTTGTATACATCTATCGGTTTTCAGACGAGTACGGCAAAACACAAACCCCGTAGTCCCGAGCGTGGGGTGGTGATGGATTTTGTCGATTATCCGCTCAATAACCGGTGGTGGCTTCAGGATGAGTTTGAAAAGATCAAAGCCATGAAAGATCAGGAACAAAAACTTGCTGCTGTCCGGCGAATTGCCACATGGGAAAATCCGGGACCCGGCAGCTATTATGATGATATTTCCAATGTCAGTAAAGGACCGCGTGTCAAAACCATTTCTGACGACGCTACGGATGTGGCCTGGTGGGACAATGGAAAAAGCCGTAGGCGGCTTTCGTCGCAGCTTTTTCAAAGAGAGCCGGAACTGGACTATGACAACCTCGAGCCCGGAGCCCGATACATGATACGTGTGGCAGGATTCGGCGAAGCCCTTCTGCGGGTTGATGGCAAACGATTGGCACCGATCGTATACAGTAAGCAGGAGGATGGGATTAAAGAATGGATTGTACCCCTTTCGCTGACACAGGACGGAAAAATTTCCGTCACTTTCGACGGGCCGGAAGAATCGGACCTTAACTGGCGGAAGAACTCAAAAATATCGGATATCTGGTTGCTGAAGCAGTAAAAAGAGTATTTTTCTAAAAGGGACAGGACATTGCCGTTGGCTATAATGTCCTGTCCTTTTTTTGTTATGTATCGGCGCTTTGGCACTCAGTTACGCAACTCCACTTCCATCACACGACAATCCCCCGTCTACTACACATAGCGATTATTCGGTTTCTATTTATTCGTATCGAAATATTTCAATTTAACACCACGTACGATTACTATAAATAGTTCGCAGGGTGCCCTATACATTTGTAACGGATATGCGCAGGAATCGACAAGCACTTCGTAGAATGACCTCTATCTGAGCATATCCCGTCCAAAAGGACCCTTTTATTTATCAGAATTAACGTTGTGGAAAACTGCTGCTTCAATACAATCACAAGCCGCCATGCTTCATTGGGCCGGTTGTTACAAGGTTCATTTCCAAACTACGTCTACACCTGATGCGACTGGATTGGGTCTGCCAGGGTCCAGTCTTCTATGACGTGACTCGGCCAGGATCCCAATCGGTATTTTACCAAACCGGTAACGAATGCCGTGTTTCAGATTCAATGATTTGATATGCAGTCTATTAGTTGTAAAAAATAATATAAAAAACAACCACTTACATTGATCAGCAAATGACGAAAAGCCACCAATGTTAAAGAAAACTTCCATACCAAAACTTAATTTTTTTTCACTTTCAACGCTTAAAAATATGCTTCGAAAAATTACACTTTTCACATTTGCTTCATTAGCGGTTTCATCCGCATTTGCCCAGATGAAAGTTGGCGCCAGCGGTGCTGCCAACGTGGGTGCTGTTCTCGAATTGAGCAGTTCCGACAGAGGATTGTTACTGCCCCGCATAGCACTTACCACTACAACCACGTGGGGGCTCAATGGAGCTGCACCGGTAGCAGGTATGACCGTTTTTAATACCACAGCAGGTATCACCAGCAGCAATGCATCCTATCCTGCCGCCGGTATAGGCGAGTATTACTGGGACGGAACCGGCTGGGTAAGTAAAAAAAGCAGCACCGTTCCTGCCTATCAGGAACCGTGGAATGTGACGGGCACAACCACACCGGCTACTACGAATACACAGAATATCTACCAAAGGGGACGGATTGGTATTGGCACAAGCCTTCCAACGGGCGGTCTGTCGGTTGTTTCAGAAGGTGATGATGCCAAAGACAACGTGGACATTAAAAGCTATGGCAGCGGTGCACCCGTATACCAGAGCTGGAAAGCTGGCGGTACTGAGGCAGCTCCTGTCAATCTGGTTGGGAATGAAAGCCTGGGTAGTTTGCAGTTTGTGGCATATGCCGCCAACAGCTGGGTTACAGCGGCCAATATATTTGCTAATTACAGAGGAACAGGAGCCAATAACCTGGGAAGCATTGCCTTTGCTACCAGTGGCGCAAACCGCATGTATATTCACGAGACAGGTATGGTTGGAATCAATACCCTGAACCCTCACAGCCAGCTTGATCTCGGTACGGGATTTGGTGGTAACACTTCGGCACTTTCCGGTAAAAAACTGGCAGTTTACAATGACGCCGCCGGGAACGACTTCTATGGATTGGGTATCAGCTCTGGCCGTTTACAGCTTCATGCAGCCTCTTTACCGGATGAAGAGCCTGATATGGTCATTTCGGGTACAGGCGCAGTAGGGATTGGTACAACAAATCCAACATCACTTTTAAGCGTAAACGGTACTGCCGATAAAGTGGGCGGTGGCTCATGGGGATCCTTTTCCGATGCACGTATCAAAAAAAATGTGAGGGATTACAGCGCAGGTTTAAAAGAAATCCTGGCCATACATCCGGTTACCTTTGAGTACAACGGTAAAGCGATTTACAAAAACGACGGAAAAAAATATGTCGGTGTGCTGGCCCAGGAAATAGAAAAAGTACTTCCTTCCACAGTAAGCACAATCAAAGCTGATGGTTTTGATGACCTACGCAAATATGACGGTTCAGAACTCACCTACACGCTGATCAACGCGGTGAAAGAGTTGCAGTTACAGATTGAAAAACTAAAAGCAGAAAATCTTCGCCTTACAGCTGCGGCTGCCCGCGTGGAAGCCAATGAAAAAGCGGTGCACAGCCTGGCGGATCAGATTAAAACATTGCAGGAACTCGTGACTGGCGGAAAAACTCAGTCACAAACCAGTGCGAAATAATTCTGCTTTCATTTTCTAAATCTGATCTGTATGCATAGAACCTATAAAAAATACAAACCATGGCTGCATGGTGCCCTGGCGTTGCTGCTGGGTACGCAGGCTGCGCTGGCCCAAAGCACGACCATCGGCGGCGGAACCGGTCCGGTGACCATAGACGGCGGTTACACAAGCGATTACAACCCCGATGGCCTTTTTATTCTTGCCGACGGTACCGTTTTGCTTCAAACCAACAGCACCTGGGAGCACGGCAATTTGCTAATGAATAATCTGGGAAGCTGGGGAGGTACAACAGGAAGCCTCGATCTTTTTGTTGCACCCGGAACCAATACCATCTCAGGGACCACAGCGCCCAATTTTTTCAATGCCAATTTTGATATTGGGGCCAATACCATGGACATCACCAATACCAGCGGTATTAACGTTACCGGTTCGCTCTCCTTTAACAATGGCATTACCAGCACAGTACGTTCCGCCAGCAGCACGGGCGCCATCCACTTTGCCGATGGAGCGAACTACACCAACAGCAACCTGTCGGATGCTCAGTTTGTGAACGGTTATGTAAGCAAAACGGGCAACGATGCTTTTGTATTTCCGGTCGGAAACCAGGCTGGTACGGATCTGAGGTCACTCAGCATTTCAGCGCCGGGCGTTGTTACCGACGAAATTTCTGTGGCTTACTGGCGTGGTGATGTGGCTACGGCACTCGATCCAACAGGTGGCGCACACAGCCGTACTGCCCTTAACCCGGCAGGAGTTAATGGTGTAGACAAACTTGCGTCGGTATCACCAATCGAATTCTGGGACTGGGTGCCGGTTGCCGGCACGTCTGCCGTTACTATTTCGGTATCTATCTCCGATTTTAGCGGGATCGGTGGTTTCTCGGCAGCCAACATCAGGCTGGCAGGATGGAATACCTCCACCAGCCAATGGGACAACCTGAGCGGATCCGTTGGCGCAGCCTCCAATCTGGAAAACACAACCGTAACCGGCACAGTGGCTGATATGAGCTTGTACAGTGCCATTGCCATTGGAGGCGTTACCCAGCCTTTGCCAGTACAGCTGGTGCGTTTTACCGCCGTGCGGGAGGCAGCAACTTCGGCTTTGTCCTGGACGACCACCGAAGAAAGCAATGCCAGCCATTTTGAAATACAGCGCAGCACCAACGCCAGAGACTGGTCTGCCATGGGTACGCGTGCCGCCGCAGGGGAGAGCAAAGCGATATTGCATTACACATTTACAGATCCATATCCAGCTTCCGGCATCAATTACTACCGTCTGAAAATGATCGATAAAGACGCCACCTTTGCATACAGCCGCATTGAAAACGTGCATTTCGACAGTGCCGCCCAGCTTGTGATCTACCCAAATCCGGCGAGCAAAACTCTTTTTCTGAAAGAGACGGATGTTAAAGAACTTTCCATCATCGCGTCCAACGGCAGGGTTGTTTACAAAACCAATGCTGTTTCGTCTCAGGGAGTGGAACTTGGTGGTTTTGTCAACGGAACCTACTTTGTGAAAGTCACCCAGCGGAATGGTGCTGTCAGTACCCAGAAGCTGATTATCCTGAAATAACAGAAGCCAACGCAGGGAGGAAAGCTCCGGCCAAAAGTAATCAGTATAAAAAAGGAATACGCTGAAAAGTCCTCCAAAATGAGGCGCAAAGGGAGGGTGTCGTAAAGTGACATCTTCCCTTTTTTTGTGTGCGTAATAGCGTGGTGGAGCAAGTGCGCTGGGAGGTGGAATGGCCAGGCGAACCGATCTATTTCGAACGGCACTTAGTTGGTGAGAGAGGACTGGAATGGGAATATCAGCCAGTGACTGAATGCCCTTCCGGGTTAGTTATTTCTAATCTGCGTAATTTGCTGTTGCATTCTGTTCTTCCAACCTTCTCCATTTCTTATATCAAGATAGGGCTCTGTTAGGGCATTGTAGTCAGATTGCGCTTTCAAGAGAGGGCCTGTAATCACACATCCAATATTACTATGAGTGATACCATATGTTCTTACAAGGCTGTCTACTTTCTCCTCCGTTTCATGTGCCGAATCTAATGAAACTGGAAAACCAAAGGTCTCGTAAATGATCAGATCATTTTTTATGTCTGATTTGGCCTTCAATTTATATTTCAACGATAACGCTTCGTATTCTGTTTTGGCATCAAGAGCTACAAGGATACCATGAATTGATATGAATATCAAAAGGATGATATCAAGCAAAATATTTATCATTAGAAAACGCTGAGGGTATGGGATGCTTTTATATTTATAATATCCCAAAACTCCGGACAGCAGGATTCCCGCGATCAATATGCCAACAAAAAGAGTCCATTCAAATTGCTCGAAGGCATTTATAAAACTATAATATACCGGATAATTAATATAATAACTGGGTAATACAGATGCCAAAAAGAGTCCAAATACAACTGCAACATTAAAAAGAAGTAACTTTTTCAAAATGAGGACAGATTAGTAAACAATCAATTAAAATTTAAAATTTCGGTCTAAATATATAAAATACTTATATATCTCAAAAATCCCTCATCAAGATTTAGTGCCGTAACCCGACTAAACAAAAAAAATGCGCCGAAATCCACTTCCGACGCATTTTTCCTTCTCTACAATACTCTAAACCCTACCCCAGTCTTACCAACGCCTCCTTCAACGTCACAATCTTCGCCTCGGCATCGGCCTGTTTTTGGCGTTCTTTTTCGACGATGTCGCCTTTGGCATTTTGGACGAAGCGCTCGTTGGATAGTTTTTTGATAACCGAATCCAGGAAACCCTGGGTGTAGGTAAGTTCTCTTTGCAGATTTTCACGTTCGGTTTCTACATCGATTTCGTCGGCGAGGTTGATGAAAAACTCATCCGATTTCACGCGGAAGGAGGTTCCTTCGGATTCTTCGTTTACAAAACTGATACTTTCGATATAGGCCAGCTTGGTGATCAGTTCGGCCAGGTTTTCGTAACGTGCCGGCGAATCTGTGCGAATTGCGAGCGGAAGCGCCGTTTTCGGACTCATGCCCTTGGCATTCCGAATATTTCTGACATTTGAAACCAGTTCAAAGAGTACTTCAAAATCATTCAAAAGGGTAAGCTCCGACTCACCTGCCTGCGGAAATTCGGCAATGCAAACCGACTCATTCGCTTTCCTGTCCCGGATATTCTGCCATATTTCTTCGCTGATAAACGGCATAAAAGGATGCGCCAGCCGCATCAGCTGGTCGAAGAACTCCAATGTGGCTTCAAACGTAATCGGATCAATTGGCTGCTCGTAGGCAGGCTTGATCATTTCGAGATACTGCGCACAGAAGTCATCCCAAATCAGTTTGTAAACCGCATTTAATGCATCAGAAATCCGGAATTTGGCAAAATGATCCTGCACTTCGGCGAGCGTAACATTTAGCTTGCTTTCAAACCACTTCACCGCCAGTACCGATCCCTGCGGAACCAATAGATTGGTGTCAATGTCCCAGCCTTTTACCAGGCGGAATGCATTCCAGATCTTGTTACAGAAGTTCCTGCCCTGTTCCACCAGTTTATCATCATAAGGCAGATCGTTCCCGGCCTGTGAACTGAACAGCATTCCTGTGCGGATACTATCGGCGCCATATTGGTCGATCAGGTCAATCGGATCGGGAGAATTACCCAATGATTTGGACATTTTCCGGCCTTGCTTATCGCGGACAATCCCTGTCAGATAAACGTTTTTGAACGGATAATTTCCTCTGTATTCATAACCGGCAATGATCATTCTCGCCACCCAGAAGAAAAGAATTTCTGGAGCGGTAACGAGGTCGTTGGTCGGGTAGTAATAATTGATGTCCGCGTTGTCCGGCTCTTTAATTCCGTTAAAAACCGAAATCGGCCACAACCAGGACGAAAACCATGTATCCAGCACGTCCGGATCCTGTGTGATATCTTCCTCGGTCAAAGCAAACAGCTGGTACTCATGCTGCGCTTTATGTAAAGCTTCCCTTTTGGATTTTGCAATGATGATCGTTCCGTCGTTCAGGTAGTACGCAGGAATCCGGTGGCCCCACCAAAGCTGGCGGCTGATGTTCCAGTCACGCACATTTTCCATCCAGTGGCGGTACGTGTTCTTGAATTTGGCAGGGATCAGCTGTACCGTATCGTTCATCACGTTTTCAAACGCCGGTTTGCTGATCTTCTCCATTTTCAAAAACCACTGCTCCGACAAGCGCGGTTCGATCACGGAATCCGTGCGTTCGGAATGCCCTACATTGGATTTGTATTCCTCAACTTTAACCAGACTGCCCGTTTCATCGAGCAATTTGATTATTTTTTTGCGTGCAATGAACCGGTCTTCCCCAACCAGAATCTGCGCCTTTTCATTCAGTGTGCCGTCTTCGTTCAGCAGGTCAATGATCGGCAGATTGTGGCGTTTCCCCAGTTCATAATCATTCGTATCATGGGCCGGAGTTACTTTGAGGCATCCCGTTCCGAATTCCATTTCAACGTAGTCGTCGGCGATGATCGGAATGGCGCGGTTGATCAGCGGGATGAGAACTTTTTGTCCAATCAGGTGTTGGTAACGTTCATCATTCGGGTTCACACAAATGGCTACATCGGCCATGATCGTCTCAGGACGCGTGGTAGCAATCACAATACTTCCATGCCCGTCACCCTCTGCCCCCTGCTCCATTCCCCCTGCTCCTTGTAAGTCATACTTCAGGTAAACCAGTTTCTGATTCACCTCTTTCATGATTACTTCCTCATCGGAAACTGTTGTTTTGGCCTGCGGATCCCAGTTCACCATACGGTGTCCGCGGTAAATATCACCTTTGTTATAAAGGTCAATAAATACATCGATCACCGAATCATAAAGATCGGGCTCCATGGTAAACCGCGTGCGTTCCCAATCGCAGGATGCGCCCAGTTTACGCAGTTGCTTCAGAATGATACCGCCGTATTTGTGCGTCCATTCCCAGCAGTATTCCAGAAATTCGTCGCGAGTAAGGTCTTTTTTGCTGATGCCGCGCTCTTTGAGCATCGCCACTACTTTGGCTTCGGTGGCTATGGAGGCGTGATCCGTCCCGGGTATCCAGCAGGCTTCTTTCCCTTCCATGCGTGCTTTACGTACGAGAATATCCTGAATCGTATTGTTCAGCATGTGCCCCATGTGCAATACGCCGGTGACGTTCGGAGGCGGAATGACAATCGTGTACGGTTCTTTATCCGGATTTGGTTTAGAATTAAAATACCGGTTTTCGATCCAGTAGGAATACCATTTATCCTCTATCTCTTGCGGGGCATACGTTTTGGAAATCATTCTCGTAGATAAAATTAGCGACTGATCGCAGGTTGCTGTCTTAAAAAGACGGCAAGTTAGGATTTGCAGCGCATATTTTCACGCGGTTGCTTTGAGATTAATCCATTTCAGCTCGTGGCCACTGAGCTTGGAAGCCATATTGTAAAAGTACTTCCTTCGCCTGGTTTGCTATCGACTGACACGGTACCATGATGCTCTTCAACCATCTTTTTTACATAGCTTAGTCCAAGCCCAAAACCTTTTACATCATGGACATTGCCCGTTGGTACACGGTAGAAAGTGTCAAAAATCCGTTGCAGCTGATCGCGGTTCATGCCCAAACCTTTGTCGGAAATGGCCACGGCAATACCCGCATTTTCGTTCCATGTTTTGAGCGAAAGCTTAAGTTTTTCGGGTGAATATTTGATGGCATTGTCGATCAGGTTGTTCAACACATTCGAAACATGCAGCTCGTCGCAGGAGACAATTTCCTCGGAGGCGTCAAATTCCAACTCTATTTCCCCATGCTTCTGTTCAATCTGAACACTTTGCCCGTTCAGCACCTTTTCAATCAGATCATGAATATTGACAGGGGTTAATTTTAATTTTACTTCCCCTTTATCCAGCAAAGCCATCTGCAGGACTTTCTCCACATGCGTGCCCAGCCGTTTGTTCTCCTCGCTGATAATACCCAGATATCGCTGCAGTTTAGGGGCCATGGGTGCCTCAGGACTTTTCAATGAATTCTCCTGCGCCATCTCTGTTGCCAAAGCGATGGTGGAAATAGGCGTTTTGAATTCATGGGTCATGTTATTGATAAAATCATTCTTGATGTCGGAGAGTTTTTTCTGATGTAAAATGGTGGTTACCGCCATGTAGAAACAGGCCATAATCACCAAAATCAAAATACCTGAACCGCCAAACATCACGCTCATATTGCCCAGGATATATTTTTGCTGATCGGGGAAGTGCACGTAAAGCGAATTTTGGCCCTGCATGGTTTCACTAGGGAATAAGGATGCCTTGTACGAGCGGCCTTCCCATGCGCCAGGCTTCATGGACGCCGTAGAAAATAGCAGCGTATTGCCTCCGGCCCCTTGCACAGCAAAATCAAATGGAAGGCGAATACCACTTTCGGTAAATTCTTTTCGTAGGAGAGTATCCAGCAAAAATCGGTTGACACGTTCCCGCAATGGTCGTTTGGTGTACATGAGATCTTTCATGACCTCTCGCAAAAGATCGGCTTTGTCCAGGTCACCCAATCCGGTGTTGAGCGATGCTCCGCTGTTTACTTTGGTGCGGGATGTTTTCCTCAACTTTTTTGAAATGGTGTCGGGCCGAGGGGAGAGCATCATAGATGATGACTTGCGGTTCGGATCTGTGAAGGCATCACGAAAAGCATTTCCGAGATTTTCCTCCTCCTCCATCCTTCTTCTCATAAAGGCGTCCATGCCTGCGATCCCAAATTGCTGAGCCTGAAAAAACTCATCAATGATCCGCTGGTGGTCCACCATGATTCTCAGGTTTGGGCTCAGTACGTCGGAAGCAATTGTCTCCCCATTTGTCTGGTAAGTTATCTCCTCTCCGTTGGGGCCTATGGCTATTTCCAGCCTGGATGGTTTGGACGGCGCTTTCTCCCGTTTGACAACACTGTTCTTCTCCGTCCGTTTGATGGGCATATTTCGCAGCTGTGCAATCCGATCCAGCCTGCTTTTCTGCTGTTCGGTTTCAATGCGCTGCTGGAGGAGATACATCATTTCCTGTTTTTCCAGCTTATGAACCACCTCCTGAACCGACTCGGCCACCTTTTGGTTGAATTGCTCATTACGAATCGTGATGGCCTCCTGTATCCAATACCATTGAAAGCCGATAAGCCCGATCATGGCCAGGCACATTAATCCAATAATTATCTGAATTTTCCGCTTCGACATTTATATACAGTTAGCCGTGCAACGTGGCCAAATCTTTTTACGACTATAATTTACCAAACAAATTTACTACCCTAAACCGAACGCAACACGCATTTAACAAAATTTAACAACAACTGGAAATCAGTACGATATACATTTGCAAATCATTTAACTTTAAAACCATTAGCGCCATGAATCACCAGTTTTTCAATCGGTTTACGCTTTCATTTCTCCTTGTGAGCGGAGTCATTTTCCATCAAAATTCTTTTGCGCAAGAGGGCGCGGACAACAAAAAAACCACCATTCGTATCAAAGCTACGGAAGACAAGGATGGTAGAATCAGAAATATTGAAAAAAAGTATCGCGTAGCCGAAATGAGTGAGGAACAGCGGCAGGAATTTATTGATAAAGCCGTTGATTCACTGAATATCGCCAAAGAGAATCGCAGGAGCCTTTCTGTTACGGTAGATGACGGAGATCAGTCAACCGTGACAAGCAACAGGCGACGCAGGATCATCGATCATCCCGAACATGCGGATGCCATGGCGTTTAGCTGGGCCGACGATTTTGCCGAAAACTTTGATTCGGAAAAATTCAGGTCACACATGCGGAATTTCGAAAGAGAGTTTAAGCCGAAGGCTAGAATCGTGATGAAGGATATGGAAAATTTTGGAGACCGGATGGGGGATTTCTGGGCCAAAGAAATAATGAAACCTTCCACAGTCCGTGACTTGAATGTGTACGCAAATAATCCCGACAACGGCGTTTTAAATCTGCGTTTTAAGGTGCCACAAAAAGGCGATGTGAGCATTTCCGTAACGGATACCCGCGGAAAGGAAGTGGCAAAAAAGGAAATAAAGGATTTTAGCGGTGATTTTGTAGGGCAGGTGGAAGTAAAGAAAAATACCAAAGGGACTCTTTTTGTAACTGTAATCCAGAATGAAGACGGAGCAACCCGTCGTGTGGTGGTTCCTTAATAAAATTTCTTAGAAACCCGGGTCCCTAAGGTCACTACGACCTTAGGGACTTTTTTATTGAAAATAATTAATAGTATTAGCCTGTCTTTTAGTAAGAATCGTAAATTTGTCGAAAATCCACCATAATCTGCGACATCCAATTATTTAAGCCACATGCTGAATCTTATACTGTTTGGCCCTCCCGGTGCGGGAAAAGGAACTCAAAGTGAAAAAATCATTGCAAAATACAAGCTTATTCACCTCTCCACAGGGGATCTGCTGCGCTCTGAAATTCAAAAAGGTTCGGAATTAGGACTCAAAGCCAAAACGCTCATGGATCAGGGAATTTTGGTTCCTGATGAAGTGGTGATCGGGATGATAGAAAATAAACTAAAGGAGCACAAAGGCAGTCCCGGGTTTATTTTTGACGGATTTCCCAGGACTGTAGCCCAGTCCGAAGCGCTGGATGCACTCTTAAAAAGTTACGATGAGCGTATTTCCGTAATGATAGCGCTTGTGGTAGACGACAATGAGTTATTGACGCGGTTGCTGAACAGAGGAAAAACGTCCGGTCGCCCCGATGATCAGAACGAGGCTTTAATTAGCAAACGAATTCACGAATACAATAGCAAGACGATGCCTGTTGCAGAATATTACCGCCTGCAGGATAAGTATGTGGCAATAAATGGGATAGGCGATATAGAGGAAATATTCGATGCTATTTCAAAAGCAATAGACGCGCATACCTAGTTAGCCGGACAGCAAGTTGTCTGTTTGGACTGATTCTTTTAATGCTTTTGAGACAACAGAATTTATTCTCACACACCATCACCCAATAACCAATTATGGCCTCTTCCAACTTTATCGATTATGTAAAAATAAATGTTCGCTCCGGAGCCGGAGGAGCAGGGTCTTTACATTTTCGTCGCGAAAAGCATGTGGAAAAGGGAGGGCCTGATGGCGGCGATGGTGGCCGGGGAGGACATGTGATCCTGAAAGGCAGCACGCAACTGTGGACTTTGCTGCATCTAAAATATACCAAGCATATCAAAGCTTTCGACGGCAAGGGAGGCGAAGGGGGGCGAAGGTCCGGGTCCATCGGAAAAGATATTATACTCGAAGTTCCGCTGGGAACAATCGCAAAGGATGCCGAATCCGGTGAACAACTTTTTGAAATTACCCGGGACGGTGAAGAGGTTATTCTGATGCGTGGCGGACGAGGTGGAATGGGCAATGATCATTTTAAATCCGCGACGAATCAAACGCCGCAACATGCCCAGCCCGGAGAGCCTGGACTTGAATCCTGGATCATTTTAGAGTTGAAAGTACTGGCAGATGTAGGTTTGGTTGGCTTCCCGAATGCTGGAAAATCCACGTTGCTCTCTGCGGTTTCGGCTGCAAGACCCGAAATCGCCGATTATCCTTTTACCACACTCGTTCCCAATCTGGGGGTGGTTTCCTATCGGGATTACAAATCATTTGTCATGGCCGACATCCCGGGTATCATTGAAGGAGCCTCACAGGGTAAGGGTTTAGGCCTTAGGTTTTTAAGACATATTGAGCGTAATTCCATTCTGCTGTTTATGATACCCGCTGACTGCAGCGATATCAGTGCCGAATATCAAACATTACTACACGAGTTAAAGACATACAATCCTTCCCTTCTCGATAAGAATCGAATGTTGGCTATTTCTAAAATAGACATGCTCAACGAGGCGGAGCGATTAGATATTGAGGCTACATTGCCCAAGGACATCCCCGCCATTTACATCTCCGCAATTACCCAGGAAGGAATAGAACAACTAAAAGATAGGATTTGGGATATGATTAACGCGCCTTTGGCCGTTTAATAGATTCCTCCCCATTTTTAACTATTGAAAGCAACCATTTGATGATTTTTGTGTCATCATTATAATTGTTTGTGCTCTGTTATGTAATTTCTTGTTTTCGCATGAGGTATTTTTTACACACTTTTGTTTCAATTGGGATAGTATTTTTTGGAGTAATTAGGGCTTCCGCTGAGATTAAAATTAAATTTCCTTCCGAAAGGGCCGTATTCCAGCGTGATAAAAATAATACGGCTACCATCTATATTTCTGGAATTTACACAAAAGTTATTGACCGTGTAGAGGCGAAGTTGAGCCCGATACAGGGTGGAGAGACCGTCGAATGGACCACCATTCAATCCAATGTGCAAGGTGGAGCATATAACGGAAGCCTTCAGGCTAAGGGTGGGTGGTATCGGCTTGAGATTCGCGGATGGAGAGGGGATCAGCTTATTGATACCCGGCAGCTGGACCGGGTGGGCGTGGGCGAAGTGTTCCTCATTGCAGGCCAGTCCAATGCCCAGGGATATAATAACATGGGTAGTACCCGTGCCAACGACGATAGGGTTAGTTGTGTGTCTGCCACTCCGTCTAGCCCGGATGATGATCCTAATTTTTCATACCCCTCCTTCTCACACCTCGAATCCGATTCAAAAATCCCTCCTCGCGGTCACTCTTCCTGGGCCTGGGGCAAACTGGGAGACATACTGGCCAATCGTTATGGAGTGCCCATTCTTTTTTACAATGCAGGATGGTATGGCTCGGCTGCCAGGAACTGGCAGCAAAGCCTCAATGGGGGATATACGGAGTCGGTCTATAAAGCAGGTGAAAGATATGAACCGCAAGGGAGCCCATACATCATGATGAAGTCGGTACTGCAGTATTATGTTCCGATTACCGGCATAAGAGGAGTTCTTTGGTTGCAGGGTGAGGCTGATAACGATATTAATACAGGAACCGATTCTTACTACAATGATATCAAGGCACTCATCGAAAAAAGTAGAACGGATAGTGGGAAAAATTTATCGTGGATGCTTTCATTAACCAGTTACAGCAACCGCAGTGGATTCGATAATGCCGTGATTGATGGGCAAAAGAAAGTTATTTCTTCTGTATCAAATGTTTTTACCGGACCCAACACCGATCAGATTCAGGTGCCGAGAATCGATGATCAGGGTGTACACTTTCTGAATGAAGGACTAGCCCAATTGGGGGAGGCCTGGGGAAATCAGATCAATGATGATTTTATGGCCCGTTCCGAACCACATCCCGGCCTGAGACCACTTCAGATAAGTATTTCCTGTGCGGGAAATAATACGGTAAGACTGAATGTCAACGGTGATGGGTACAATTCATTCAGCTGGAACAATGGGCAAAATACCAGTAACGTACAGGTGGGCAACGGAAGTTACCGTGTTTCCGCCAGGGATAATACGGGAAATACGATTGTATCTCCGGAAATAGAAATTTATGAAACTGTACAGCCGCCACAGCCAAACATATCCATACAGGGAAGCAATCCTATTTGCAGAGGAAACACTTCTACACTTATTTCCAGCATCCAGGATGGTATAAAATGGAATACCGGTAGTGAAGGTGATCGAATCACTGTGAGCACCGCGGGTGACTACAGTGTCAATATCGAGAACGTTTATGGTTGTGAATCATCTGCAAAAGTCTCGGTTGGCGTTATCGATTCCCCTCTTCCTGAGAAACCCACAATTTCCACATCAGGAGCTACCATATTTTGCGACGGAGGCGAAGTGAGGCTGACGTCCAGTTCAAAGGTAAAAAATGTCTGGAGCAATGGATCAGGAGACGCAACCATCTCGGTCAGGTCTTCCGGTGATTTCAGAGTGATGGCCCTGGACGACAAGGGGTGTTACTCTCCTGAGTCGGATGTAGCCTCCGTAAAGGTGAATCCATTGCCTGCGAAGCCAGTCATATTGTTGAGCAGATCCACCACGTTTTGTGCCAACGAAGAACTGATCATGACCTCCAGCTATGACAATGGCAATACATGGAGTACCAGCGCTACCTCGAAATCAATCACGGTGACCACAGAGGGTGATTTTAACCTCAAACAGACAGATGGTAACGGATGTGTATCGATGTCGGATGGTATTACGACCAAAGTTAACCCGCTTCCGGCGACGCCAACGGTTACCGCTTTGAGGCCTACCACGTTTTGTGAAAGAGATTATACGGTTCTTCAGGGAAGTGAGGCTTATCAGTACGTTTGGAGTAATGGTTCAAATGGTCGCGAAGTTCAGATATATGAATCGGGAAATTATACCCTTTCCTCCCGTGATGCAAATGGCTGTATTTCTGTTCCATCGCCGGCATTGCAGGTCACCCGCAACCCCTTGCCATCCAGGCCGGTTATTACGGCAGACGGGCCAACTACATTTTGTGCAGACCTCAGTGTGAATCTTTCATCTGATGATGCCCCGGCTTACTTATGGAGTAATGGCGCTACGACCAAAACCGTGAAAATCAATACGGCCGGATCGTTTACCGTTCAAAAAATCAGTGAATTCAACTGCTTCTCCGATCCGTCCAATTCCATCGGCACGCAGACCCTGGCTTTGCCACCTGCACCGGCGGTTCGCGCTTTGGACGTTACTGCGTTCTGCGATGGCGATTTCGTGGATCTGGTAGCGAGCAACGGCGATGTGTTTTTCTGGAATAATGGCGTGGAAAACGATACCCTGCGTGTACCGGAATCGGGTGAATACGCAGCCAGGATCAGAGACAATGTGGGTTGCTTTTCACCTTATTCTGCTAAGATTGTGGTGGAGGCAAAGCCTAATCCTGCCAAGCCGGAAATTGTCAAAACGGGTGTTTACACCCTATTGGCTCAAAACAACCTCAATGCAGGTAAATACATCTGGCAGTATGGTTCTACTGTTTTGGTAGATACGACCGCCACCATCAAAGCCAATAATCCGGGGAGCTACGTGGTGAGTAATTCCGTTGTTTACAGTGCTACCCTGACCTGTGTATCTCCTTTTTCAGAACCTTTCACGCTTTTCGTAAATAATCAGGACCAATTTGTCGCTTATCCCAATCCCAGTACCACGGGCCGCGTTACGCTTGAGACGATGCAAAATCTTTTTAATGTGAAAATTCAGGTAATGGATCTTAGAGGTGTTGTTCACAAAAACTACTCGGTGCCTGTATTCAAATTCCCTTATACGGTTGACCTATCGGACCTTCCAAACGCGCTGTACCTAATCAGGTTAAACTCCAGTGTGTTGAATGAGACTCAAAAGATCATTTTAGCCAGATGACGAACCGTCACCCAATTGCCATTCAATCAAAAAAGTGGAATAGTTATATTATACCAAAAATAATCTCGTAAATTTGGCCTCGATTTGGTGAAAATGGTTTTCACGACACCCTTAATTTCTCCGGTTCGGAACCTGAGAAATTTACAGTTCAAAATTCAAATGCATAACAATCCTGTTACTCTTGTAATGATCAGATTATTACTGTTGTTGACTCTCTTGCCTGCCACAGTATTTTCACAGATTAAAATTGTTTCTCCCACACCACGTGCGGTTTTTCAGCGTGAAATTAGCGGGCAACGTGAAATTAATATTTCCGGAACTTTTGATGTTCCCATTGATAAAATCGAAGTAAGAGCGGTGCCGGTCATAGGCGGGCAGGGAATAGAAACAGCCTGGAAAGATTTGCAGCTTACCCCAAAAGGTGGCGTATTTTCGGGCAACATTACTTTATACGGCGGATGGTATACGGTCGAGGTGCGGGCTACCAGGGGTGGTAATGTAGTAGGACGGGATGTCCTGGAAAGGCTTGGGGTAGGAGAGGTTTTTATTATAGCCGGGCAGTCCAATGCCCAAGGCCTTCATTCGGACCCGGGTCCGGGTGCAGAGGATGATAGAGTCGTTTATGTTTCCAACTATGTAAACGATAACATTGACTTGCTGACGGATCCTCCCCGTGCACAGTTTTCCAAACTTGCGGACAACACCAATTTTATGGGTCCCAGAGGCCAAACCCCTTGGTGTTGGGGTATTTTGGGGGATCTGTTGGTTAAAAGACTGAACGTACCCGTACTGTTTATCAACACGGCCTGGGAAGGTACAGCAGTTGAAAACTGGCAAAAAAGTGCGGATAATCTTCCAACTTTCAACTATTACAGCGGAGGTACTTATATCTATCCTCCTGGTATGCCATATGCGAACTTGAAAGTGGCGGTGAAGACCTATGGGTCTCAATATGGAATGAGAGCAGTGCTCTGGATGCAAGGTGAAGCGGATGCATTGTTCCAAACCACGGCTCAGGATTACAAAATCCGTCTTCAAAGGGTTATAAATAAGTTGGGTGAGCATGCTTCAAAAAGAATTACCTGGGTAATAGCACGAACGTCCAGAACCACACAAACTTCAAGACCATTTGTGCCGTATTTTAGTGCATCGGTAATAGGAGCCCAAAACGCGGTCATCGAGACCCCTTTCAATGCAACCTATCCTGGCCCGGAAACAGATAATATTTATCCAAACCGGGGCGATGGTACTCACTTTGTTGGAGACGCATTGTCTCCGGATTATAGAAAACAAACGCTTGAAGCACTTACCCTTCTTGCCAACGCCTGGAACCAGTCATTGGATAATAATTTTTTTGCAACCGTTACGCCGGCTGCACCTGCAGCACTTCCGGCATTAGCTGCCACCTGCGTTACTGAAAATAATGCCGTATCCATTTCGCTGCCTGAGGGCTACACCTCTTATGTTTGGAACAACGGGCAGACCGGCCGGACGATTACGGTTACGAAGGCAGGAACTTATTTTGCTACAGTTAAGGATCAGGGAGGTAATTCCATTCTTACTTCCACCGTTGTGCTTTCGAATGATGCCAAACCAACTCCTCCAACCATATTGCCGCAGGGAGAACAGCAGGCTTGTGCCAACGAAGGGATCGTTTTCAGAACCATTGGCAGGGATATATATAGCTGGTACAAGGATGCGGCAAATACCGCTCTGGTAACCGGTGACTCTGTCAATGTTAAGGAAAGCGGCACCTATACGGTGAGAGCCCAGAACATTTTCGGTTGTGTTTCAGACCTTTCACAGGGTTCTAAATTAACCGTTCGTCCGCAAATTCCTAAGCCTGTTATTGAATCGTCGGGGCCGTTCAGTATTACGGCCACGATTGCTGAGGATATGGGTGAAAAGTATAGCTGGAGGAGGCCTGGAATCGAAACGGATACAATCGCAGACATTATAAAAATATTGAAGACAGGCACTTACACGGCCAAAGCGCAGGTAACTTATGCCTTGGGAGCAAATTTATTGACATGTTATTCGGACACGGCCTCCAAAAACTTCATTACCATTGAGACTAACGACCTCGTATTTTACCCAAACCCAAGTACGCTTGATTTTATATATGTGGAGTCCCGTGACGACATCCGAGATGCGGAGATTACAGTGTATGACATGTTTGGCAGGGTTCTGGCTACCGAGACCATTCCGTTGCTGAATAGCAGGGTGCCATTCCGGATCAAAAATCTGGCTTCGGGCAAGTATATTGTGCGCATAAAAGGGTCGGAGCAAACGGTTACAAAACAAATAGTGGTTAGATAACCATATAAAATATTCTTTTTTTACCAAATGAGCCCCGGGTAGTCGGGGCTTATTTAGTATCATACTAATTAGGCAAAAGAAGAAGTAAAGAATTTGATTGATAAATTTGCAAAGGCTAATTTTGACAGTTAGAGAGGACAGTTTTATTTGCTCTTTTCTGCAACCTTTTGGTACATAAACTGAAATTCAGGATCAATGAACAATACGTATCTTCCATCCGATTATTTGCCCATATTGGTTCAATTTATTTTGGCTGCCGGCTTCATAGGTGGTACAATGATTGTAACCCACTTAATTGGCCCAAGTCGTAAAAGCAAGAAAAAGGATGATCCGTTCGAATGCGGCATTGAATCTGTTGGTGACGCGAGAACACCTATTTCGGTGAAGTATTTTCTGGTTGCTATTCTTTTTGTGCTGTTCGACGTGGAAGTCATTTTTATGTATCCATGGGCGGTTAATTTTAAGCAACTGGGAATGTTTGGTTTCCTTGAAATGTTACTGTTTATGGCACTTCTCCTTTCGGGATTTTACTATGTGATCAAGAAAGGGGTTCTGAACTGGGAGGAATAGATGTGGCCATGGCCATAGCAATCACCCATGAGCTTAAACAAGGATCGGCCGTAAGGTCTAAGACAAGAGAATACCAGACAGAATACTGTTTGGCTGAAGCTAAAAGCTAATCAACATATGAAAGAAGTAACGATAGTAGAGTCACCACAGGGACACAGCGGATCCGGGTTTTTTGCCACTTCATTTGACGAGGTAATCGGGTTGGCCCGAAGCTATTCGTTATGGCCGCTTCCATTCGCTACGTCATGTTGCGGGATTGAGTTCATGGCTACGATGGGTGCACATTATGATATCTCCCGATTTGGATCCGAACGACCCAGCTTTTCGCCACGTCAGGCTGATTTGCTGATGGTAATGGGTACCATCGCAAAAAAAATGGCGCCTGTTGTAAAACAAGTTTATTTACAGATGGCAGAACCCCGCTGGGTATTGTCGGTGGGTGCTTGTGCCTCCAGTGGTGGTATTTTTGATACATACAGCGTATTACAGGGTATTGACCGAATTATTCCTGTGGACGTGTATGTTCCAGGTTGTCCGCCCCGCCCTGAGCAAATCATTGACGGATTAATGCAAATTCAGCATCTTACGCGTAATGAATCGCTGCGCAGGCGGAATACCGACGAATACCAAAATTTACTGGCATCATATAATATTCAATAACTGCTTATTATGCTAACTAATCAGGAAGTAGCTGAAACTCTTTTGGAAAGATTTGGTGAGCAGGTATATGACTTTGATGAGCCCTATGGATTGCTTACCCTGTCCACCACGCGTGAAGAGATTATACCGGTTCTGGAATTCCTTAAGAACCACAAAAGCTATCAGATTAACTTTTTGACAGACCTTACTGCCGTACATTATCCGGACGACGCGGGCCGTGAGTTTGCTGTTGTCTATCACGCGCATTCACTGGTCCAAAACTTTCGGATCAGGATAAAGGTGTTTATTGCCGAGGCCGATATTCATATTCCTTCTGCCACCGGACTTTATGCCTGTGCTAACTGGATGGAGCGGGAAACTTACGATTTCTATGGGATTCTGTTTGACGGGCATCCCAATTTGACTAGAATACTTAACATTGAGGAGATGGATTATTTTCCAATGCGTAAAGAATATCCATTGGAAGACGCAACCCGAGAGGATAAAATTGATGCGCTTTTTGGTCGATAACCATTTTACCGAATAGAGTGACTTATGGCAGATATTGAATTGTTACCACATAATGTTCCTTCCAAATCGGATTTGCCCGAGTTGATAGAGGAGCTCACAACCCTCAATCTTGGCCCGACACACCCGGCAACGCACGGTATTTTTCAGAATATCCTTAAAATGGATGGGGAAAAGATCGTTTCCGGTGAGCAAACCATTGGCTACATTCACAGGGCATTTGAGAAGATTGCTGAAAGACGTCCGTTGTATCAGATCACAACCCTGACCGACCGGATGAATTACTGCTCGTCTCCGATCAACAACTTCGGCTGGCACATGACGGTTGAAAAATTGCTCCAGATCGAGGTTCCGAAGCGCGCCCAGTATATCAGGGTGATTATGATGGAGCTTGCCCGGATTTCCGACCACCTGATTTGCAACAGTATTCTTGGGGTAGACACCGGTGCATTCTCCGGGTTCCTTTACGTGATGCAAAAACGAGAGGATATCTACGAAATATATGAGGAGGTTTGTGGCGCCAGGCTCACAACAAACATGGGCAGGATTGGTGGTATGGAGCGGGATCTGTCGAGCACAGCCATCCGTAAGATCCGCAATTTTATTAAGACTTTCCCGCCGGTTTTGAAGGAATTTGAAAAGCTGATGAGCCGCAACCGGATTTTCATGGATCGTACCATCAATGTGGGTCCTATTTCCGCACAACGGGCACTGGACTACGGATTTACCGGCCCTAACCTGCGTGCAGCCGGTGTGGACTATGATGTGCGCGTAATGAATCCGTATTCTTCATACGAGGACTTCGATTTTATTATACCCATTGGGCAGCATGGCGACACGTTTGACCGGTACAATGTACGGATTGAAGAAATGTGGCAAAGTCTGAGTATTGTGGAACAGGCAATGAACAACCTTCCCGAAGGGCCTTATTATGCCGATGCTCCTGAATACTATCTGCCACCCAAAAAGGAGGTGTACAATAACATGGAGGCGCTCATTTACCATTTCAAAATTGTGATGGGTGAAATTGATGCCCCTATTGGAGAAGTGTACCACGCTGTGGAAGGTGGAAATGGTGAACTTGGGTTTTATTTGATCAGTGATGGCGGACGTGCACCGTACCGTTTACATTTCAGGAGACCTAGTTTCATTTATTATCAGGCTTACCCTGAGATGTGTAAGGGAAGTACACTTTCGGATGCTATTCTTACGATGAGCAGCCTGAATGTAATTGCCGGAGAGCTGGATGCCTGATTATATTTCCCTGGGGGGAAAATATATTTATAAATATTGATTCTAAGAAGAGCAGATAAATATCATGACCGAAACACCGAATCGCGTTGCATTTACGCCGGAACGACTGGAGAAGGTAAAGGAAGTTATATTACGTTATCCCGAAGGACGGCAGAAGTCGGCCTTGTTGCCTGTGTTACACATTGCTCAGGAACAATGGGGGTGGGTCAGCAGTGAGGTGATGGATTATGTAGCCGAGATTTTGAATATTGCACCCGTAGAAGTGTATGAAGTGGCTTCTTTTTACACGATGTTTCACCTGGATCCGGTAGGTAAGCATGTCATTGAATATTGCAGAACAGGCCCTTGCTGCCTGATGGGCGGTGAGGAGATATACGATTATCTAAAACAAAAACTTGGAATTCAGCCCGGACAAACAACTCCCGACGGTCTATTCACCATTAAGGAAGTAGAGTGCCTGGCAGCCTGTGGTTGGGGGCCGGTGTTTCAGATCCGTGAGAAATATTACATGAATCTCACAAGAGAAAAGGTTGACGAAATTATTGAGGAATTGAGCAAGTAGCAGATTTTGTTCGCTCATACCTGTTGTTACGCAGTCCGCTGTTACCAACTAATACGACTTATTTTGGCATTCCAAAGGCTTCATAAGCCTTATATTTACGAGTTACAATATGGCAAAGAAGATATTAACGGAACATATCAATGTCCCAGGTATTGAAACCTTCGAGGTTTACCGTAAAAACGGAGGTTATGCTGCCGTCGAAAAGGCACTGAAAACGCTTACCCCCGAAGAGGTTGTTGAAGAAGCAAAAAAGTCAGGGATAAGAGGAAGAGGCGGTGCCGGATTTCCAATGGGAATGAAGTGGGGTTTTCTTGCAAAACCTGAGGGGGTGCCGCGTTATCTGGTTTGCAATGCCGATGAATCGGAGCCGGGTACATTCAAGGATCATCATCTGATGAAATGTCTGCCGCACTTGCTCATTGAAGGAATGATCGTTTCCAGCTACGCCTTGGGTGCGAACAAATCTTTCATATACGTGCGTGGTGAGTTGATGTATGTGATTCGTATCCTGGAAAAGGCCATTGCGGAGGCAACGGCTAATGGTTTTTTGGGAAAAAATATACTGGGTACTGGTTACGACCTGGAACTGGTAGTGCAACCCGGTGGAGGGGCCTATATCTGTGGAGAAGAAACGGCTCTTCTGGAGTCTTTGGAGGGCAAAAGAGGTAATCCGAGAAATAAGCCCCCATTTCCTGCAGTTAAAGGTTTATATCAAAGTCCAACCGTTGTCAATAACGTAGAATCCATTGCTAATATGCCCTGGGTGATCAACAACGGCGGAGAGGCTTATGCGTCTATAGGTATTGGAAGAAGTACAGGAACAAAACTTATCTCCGCTTCCGGTCATATAGAGAAGCCGGGTGTTTATGAAATAGAACTCGGTGTAAGCGTTGAAGAATTCCTCAATTCGGATGAATATTGCGGAGGAATCAGAAAGGGGCATCAGTTGAAGGCACTTGTGGCCGGAGGATCGTCGGTGCCCATTCTACCGGCACATTTGATCATGAAAACGGCAAACGGAGAAGATCGGCTCATGTCGTACGAATCCCTTTCTGATGGTGGTTTTGCAACCGGCACGATGCTGGGATCGGGCGGATTTATTGTGTTCGATGAAACGGCATGCATCGTGCGTAATACCTGGAATTTCTCACGCTTCTACCACCATGAATCGTGTGGGCAATGCAGTCCATGCCGTGAAGGAACCGGCTGGATGGAAAAGGTACTACACCGCATTGAGCATGGCCATGGCAGTATGCATGATATTGATTTGCTGGTGGATATCGCAAAAAAAATAGAAGGGAATACAATTTGCCCGCTTGGTGATGCGGCTGCATGGCCCGTAGCAAGTGCGATTCGCCATTTCCGTGACGAGTTCGTGTGGCATATTACGCACCCTGTTGAAGCCTCCCGGCCGGGAGCAGTTTATCAGGGTGAAATGGTATTGGCTTAAAAATTCAGGTGTGATTCCGGATAAAAGAAAATGGAAGAAGTAAAACCACAATTGATAAAAATAACCTTCGATGGTATCGAGGTAGAAGTAGAACCGGGAACGACCATCATGCAGGCGGCAAGGAAAATCGCCGAAGCAGATGAGAGTCAGGGAGGGCTGGTTCCTCCTGCCATGTGCTACTATAAGCCCCTGCCAGCATCTGGAGGGAAATGTCGGGCTTGTCTGGTACGTGTGGCGCAAGGTTCTGCGAAGGATCCACGTCCCATGCCAAAGCTTGTACCGTCCTGTATCACTCAGGTGCAGGAGGGCATGGTGGTTGAAAATACCACCAATCAGGCTGTTCTGGATACACGGAAAAGTATCGTTGAGTTTTTATTGATCAATCATCCGCTTGACTGCCCGGTTTGTGATCAGGCTGGTGAATGTCATCTTCAGGATTTTGCATTTGAACATGGATCGGCCAAAACCCGATACGAGGAAGAGCGTCGTACTTTTGAGAAAATCGACATTGGCCCACATATTCAGCTGCACATGACGCGCTGTATACTGTGTTACCGGTGTGTGTACACCGCGGATCAGATAACGGATAAAAGGGTGCATGGTGTGATGAACCGGGGCGATGCTTCCGAGATCAGTACCTACATCGAGAATGTCATTGATAATGATTTTTCCGGAAACGTGATAGACGTATGTCCGGTTGGCGCACTGACGGATAAAACATATCGATTCAAGAATAGGGTGTGGTTTTCTAAACCCGAGGAAGCGCATTGCGATTGTGACAAATGCTCAGGAAATGTCACACTGTGGTACAGGGGAGATGAAGTGATCCGTGTAACCGCCAGGAAAAATACCTGGGGTGAGGTCAATGAGTTTATCTGTAACACATGCAGGTTCGACCGGAAGAAAACGAGTGACTGGACTCTGGAAGGACCCACCAAAGTGAAACGCAGCTCTGTTATTTCAGCGAATAAGTATAGAGCCGATTTGGTCAGGAAACCGGACTTTGCCCTTAAATTGGCAGCTACGCAATTCAAGTTGATCGATGATTCCCGTCCCTATATTACAGATGAGGAAACAATTCGTCAGCAGAGTATCGAAAATAACGATAAGGCAAATCATCGTTCGCTGGCAGCACAGAACAACTAATCTGGATAAGCAAAAAGTACAGAAACAGGGATCAGAATATGGAGTTAACAAAATTTATAATCAAGTCGGCAACAATACTGGTTATTTTCGTAGTCACATTGCTTATTGCCATGTACTCAACCTGGGCTGAACGTAAAGTTGCCGGTTTTATCCAGGATAGAGAAGGCCCTAACAGGGCTGGATGGGGCGGCATGTTTCAGCCTCTGGCTGATGCCGGTAAAATGTTTTTTAAAGAGGATTTTATACCTGCCATGGCCAATAAATGGCTTTTCATAGCCGGACCCAGCCTGGCTATGCTCACGGCAATGCTTGCCAGTGCGGTGATCCCGTTTGGAAGTACATTCCGATATGGCGATTATGAGGTAGTCGTGCAGGGTGTGGAGTCCAATATTGGTATTCTTTATGTTTTCGGTGTAGTTGCCCTGGGCGTTTACGGTATCATGATCGGTGGTTGGGCTTCTAACAACAAGTTTTCCCTGTTGGGCGCGATCAGAGCAGCTTCTCAAAATATCAGTTATGAAGTGGCCATGGGGCTTTCTCTGATCGCTATCCTGATGATGAGTGGTTCACTTTCACTGGGTGAAATTGTAGCGCAGCAGCACGGTGCCAACTGGAACATATTTTACCAGCCGCTCGGATTTCTTATTTTTCTGACCTGCTCATTCGCGGAGTGTAACCGGGTTCCTTTCGATTTACCCGAATGCGAAACTGAACTGGTGGGTGGCTATCATACCGAATATGGAAGTATGAAACTGGGATTTTATCTCTTTGCAGAATACGTGAACATGTTTATTTCTTCTGCGATTATCTCGGTGCTCTATTTCGGAGGGTATAACTACCCTGGTATGGACTGGGTTTACACACAACTTACAGGAGCCTTAGGTCCGATAACCGGACATAACATTGCCACTTTGGTAGGGACGGCAGTCTTCTTTGGGAAAGCACTTTTCTTTGTCTTTTTCTATATGTGGGTGCGTTGGACACTTCCTCGTTTCCGTTATGATCAATTGATGAACCTGGGCTGGAAGAAGTTGATTCCCCTTGCTATTTTTAATATCATCATTACCGGGGCTGCAGTGCTTTTTTTGAAGCCTGTTATCACTTCCTGGTTGAATTAAGTTAAAACAGAGTTTTGCCATGCAGCAACTGACAAACCGTTCGAAGCAAGTAAGCAATAAAGAAATGACGCTGATGGAGCGGGCTTACCTTCCGGCTATTGCCACGGGACTTGCCATTACCATCAAGCATTTTTTTTCGAAAAAGGTTACAATTAATTATCCGGAGGTTAAGCGGTATCTGGGGCCCGTGTTCCGGGGCAGGCATATTCTTAAGCGTGACGAGCAGGGACGTGAACGTTGTACAGCCTGTGGGCTGTGCGCAGTGGCATGTCCTGCGGAGGCCATTTCCATGGTAGCAGCGGAGCGCGAAAAGGGAGAAGAAACATTGTACAGAGAAGAAAAATACGCGGCTGTATATGAAGTAAATATGTTGCGTTGCATTTTCTGCGGACTTTGTGAAGAAGCTTGCCCGAAACAGGCCGTGTATCTTCGTCATGATGAGTTCATTCCGGTATTTATGGAACGTGACGAAGTGATATGGGGAAAGGATCTGTTGGTTGAAGACATGAACAACCGCTATACCCGGGAGGCGTGGACCAAGGAAGAGGCGCACTTGCTGGACTCTAAAAGGGCGAATGGAGAAGTAACCAACGTTGTGCCCCGGGCTATTCCCTGACCTGTTAAATCTGAAACTGATATTTAAAATCATATGACGTCGGCTATTTCCTTTTTTTACTTTCTATCGTCACTCACCGTGCTTAGTGCGTTGATGGTGATTCTTTCGAAAAATCCTATTCATAGCGTGCTGTACCTGATCCTTACATTTTTTACCTTGTCGGGACACTACATTTTATTGAACGCTCAGTTTCTGGCGGCCGTAAATATTATTGTATATGCGGGTGCTATTATGGTTTTATTCCTTTTCGTAATCATGTTTTTAAATATGAAGCAGGATCATGAGGAGTCGAAAACAAATCTCACCAAGGTGGCAGCTGCCATCGTAGGCGGCACGGTGTTTGTTATATTATTTGGTGCTTATCGTAAGAGTGTGATTCCGGGTTATGATCCCACTACCTTTGATTCACAGGTGGGTATGATCGAGAACTTAGGGGCATTATTGTTTAGGGATTATCTGCTTCCTTTTGAACTTGCGTCGATTCTTTTGCTGGTGGCCATGGTTGGTGCCGTGATGTTGGGTAAAAGAGAAGTTGGCGAGCGACACTTTTAATTTTGGTTCGAAGAAAATGAGCGGATTGAGAAATTCGCTTTTTTTATGCCTGGTCGCGAATGATGTGAACAAAAAATGAGCCGCTCCTTTCGAAACGGCTCATTTTTTTAGTGGTTCGAATAATATGGTTTACTCCACTTCGGCGTACGCATCAACAGGTATACACGCACAAATGAGGTTCCTGTCTCCGTAGGCGCTGTCGATACGACTTGCCGAGGGCCAGAATTTGTTAAAACGCAGGTGCGGTAACGGAAACACCGCCTTCTCCCGGCTGTACGACCGATTCCAGCTTTCACTCATGACCACCCGGGCGGTATGTGGTGCGTTTTTCAGTACGTTATCTGTTCGATCTGAAATTCCTTCTTCTATTTCTCTGATTTCGTTTCTGATGGCAATCATGGTATCGCAGAAGCGATCCAGTTCGGCTTTGGATTCGGATTCAGTTGGTTCAATCATCAAGGTGCCGGCAACCGGGAAGGACAAAGTAGGTGCATGGAAGCCGTAATCCATGAGCCGTTTTGCCAGATCCTCCGCCTCTACGCCCAAAGCTTTAAACGGACGGCAATCCAGTATCATTTCATGTGCACAACGTCCGTTGGTACCTGTGTAGAGAACTTCAAAGTGGCCATTCAGCCGATCTTTAATATAGTTGGCATTGAGAATTGCGTATTTCGTCGCATTGGTCAGGCCCTCGCCACCCATCATGGCAATGTAAGCATGTGAGATAGTCAGGATACTGGCACTACCATACGGAGCAGCGGAAACAGCACCAGCTTCACCGTTTTGTAAATGTTCGGGAAGGGTGTTGAAATTAACATGACTTGGAAGGAAAGGAACCAGATGCTCTGCCACACCAATCGGCCCTACGCCCGGCCCACCACCACCATGCGGAATACAGAAGGTTTTGTGCAGATTCAGGTGGCAAACGTCTGCTCCAATGGTTGCCGGACTCGTAAGTCCCACCTGAGCGTTCATATTTGCCCCGTCCATGTACACTTGTCCGCCGTGTGCGTGGATCATTTCACAAATCTGAATAATACTCTCTTCATAAACCCCGTGCGTGGATGGATAGGTAACCATCAAACACGATAGCTCATTTTTATATTGTTCTGCTTTTGCTTCCAGGTCAGCCACGTCGATATTGCCGCGCTCATCACACTTGCTTACTACTACTTTCATTCCTGCCATCACTGCCGACGCAGGATTGGTTCCATGCGCTGAGGAAGGAATTAAGGCAACATTCCTGTGAAAATCACCTCTGCTTTCGTGGTAGGCACGTATCGCCAACAGTCCTGCATATTCACCCTGAGCTCCCGAGTTGGGTTGGAACGACATGGCAGCAAAGCCGGTAATCTCACAAAGCCACATATTCAGTTCGCTGACCAGCTGAGCATATCCGCCAACCTGATTGGTAGGTGCGAAAGGATGAATAGCACCAAACTCCGGCCAGGTGAGCGGGATCATTTCGGTCGTTGCATTGAGTTTCATGGTGCAACTTCCCAAAGAAATCATAGAATGTACCAGGGAAAGATCCTTATTCTCAAGTGATTTCAGATAACGCAGCATCTCGTGTTCCGTGTGATGCGTATTAAATACCGGATGCGTTAGGTAAGGCGTTGTCCGAATCAGATTTTCAGGCAGTTCGAACTCCAGTTCTTCGTCAATGACCAGCTCACCCTGAAAGCCGGATACTTCGGCAAATACATTGAGCAAGGTAATCACGTCGTCAAACGACTTTGCCTCGTCAAAAGAAACACTGACACTTTCGTCCTTATTGAATTTAAGATTAATCCCCCATTTTAATGATTCTTCACGTAGCTTTCTGGAAAGGGGTGTCTTTATCGTCACCGTATCAAAATACGCGTCGGTAAGCACTTCGTAGTGAAACTTTTTGATCGTCTCCACAAACAGGCGTGTTTTACCGTGAATGCGCGCCGCTATGGTTTTGATCCCTTCCGGACCATGGTATACGGCGTAGGATCCGGCTATTACTGCAAGGAGCACTTGCGCCGTACAAATATTTGAGGTCGCTTTTTCTCTTCGAATATGCTGCTCTCTGGTCTGCAGTGCCATTCTAAGCGCTCGGTTTCCTTCTGAGTCCATCGAAACACCGATAATCCGACCCGGGATATGACGTTTAAATGCGTCTTTGGTCGCAAAATACGCAGCGTGAGGACCACCGTAACCCATCGGAACCCCGAATCGCTGCGAGGAGCCTATGACCACGTCAGCACCCATTTCACCCGGTGCTTTGAGAATGGCCAGTGACAAAAGATCAGCGGCCACAGCGACTGAAATATTGAGTTCGTGCGCGGAGGCGATAAAATCGCTATAGTCAATAACTGCTCCGTTTGTAGCAGGATACTGTACCAAAACGCCATATAGATTTTCATCTGTAAGATCTGCCAGTGCATGGTTCCCTACAATCACATTGATACCAATGGGCTTGGCCCGGGTATAAATCAGGTCGATGGTCTGAGGATGACAGAGTTCAGAAACAAAAAAAGTATCGGCTTTTTTCTTGGAAGCGGGTCTCTGCCCGTGCAGCATGGTCATGGCTTCGGCCGCCGCCGTGGCTTCATCCAGCAGAGAGGCATTTGCTATTTCCATCCCGGTGAGATCGCATATTACGGTCTGGAAATTAAGTAGCATTTCTAGGCGCCCCTGCGCAATTTCTGCCTGGTAAGGCGTGTAGGCTGTGTACCAGGCCGGATTTTCAAGTACATTTCTCAGGATTACATTTGGCGTAATCGTATCGTAGTAACCTGTTCCTATATAGGATTTCAGAATGGCATTTTTAGAGGCAACTTTCCGGATCGACTTCAGGAATTCCTGTTCTGATTTTGGGGAAGGCAGGTTTAATGGTTTTGCCAGACGTATGGCTGAGGGAAGTGTTTGATCGATCAGTTCATCCAGTGATGAAGCGCCAACAGTATAAAGCATTTCCTGCAATTCTTTTTCATCTTTCCCGTGGTGACGGTTTTCGAATTTATCCTGGCTTCGAAGATTAATTTTCATTAACAAATGGGTCTAACAATGCTGTTGGTAATGTTTATAAAATACAAAAGTAAGCAAAAGCTGTCGAATCTTTAATGGATTGACAGGAATGCTTACTCTTGAATTTATACAAAAATGTAATCGTTAAATTTTTTCAGTGTTTGGGACAGCCGCAATCCGTTTTGCGTTTGAAAATGCCCAGTATTTTCTTGGATTTTGGTTTATGGTACCCCTTGTTTTTCTTGCGTTTACCGAAAATTTTCTCGGTTTGGGTACTCACTGGACTGGCTTTGACGAGTTGTGCCCCGCCAACCGAGAACAATAGCGCGGATAGCAGGAATAGTGCAACGATTTTTTTCATAAAATTTTAATTTTACCCTAGTACCTTTAACGTTCTAAGTCACACTCAAGTATGAGTCTCCTACTTTAAACTTGTCCTTGCCTCAGGCTCTTACCAATTCCAGCATCGTTATTTCTGGTAAAATACCTACACGTCCTGGGTAACCCAGATAACCGAATCCGCGATTAACGTATAAGTACTGGTTGTCTTCCTGATATAATCCAGCCCATTCCTTGTATCTATACTGGGATGGACTCCATTTCAGTTTGCCAATTTCGACTCCGAACTGCATGCCATGTGTATGGCCTGCGAAGGCCAGGTCAATGTCGTTGTATTGTGGTAATACCTGTGTCCGCCAGTGGCTTGGATCGTGTGATAAAAGTAATTTTACAGGGAAATCCTGTGTTCCGCGGTGTGCCTTTTCCAGGTTGCCGTACTGGGCAAATTTTACTCCCCAGTTCTGGATACCGATCAAACCAATTTCTTCGCCATCAACCCTTATTGCTTTGTTCTCATCAAGCATAAGATTCCACCCCATGAGTTTGTGTGCTTCTTTCAGATCTGCCAGGTTCCGACGTTTTGCATCCATACTAGCCCATTGAAAGTAATCGCCATAGTCGTGATTGCCGAGTGTTGAATGGACGCCGAGGGGTGCTTTGAGTTTGTCGAAAATATGGATATAGTCTTCGACTTCACTGGCCCGGTCATTGACAAGGTCGCCGGTAAAAAACACAAGATCCGGCTTTTCTTTCATCATCATTTCCACGCCACCCTTTACTGCGGTTTTGTTAAAAAAACTTCCGGAATGAATGTCCGAAAGCTGACCGATCTTGATTCCGTCGAAAGCTTTGGGAAGATTTTTAAGGGGAACTCTTACGCGCCGGATACGATAATCATGAGCACCCGATATAATGCCAAAAGCAAACGTCCCCATCAGGCCCGCCCCGGCTACCATCGCTGTTTTGGCAAGAAACTCCGAACGGGGAATTGCTGTTTCGCCAGTTTCAGGAGAGACCGGGAGTGCCGATGGAAATATGAAACCTAACAGCCACTGAAATAACCGACGAACATCATCAATAAGCAGAACCAGGACTGCCAGTAATTTGGATAGATACGGGATCGCGATGAAGGCCAGAATGAAGGTTCTTGTGGTTCTGCCAAAAAAATCGGGGGGCAACAGTTGCATCCCCACATAGGCGATCAGTGTGGCGACCGTAAAGCTCCAGTAGCCGAAGGAAATCCATTTTTGGGTTACGGGTGTAAGATTGCGAATCGCCAGGCGAAGACCTTGCCACACGTACCAGTCAATGGCAATAAGTATGAATGCTAAAATTATAAAAAAGAAAGAACGGTTCATTTTACCAGATTATTGATATATCATGGATCAACGTCACCTGAAATTTTCTCGTTCGCAAGAGGGTTCTGATTTTTTACAGGAGGAAATTAACTCTATTTCAATGGCACCGTGGAAATGTTAAACGGCAAAAATTGTAATTTTGCCAAAAATAAGAAAATGATATGATGGAAGCATTTGACTTCAAGAGATACCACATTCGCTCAATGAATGCTTCTGACGAGGAGCGGGCAGCCCTCAATCTGGAACTGAGAAACCTGTACGAATCCCTTTCTGCGGAAGATAAGGTAACATTCAATGACCAGCTTCAGAAATTTTTGGCCAGTGAAGTAGGCCGTATCAAATCGGACTACGAGTCTGTCCACGGGCTCAACCAGCCCAATTAATCTGAGCTGACAGATCTGGTTAACCGGCTTGATGTCAGTTGAGCCGGGGATCAATCGGATAATGTGCAATGGAACGATAGGCTCCGCCCATTTTTCGCAGTATTTCCCTCCAGAAACTTTCGGGAGGTGTGGAGAAGAGGAAGTCTGAGTCTGCCTGCGTAACGATCCAGGACTCTTCCTTCATCTCATTTTCCAGCTGCCCACCGCCCCACCCGGAATATCCTATGAAGAATCTGATATCCGTTTTGTCTAGTCCGTTGATATTCAGTTGTGTTTTTGCCTGTTCAAAATCTCCACCCCAAAATACACCTTTCATGATTTCATCCCCACCGGTGATGAGATCGGGTCTCCGATGAATGAAGTGCAGGGTGTTCTTTTCAACTGGCCCTCCCAGGTGCAGCGGAATATCCTGGTAAATGGTTTCTTCCAGAACATCCCCCAGAAATAATTCGGTGACCTGATTCAATACAAATCCGAACGAACCCTGTTCGTTGTAGGTACACAACAGGATCACACCTCTCTCAAAATTGGGATCCCCAAGAAATGGCTTGGCAATCATTAAACATCCCTTGGACGGACTTTGGACAGCAGGCATAACGTATGAGATAAATCATTTTAAAAACGTAATATATTTAATTTTCGCTTACATTAGACTCTGTGGCGATTTCTTTTGTAAAGCTGTGGGCGGTCGGCGGTTGGCCCCTGGCAGGGTGCTCCTGGCTGAGGGCGCAATTCAGGAAAGGAATTTTTGGCAAGGCCGTTCCTGTGGACGGCTTACGGTCTGAGAGTCAAGCTAACAGTAAATGTACTGTGCAATATTATTCGTAAGAATGGTTGTTACCTAAAAATAAATTTTCAATAAATAGCTTAAAGAAATCGTATGGCACTTATCAGAGCGGTGAAGGGAATAATGCCTCAGTTTGGAGAAGAATGCTGGCTGGCAGAAAATGCAACGGTTGTTGGCGACGTGGTGATGGGCGAGCACTGCACGGTTTGGTTTAATGCGGTAGTTCGTGGCGATGTGAACAGCATCAGGATCGGTAATTATTCCAACGTACAGGATGGTGCCGTGATTCATTGCACCTATCAGCGATTCGCCACGTCAGTAGGAAGCTATGTATCCATCGCCCACAATGCAATTGTTCATGGCTGTACCATTGAGGATCATGTGCTGATAGGAATGGGGGCGATTGTGATGGATGGGGCTGTCGTTGGGGAAGGCTCAATCATTGCCGCTGGTGCTATTGTTACGCAGGGCACAATGGTTCCTCCTGGTACAATATATGCGGGTAATCCTGCCAAATATCTTAAGGATGTATCCCCTGAACTGGGTGCCGCCATAGATAGAACCGCCAACAATTATGTAACCTACTCTGGCTGGTTCAAAGAGGATGAGTAGGCATAACCTTTAAGGTAGGCCTGCGGTATTATGGGTTCATTTCTTTTCTTGCGCTGAGGTAGCCTTTTATGACGGTGAAAGTGGTGATGGCAAGAAAAAACATGATGATATATTGTACATAATCGACGATTCCCGGAAAGCGCTCTCCAAACAGAAAGCCACCACCTGTGAGGGTACCTATCCAGATGGTGCCTCCCACTACGTTGTTAATCAAAAAAGATGGGAAGCTCATGCGGACCAATCCTGCCAGAATGGGGGCAAAAGTGCGTACGATGGGAAGAAAACGGCTGATTATCAAGGTTCTGCTTCCGTATTTCTCAAAATAAGTTCGGGTGGTTTCGATGTGTTTCTTTTTGAAAAAGAAAGAATCCTTTCGATTTTCAAACATGTCTCCGAAGTATTTACCAAAAATGTAACCTACCAGGGACCCAAGCACTGCGGCCGTAAAAAGTGAGATCAGTAAAATGAGAATGGGAACATCCAGAATGCCCGTGCCGCAAAATACCCCGGCCAGAAATACCAGATAATCTCCGGGAAGGAAAAAAGCGAAAAAGAGACCATTTTCGGCAAAAACAATAAATGTTATGACCAGCAGACCTCCTGTTCGGATTAAATCTTCAGAATTGAGTATGTATTGAAAAAAACCAATGATAGAATCCATACCTTTTACTTTTATTTAGCATCTGTGTTCCAGGTCGGACGACCAGGGACGTTCTGCATTTTAATTTATCACAAGTTCACATTATTGCACCTGGCAAAACTACGCATTTTCCGATAACTCAAGCCACCGCATTTCTTTATCGGCCTGTGTGGCCGTGATTTCCTCGATCTGTAATGCCCAGCTGGTGATTTCTACATGAGAACCGCCCTTGTTTATATTTTCAAGAAGCTGCGCCTTTTTCTTTTCCATCTGTGCCATGTCGGCCTCCAGTTGTTCCAGCTCCTTTATTTCCTTAAAACTCAGTTTCTTTTTTGGAGCAGAAGGTGTTGGGGCAGCCGTTTTGACCGGTTCCTGAACGGGCTGGGTGCCTTTGTTGCCGGTAGATACACTTTTTTTCTCCGCTTCCTGCTCATCCTGATAGTCACGTAGTTCGGTGTAATTTCCTGGGAAATCACTGATTGCCCCTTCTCCTTCGAACACAAAGATGTGCTCCACCAAACGGTCGAGGAAGTACCTGTCGTGAGACACAATAACCAGGCAGCCCGGGAAATTTAATAAGAATTCCTCCAGTACGTTCAGGCTGGCAATATCCAGATCATTCGTAGGTTCATCCAGGATCAGGAAATTTGGTTGTTTGATAAGAATCAACAAAAGCTGCAACCGGCGCTTTTCCCCACCACTCAGCTTGGAGATAAAATCGTATTGTTTGGAAGGAGAGAACAGGAAGGCCTGTAGCAAATGACCCACGGTTACGGTTTCACCTGTGCCGAGCTGAACCACCTCGGCTACATCCTTCACAATATCTATAACCCTTTGGTTCTCATTAAATACCAGATCGGACTGCTTGTAATAGCCAAATTGCACGGTTTCACCTTTGGCGATGGTGCCACTGTCGGGAAGGAGTTCACCGGTGATCATGTTGAGCAGGGTAGACTTGCCCATCCCGTTTTGCCCAACGATACCGATCCGGTCTCCTTTGCGGAAGGTGTATTCAAAGTTTTTGATCAGTTGCCTTTCTCCGAAACCTTTGGAAACATTTTCAAGCTCGATGATCTTACTTCCCAGCCGGGAGGTGCGTACGTTGAGCTCCATTTGGGTATCAAATTTCTTCTGGCTGGCTTTCTCCTTCAAATCCTCAAATGCGTCGACACGGTATTTGGCTTTGGTGCCGCGCGCCTTTGGCTGTCTTCTGATCCAGTCAAGCTCTTTACGCATGAGGTTTCTTGCCTTGTCTATTCCGGCGGCTTCCACCTCTTCACGCTCAGCCTTCTTTTCGAGGAAATAAGAATAGTTGCCCTTATAGGTATAGGCCGATCCATAATCCAGCTCAAGAACCTGATTACACACTGTGTCCAGGAAGTAACGATCGTGGGTTACCACGAGAATGGTGGTATTGGAGGTGTTCAAATAATTTTCCAGCCATTCGACCGTATCCAGGTCCAGATGGTTGGTAGGCTCATCCAGGATCAGCAGGTCCGGATCTTCCAGCAATACTTTGGCCATCGCCACCCGTTTACGTTGTCCGCCGGAAAGCGTGCCATAAAGTGCCTCGGTATCATGGATTCCCAGGCGTCCTAATATTTCTTTGGTACGATATTCAAAATCCCAGGCATTGTAAGCGTCCATATCTTCCATGACGGAGGCAAGCTCATCATGGTTGTCGGTTTCGATGGCATGCTCGTATCGTTTTACAACCTGTGCAATGGGGTTGCTCGAAGAGAATATGACCTCAATCACAGGTAGTGTTTCATCAAATGCAGGACTCTGGTCCAGATAGCCAACCCGAATATCTTTCCGGATACTCACTTCACCCTGATCAGGCGGTATGGATCCGGTGAGAATATTCAGGAAAGTTGTTTTCCCCGTTCCATTGGTTCCAATCAGGGCAACCTTATCTCCGCGACTAATTCCGAAATTGATATTTTTAAAGAGCCACTGATCTCCAAATGACTTGGCAATGTTTTCTGCTGAGAGATAATTCATGAGTAATTTTAGTATTCTATTAATACAAAGGTAGGACAGATATTAAAGAACTTGGAAAAAATTCGTTTTGGTTGGGTAAATAGCATAATATTGCTCTTTATATTTAGTTGGATGGTTTCATCGATCACAATTTCAGTATGTACAAAAAGTTAATTTTCCTAAGCTCCACGTTTCTGTTTTCAATGCATGTCGCTGCCCAAAACGGCGAATTTAAAAGTTACACACAAAAAATAGGCGGCAGTTCGCAGGTCTATGACATGGTCGCCATCCCCGGCGGCGAATTTCTGATGGGCAGTCCGGCTGCCGAAAAAGGTCGTAAACCGGATGAAGGACCTCAGCACAAGGTTAAAATTGAGCCGTTCTGGATGGGAAAATATGAGGTGATATGGGATATCTACGATTTGTATGCTTTCAAAAATATGGAAAAGGAAATGGCACTACGCCACCCAGATCCCGAAAAAAGCGTAACCAAAACGGATGCCAGTACGCGTCCAAGTCCTCCTTATGTAGATATGTCGTTTGGTATGGGAAGAGCCGGTTACCCTGCGATCAATATGACGCAGTATGCAGCCATACATTTTTGCAAATGGCTTTATGATAAAACAGGGGTGTTTTACCGGCTGCCCACCGAGGCAGAATGGGAGTATGCCTGCCGCGCAGGGTCAAAAACAGCCTACTCTTTTGGAAATGATGCAGCCAAAATCGGCGACTATGCATGGTACCGCAACAACAGCGATGCGGCCTATAAAAAGATTGGTCAGAAAAAGCCCAATGCCTGGGGCTTGTTCGACATGCACGGCAATGTGATGGAATGGACGCTGGATCAATATATCCCTGATTATTATGGGAAAAAACCTGCTGGTGAGGCCTATGCCCCCGTTACGGAACTGTATCCTACTGCGGTAAGAGGCGGATCCTGGGACGACGAGCCGGTGGATCTGAGGTCCGCGGCACGTACCGCATCCAAGCCGGAATGGAAAATTCTGGATCCCCAGTTGCCTAAAAGTGAATGGTGGATGACCAGTGCATCGTTTGTTGGATTTCGTTTGGTGAGGCCGGTTAAAGTGCCGTCTAAGGAGGAAATTGAGGCATATTATAACCCAAAGCTGATTGAAGACTATTAATTGAGGAACTATATAAACTCTTAACATTGATATGATGGAACAAAACAGACGTGATTTTCTCAAAGCATCCAGCCTTTTGGCGGGGGGCGCTCTTTTGAACCCGATCCAAAGCTACGGATACAATAGCGCTGTGGATGACACCATCCGGGTTGCCCTGATCGGTTGTGGTGGAAGGGGAGGCGGTGCCGCGGCCCAGGCGCTAAGTACCAGCCAGAATGTTCAGATCGTTGCGATGGCCGATGCGTTTAAAGATCGGCTTGACCAGACCTATAGCAATCTGATCTCTAAAAAATATAAGAATGCCGCAGGAGCGCCGGTTGACGCCCTGACGAAAGTGAAGGTTCCGGATGATAGAAAATTCGTCGGTTTTGATGCGTACAAAAAAGCGATTGCTTTGAAGGATGTGGATGTGGTCATTCTGGCCACACCTCCTGGTTTTCGCCCCTGGCATTTTGAGGAGGCTGTTAAAAACAACAAGCAGATTTTTATGGAAAAACCGGTGGCAACAGATGCTCCGGGTATCCGTAAAGTATTGGAAGTAGCTGAGGAAGCCAAAAGAAAAAAGCTGAACGTGGTGGTGGGATTGCAGCGTCACTACCAGGCAAATTACCTGGCAGCAATTAAACGCATCCAGGACGGTGCCATTGGCGACATCGTGGGGGGGCAGGTGTATTGGGTAGGTAGCAGTCCATGGATGAAGGAGCGCCAGGCCAACCAGACCGAAATGGAGTACCAGATGAGAAACTGGTATTATTTCAACTGGCTCTGCGGGGATCACATTTCTGAGCAGCATGTGCATAACATTGATGTGGCCAACTGGGTGAAAGGCGGATACCCGGTGCAGATACAGGGTACCGGTGGACGTGCCGTACGGACAGGCAAGGCATACGGAGAAATTTTCGATCACCACACCCTTGATCTGGTATATGCCGACGGAACTACCATTTCGAGCCAGTGCCGTCAATTCGAAGGTACCTGGAACAAAGTCGACGAAGCATTTGTAGGTACCAAGGGCCGTATCGATAGTTTCGAACGTAAAAGAACTGTTCTGAAAGACTACAAAGGGGGCGTTATTTACCAGCATGATGACAAGGGAGATAAAGACCCCTATCAGGTGGAGCATGACGAGCTGTTTGCGGCCGTCGCAAAGGGTGAATACAAATTCGCAGATGCCGAAAATGGAGCAAAAAGTACCATGACGGCCATTATGGGGCGCATGGCGACCTATTCCGGTAAAATGATTAAATGGGATGAGGCGCTTAACTCCAACATCAACCTCTTTCCGGATAAGCTGGCGTGGGATGCTTCCCCCAAAATACTTCCCGGACCAGACGGCCTGTATCCGGTTGCCGTGCCAGGTAAGACGGTGGTGATCTAAGATTCATAAAGTATTTGCATATAGAAGGCCCGGTTTCGGGCCTTTTTTTTGTGGTGGGGGGCACGTTAACACAACTCCAAGTCCCGTTGGCGGGTAATCATTAATAATTAACTGCATTAATGCCAGCAAGATCGATGCATAAGGAATCCAATAATCGTTGGGGTTGTTCGAAAGAAGAAAAATATTAGTGGTTGCTTTTATAGGAAGTCACCTGATTTGAACATTTATATACTTTTTTTTAATTAGGTATTACCATTATTAAAAAAATTTATTAATATTGTGTTATCTTTTGATACCTGTTTGTGTTACAACCATTTTATCCAAATCATTTTTAATCTTTAAGAAGCAATGGGAAAAAGTTTACTAAAGCTTATTGTCATGTTCATGATGATCGGCAGTCCTGTGTTCGCACAAACGATCACCGGAACAGTTACGAGCAGTCCGGATGGACAGCCGCTGCCCGGAGTATCCGTACTTGTGAAAGGGTCCACAAACGGTACTTCGACAGACGCCAGTGGGAAGTACAGCATTTCGGCTGCAAACGGCAGCGCTCTGGTTTTTTCTTTTATCGGATACAAAAGCCAGGAGGTACTGGTTGGCGGGCGTTCGGTGATAGACCTGGCCATGGTTGAGGATGCATCTCAACTGCAGGAGGTTGTGGTAACAGCTCTTGGTATTGGTAGAGAGCAACGGGCACTTGGTTATGCCACTGCGGTGGTGGGTAGCGAGGCGCTTGTCAAAACGGCCTCCCCCAACTTCGCTAACGCGTTGTACGGAAAGGCACCTGGTGTGACCATCAGCACAACACCCGGTGGAGCCACCAGTGGGGTAGCCATCAACATCCGGGGTTTTGCTTCCATTACCGGTAACACGCAACCATTGATCGTCATGGATGGTATTCCCATTCGTAATGGCTCGTTTAACAATGGTGACTACTGGGGTGACCAGCGTATCCGCGGTAACGGCCTTTTGGACCTGAACCCAGCGGATATTGAAAATATCTCGATTCTGAAAGGTGCATCTGCGGCTGCACTTTACGGTTCTGAGGCGGTAAACGGGGTTGTTTTGGTAACCACCAAAACCGGAAAAGGTAAAAAAGGTTTTGGTGTAGATTTCACCGCCAGCTATAGTGCGGATAGGATTGCCTATCTACCACGTTATCAGGATGTAAGAGGTCCTGGTTACATGCTCAACTATGCCAATGGTGGCCAGAACGCAGAAGGTTTTATTTCGTATGATACCAATGGAGACGGTGTAGGCGATACAAGAGGCTTGCTTAGTGCAACGGTAAACTACGGCCCGAAATTTGACGGTCAACCTGTAATGGCTTTTGACGGAAAGATCAGACCTTATTCTCCATCAGGCAATAGCTACGCTGATTTGTTTCAGAATGCATCCAGTTCGAACATCAACCTGGCGGTTTCGAAAGTAGGCGACAACTCCACGTTGCGTTTCTCTTTTACGCGCCAGGACAATGGCATGATCAGCTATGAAGCCAAGAACAGCAAAAACATTGCGAACCTGAATGCGAGCTTCAACCTGAGCAAAAAATTGAAAACCGATATTTTGGTAAACTATATCAACCAGCATACCCACAACCGTCCATTCAAGGTGGATCGTATGATCAACAACTTCTCCGGGATGATGAACCGTTTTGAATCCGCGGACTGGTATGAAGCTACTTACAAGACAAGCCTGGGTTATAGATATGTTACCGGAACCGGTCAAAGCCTTACACCGAATGAAAACATCATTCGTAACGGATTTAAAGGGGATATTGCCGATTACATGTGGAATACCCGTGAGAATAAGTATGACGAATATTCAGATCGTATCATAGCAGCCCTGACCCAAAACTGGGAGATCACCAAAGACCTCAGTCTACGTGGGCGGTTGGGAACTGATTTTACTTCTGAGCGTATGGAAAGCAAATCACGCAGTTCAATTCCGCTCGCATTCGGGTATTCTGGAGGTTTCGGTATGAACAACAACTTGTACAACAGCGTGTATGGAGATGCCCTTTTGAAATATTCCAAAGCCATCAACTCCGATATCACGGTTGCGGCAATGGCTGGGTACACGGCCACGAAAACGCTTAATACCTTGAGTGGTGTAAGCACCAACGGTGGATTAAGTACTGAGAACTTTTACGATCTTGCGGCGTCTGTAAACAATCTTAACGCAAGTAGCAGTCGCGAAAGAGAACTACGGGATGCATACATCGGAACTGTGAATTTTGATTACAAAAATATGTTCTTTGTAGAAGCTACCGGCAGACGTGACCGTACCTCAAGATTGGCTCCCGGTAACAATGCGTTCTTCTATCCGTCGGTGAATGCAAGTTTTGTTTTCACAGATGCATTTAGCCTGCCCGCTTTCCTTAGCTACGGTAAGCTGCGCGGATCCTGGGGTATTGTGGGTAACTATCCCGGCATTTACAGGGCCAACGTGTCTTTCAACCAGGGCTCGTACGCCGTTCAGCAAACCGGAGGAACTTCTGTACTTTATACCAATATTAGTGACCAGGTTGGTAACGATAAAATTCGCCCAGAGCAAAAACGTGAATTTGAATTCGGTTTGGAAACCAAGATTTTCAACAACCGTTTTGGTATAGATCTTTCTTATTACAATGCGCAGATTGTGGATCAGATTCTTCCATTGACGATTGCATCCACAACGGGAGGTCGATCTATTCTTGCCAACATTGGTACCCTGCGTAACCAGGGTGTGGAATTGGGATTGAATTACTCGCCAATCAAAGGTACCGGAGCGGATGATTTGAACTGGGATGTCGTTTTGAACCTATCCAAAAACAGCAATAAGGTTGAGAAACTGGCCAACGGATCTACAGAGTTGCTTCACGCGGATTTTGATGGCAATGCAGCGCAGATTAGATCAGTAGTTGGGCAGCCAATGGGTGATATTTACGCACACGGCATTCTGAAAAGCGCGAATGGCGAAAAAGTAGTGGGCCCGAACGGTCTTTATCAACTGGATGGTGTAAACTGGATCAAGGTTGGAAACGCAATGCCTAAAGTTACCGGTGGATTGATCAACAGTTTCGCGTACAAAGGATTTACCCTGGAGGCGGTTACTGACTTCCGTTTTGGTGGTCACATCATGCCAACTGGTATCAACTGGCTTACTTCCAGGGGTCTTACCGAGGAAAGCTTGACTGCAATGGATGCGGAGCGCGGTGGTTTGAGATACTATCGTGATGCAAATGGCAAGGGTGTTCAGCTGACAGGTACTGCCTCTGCACCAGACGGACGTCCTGTGTACAACGATGGTATGTTGATGGAGGGGGTGCTTGCCAGTGGCGAGACAAATACCAACGTGGTGAGCCAGGCTACTTATTACAATGCCACTTACAACTGGGGGGGACCTCAGTACGGTAATGCCCGTTATGAGTTGTTTGTGAAGAAAAACAGCTTCATCAAAATGAGAGAACTTTCTCTGGCTTATCGTCTTCCTGCTCGTCTTGCTTCCAAGTTGGGATCACAAAATGTCTCCGTGTCTGTGTTTGGACGTAACCTGTTCTTCATTTACAGAACCATCAAGGATCTGGATGCGGAACAAACCGTATCGGGTTCCAACTGGGTTAATAACATCAACAACGCCGGAGCAAATCCATCGTTCCGTACGATGGGTGTGATGCTGAGAGCTAGTTTCTAATTCTAAAATTGAAGATGAAAATGAAAAAGATATCATTATTTTTATTATCCGGACTTTTGCTGGTTGCGGTTTCCTGTAAGGAATCCGAATTTACCGAGCGCTATGCTGATCCGGCGAAAGTGTCCCAAACAACCATTGAAAAGCAGTATACCGGTTTCCTGGGTGCGGCTAATGATTATATTATACCCAAATACTGGAATTATTTCGTGGCCTTGCGTACCAGTATTTTCAGATACACCCAGGTGGTAGGCTGGCCAAATGATCAGGGACAATACGTGCCAGGTTCTTCGGGTGTGGAAAGCGTTTGGTTCAACTACTATAGCGTATTGGCCCAGTATCGGGAACTTCAAAGAGTATATGCTGCTGCTTCTGCGGATGAGCAGAAGGAGAAACGGGTATTCCTGTTGACAGCTACCGTTTATCTGTATGATTATACGCAGAGAGTAATCGATTTATTCGGAGATATACCTTTGCTTCAGGCAGGTATGCTGAGTGCCAATGGAGGCGATTACGATGCTTCAGCTGCACCATTTGATGATTCACAGGCACTTTATACCAAAATGCTTGATGAGTTGAAAGCGATGTCGACCGAGCTCAACACCATTACGCTGAATGCCGGTTATCAGAAATCCTTTACAACACAAGATTATGTCAACAAGGGTGACCTGATGAAATGGAAGCGTTACACAAACTCCTTGCGACTGAGAATGTTGAACCGTGTATCTGGTGCATCAGCTTTCACGTCACGCGCTAATACCGAAATGGCGGAGATTTTGGGAAATGCAACTACGTATCCAATCGTGGAATCAAATGATCAGAATATCCAGATCGACATTTTTAACGTGAGTACCGGGATCAATAATAATGATTTCGAGGGCGGTCTGGAAGGTGCTAACTGGTATGCCAATACAGCCGGCAAGAAAATGATCGATCACATGAATACCAATATGGATCCCCGTTTGCCAGTGCTGTTTGAGCCAGGACAAAATGCATCCGGCAAGTTTAACGGTATTGATCCTATGGGTGCGAATACGGAGCAGACGCTTCAAACCAACAACGGTCTGATCTCGATCTATAATCGTTTCACCATTAGCCGTAACAAGTTTCTGTTCGGCACCATTTTCAATGCTGCTCAGGTAAGCTTGATTAAGGCGGAGTACTACCTGCGTACCGGCAATGATGCGATGGCCAAAACGGCTTATGAAGCATCGATCAATCAGTCGGTAAAGTTCTATAATGGTATTTTAGCTTTGAGTAACGCAACGGGTGTGCCAATCCCGACCGCTGCAACAGACGCTCAGATTACGGCTTACACGGCTGCGGATGGTATAGCATGGGCCAAAGCCACAACAAGTGCTGCCAAACTGGCCTTGATCGCGAATCAAAAGTGGATCCACTTCAATATTCTGCAGCCGTACGAAAACTGGGCAGAAATCAGAAGACTGGATCTTCCTACCTTCAATTTTGTGACGGATGCGAGCAACAACCAGACGCTGCCTCCGGTACGTTGGAATTATCCTAACAATGAAATCACGTACAACAATGCGAACTATAAATTGGTAGCGGATAAGGATAAACTGACGACCAGGTTATTCTGGGATGTGAAGTAGTCATTTATTTTGCAGTGAAGTTTTAGTTTTTTGATTTAGTTAATGATAGATTAAAGAGGCAGGCCGTTTGGTTTGCCTCTTTTTTGTGGTAATGGTTATCGTATGTTCAGCGGATGAGGTTATTCGTTTGGAGGCAGAAGTTTCACAACAAATGGATCTTAGTGGGAAAAGATATTTCCTTGAAATCGGTTAGCGATTTAGGGATAGATAGACCAGACACAATTGGATATTGTTAATAAGTCTATTATTTTGATGTAATGCTGCAAACAGTTTGGAATCAAAAATTGGAGGGATCGTCGGAAGTTAAACCTGAGTGTGAAGTATTCCTGACTCCATGTGAAGGGTTATACAATGCTCAATTTGGGTTCAGACTCGGAAAGTGCAAAAGGGAACTGGCAAAAGTACGGGATCTATTTTTTATTGTTTGTTAGAACCAGCAACTGTGGGAAGGAGAGAATTCCCCGGAAGATTAACCGGCTCATTTCTCCCATGGTGTGAAAGTATGAACCGAGTATGATATCAACGTCCCCGTCGCCATCGTAATCGGCGGCCTCCATGGTAAGCCATTTTCCCGAAGCAGCTGCTGGGGTAGCGTAGGCTTTAAAATTCATTTTCCCCTCATTGGACAGATAGATAAATGAATGTTGCGGGTTGGCCAGGTCAGAGTAAAAGGAAATCGCCGCTATGTCCACGTCTCCATCATGGTCAAAATCCCTTGCCACAGCTTTGCTTGCGCCATGAAGCGGGTAAAACCACGCCTCCCGGAAGTTGTCCTTGCCATCGTTCAGGTAGAGCCTCACTCCGTGATAGTTTTTGGCAATGGCAGAGTAATCCCAGTTGTCTCCGTTGGTCGCCAGTATATCCTGAAAACCATCCTTATTGAAGTCGACCAGTTCGAAATAGCTCATACCGTAGGAAGGTGGGAACTGTAGCAGTACTTTTTCTTTGAATTTGCCATTGCCCAGGTTGTAGAAGAGGGAGATTTGTTCTCTTGCCTGTGCCATCAAGGCAATGATGTCGGGCTTTTTGTCGCGGTTGAAATCTCTGATCTCTGTTTTTCGTGCACCGGGTAAAGCCTTAAGGATATGCTCCCTGGCAGGGTCAAATCCGTTGTACCAAAACAGTTTTCCGGAGTTATTCCCAAAGCCTGCAATCACAACGTCTTCCTTGCCATCCATGTTCAGATCACCCGCCGTAAACTGTACAGGCCGCGGCAGATGCTGGATATTCACGTTTGCAGCGCTATTTTCGGCTGATTTGTTCAGAGACATCAGCCTGCCCTGCTTTTGTTCAGAAGGGCTGAAAATACCAATTGTAAGTAATCGGGGTGGTGCGTTTTTTGGGAAGTCAATGTCGGTGGGTGCGGTGTCGATCCACCAGGTATCCTTTAATTGAAATGTGTTGTCCAGGACATAAAGTGCATTCTGATCGTCGCCCACATAGAGCTGTGAGGTATTTTTATCAAATTTCAAAAGTGTGGTTTTAGGAGCCTGCTTGTCGCCAACAGTATGATAATCTGCTTTGAACTGAGGAAGGCTATCAGAAATCGAAATGGTATTTTTCTGAGGAAGGGGCTCTTCAGGCGCCTCACTTTCATAATATTTTACAATTTGAGCCCATTGTTCGTTGGCAATCAGAGGCGATTCAGGATATACATTCAGTTGCCGCATCAAGGCCTCTTCACCCGCAGGTTGGCCAACATAAGGATCCAGGCCTGAGAGTCTGATTCCGAGCCGTAGAGCCATGTTTGGCAATACACTGCCTACCCATGTTTTCTTGTCAAGCAAGGACGGCTCGGGGAAAAGGTGGCAGCCTGAGCAATGCACGAGGGCTAGCCGTCTTCCTAATTGAGCGGAGTCGGAGCGTAAGAATTGACCTGTGGACTGTTCGGAAGGCGTTGCGTGAAACGCTAATTCACTATTCAAAGAGAACAGGGTAATCCAGGTACTGAGGAGTAAAACCAAGCTGGTTTTGAGATACGGCATTGGAATGATCATTTGCTGCGTATTGGACAATCTGGCATAAAAGGCAAAGTAATATAACGCAAAAACGAATCAGGACATGGAAGTTGGTCCGACCATAATTGCCTACAAATCTGCCTGTTTAATAATCTCCGTAAACAAAGTCACCCGCCGAACGTCATTGGGATTGAAGAGGAGTTTGGGATACATCACGTCCCTGTTCATTCATGTCTAAATTTTCACAATGGGAAATCAACCGTTCCTTCAGTTCGACAGCTGTCTTGATGCTGGCTTTTTGCGCTAAGTATTGATAATTTGGCTTGATCTTACGGCTGAGTAAAAAATATGATGTCAAAAAAGTCTCTACCCTTGTTACAATAGTTTACTCAAAGCCTCTGTAATCCCCTCGAAACCAAACCGGCCTATTTCTTCATCCATTCGTTTACGGAGCAAATCGTTCTGAAGATTCCCGATGCTGCCCTCGTGTGTGTGATTTAATTCTCTGGGGGCTTTGTAAGTTCCATCTGCGATCTCGGCACCTACCTGGCGATATGCATCGCGGAAGGGCACGCCATTGATCACCAGTTCGTTAACGCGTTCGACGCTGAACAGCAGATCATATTTAGCGTCGTCCAGCAGATTTTGCTTCACTTTCAGGTTTTCAAGCATAAAGGTTGCAATGTCCAGGCAATCGAGTATTTCGTCAAATGCGGGCATCAATATCTCTTTCAACAGCTGCATATCCCGGTGATATCCCGAAGGCAGGTTGCTCAGCACCATGGTGATTTCCATGGGCAGTGCCTTCATCCTGTTGGTTTTGGCTCTCAGCAGTTCTGCTACGTCGGGGTTCTTCTTGTGCGGCATGATGCTGCTCCCGGTGGTGAGGTCATCGGGCAGTACAATGAAGCTGAAATTCTGACTGTTGTACAGGCAAACATCCATAGCCAGGCGGGATACCGTTGCAGCGAGTGAAGAGATGGCGGTTAGTGCCGCCTGTTCGGTACGCCCGCGACTCATTTGTGCGTAAACGACATTGTGATGCATGCCTTCGAACCCGAGCAATTCCGTTGTCATGGTCCTGTTTAGCGGGAAAGAGGATCCATACCCCGCGCCTGAACCCAAGGGATTCCGGTTGGCAAGACGGAATGCGGCATTCAGCTGGATCACATCATCGATCAAACCTTCGGCATAAGCACCAAACCATAAACCAAATGAGGACGGCATGGCAATCTGCAGGTGTGTGTAACCAGGGAGCAGATCATTCTTATGCTCTTCTGATCGTTTGATAAGAATGTCAAACAACCTGTTGGTAGCCAGTACCACTTTGAAAAGCTGATCACGTGTGTAAAGCTTCATATCCACAAGCACCTGATCGTTGCGTGAACGGCCGCTGTGAATCTTCTTGCCTGTATCACCGAGTTTACGGGTCAGCATGAGCTCTACTTGTGAGTGAACGTCTTCGACACCATCCTCTATGACGAAGTCGCCGCTTTGTATTTGCTTGTGGATCAACTTAAGTTCTATGGACAGCGCATCAAGTTCACTCCGGGTGAGCAAGCCAATGGATTCAAGCATGATGGCATGGGCCAGATTGCCAAGGACGTCAAATTCGGCCAGGTTGAGATCCATTTCCCGGTCTCGCCCCACTGTGAAGCGTTCTATTTTTTCGGAAGTTACCGTATTTTCTTTTTGCCAGAGTTTCAAAATTCTTCGCGGGTTTGTTTTCCGGACATCACTGATTTGTGTCGACCGGTGAGCCTTTTTGAATAATTTAAGTGCATGGACGATCGGACAAGGTTTAGTCCGGATTCACAAAAAATGCGCTCGTTTCCATACGGGAAAGACAGCATATTGAGTGTTTCTATCAGCGCATAGCACAACAGGAGCAAAACTAATCAGGTTTTGGCAGGAATGGAATTTTTAAAGCCAGAGTTTGGGCTTTTATCCCTCGGAAAGGTAGGGTAAAACGAAGTAAATGGAATCCGGCTGTATGCTGGAGTTGTGAGGTTGTCAGGATGGTAGGCGTTATTCGATCATCCTGCGAACGGCTACAAAACGTTTTTGATAATAGCTGGCGCTGAGCAGATCGTAACGGATCCCACCTTGCCAGGCCGAATGGATAAAGCGGACATAGGAAGGGGTCACTTCCGTAATGATTCCGACATGCCCGATACGTGCGGTTTTGGTACTGTTTCCTTTAAAAAAAATCAGATCGCCGGGTTTTGCCGAGGGAAGATCGATGGTGGCGCCGTGTTTAGCCTGGGCCTCACTGGAATGTGGCAGGGATATGTCCCATTTGTTGAAACAGTACCTTACGAAACCTGAGCAATCAAATCCTTTCTTGGTGGAGCCTCCGGAGCGATAGGGTGTATTCAGGTGTTTTGTAGCAAAAGAAATAAGCGATTCAATGGTATTGAGTGTATCGGCTTCAAGCTTTTTCTTGACTTTTGACTGTGCATGGGCTGATTGAAAGGAGACGGCACACATTACCAACAACATCAAGGCCACAACACGTTTTAACTTAACAATCATGCAGGATAAGTTTGATTCGGAATTTTAAAAACTCCCTAACAGGAGAAAATATTGTCTTTTCTTGGCTCACCTTTGAAAAGTAAAGCTAGTTAAGTTTTGACATTTATCTTATTTTCTGCCAGAGTCATTTTTCAGCTTTTTCATAACCTGTTGACTCTATTTGGTAAACCTTCATTTTGTTAAACCATCACTTTAACAGATTTTTGAAAGCAATTTTTCGGGGCATACCACCCTAATTTTCATACTTTTGTGCTTTGAATACAGGAAAACCAATCAGTATGAATCAAACAGACCGTTACCTGCAACGTGGTGTCTCGGCGTCCAAAGAGGATGTGCACAAAGCCATTGAGAAAATTGATAAGGGGATTTTTCCCAAGGCTTTTTGTAAAATCGTTCCTGATAATTTGGCAGGAGACCCCGAATATTGCACGATCATGCATGCGGATGGAGCAGGTACCAAAACATCACTTGCCTATCTGTATTGGAAAGAAACAGGTGATATTTCAGTTTGGAAGGGCATTGCGCAGGATGCCATTGTGATGAATACGGATGATCTGCTTTGTGTCGGCGCAACAGGGCCGATGCTCTATTCGTCAACGATTGACAGGAACAAAAACCGGATTCCCGGTGAGGTAATTGCCGAAGTGATCAATGGTGCCGAAGAGGTTCTGGAAATGCTTAGAAGCTATGGGGTCGAAATTTACAGTACCGGTGGCGAAACAGCGGATGTGGGAGATCTGGTCAGAACGGTGACCGTCAATAGTACAGTCATTGCCAGGATGAAGCGGTCGGAGGTGGTGGACAATGCCAATATCCGGGCAGGAGACGTGATTGTGGGACTGGCATCGTATGGACAAGCCACTTACGAAACGGCATACAACGGTGGTATGGGAAGCAATGGGCTCACCTCTGCACGACATGATGTACTGGGCAAATACCTGGCGTCCAAATATACGGAGAGCTACGATCCCGAGGTAAATTCAGATTTGATCTACAGTGGCTCCAAAAGGCTTACAGATCCGGTTGAAGGTACTGATTTGAACGTAGGGCAGCTTATACTATCGCCCACCCGCACCTATGCCCCGGTAGCGAAAGCCATACTGGATGAGTTGCGTACCGAAATACATGGTATGGTGCATTGCAGTGGCGGCGCTCAAACCAAAATTCTGCATTTTATCGGTAACCTGCATATCATTAAAAATAACTTGCTGCCGGTTCCGCCGCTGTTTAGGCTAATTCAGGAGGAAAGCGCTACGAGTTGGCAGGAAATGTATAAGGTGTTTAACATGGGGCACAGGCTGGAGATTTACATAGCACCCGAACACGCGGACCGTATCATTGAGATTTCCGAATCTTTTGGGATTCCGGCTCAGATCGTTGGCCGCGTGGAGTCTTCTGAAGTCAAAAAATTAACCATTGAAAGCGAATTTGGGACGTTTTTGTATAGTTGAAAATGGTAATTACGTGAAGTTAGAGCCGGGCGGCCAGGCGGTTCAAGGAATTAGCGTTCAACTTCACTTTTGTGCGAGTATTTTTTTGAACCACCTTAGCTACCTAAGTTCACCTAAGAAAAATTAGACCGCCTTCGGTGTTCGATTGTGGCCCGCCTAGGGTGGCCCGCATAGGGTGGCCCGCACAGGGTGGCCCGCACAGGGTGGCCCGCACAGGGTGGCCCGCACAGAGTGGTTCAAAACAAGCATATCCGCAGCTTTTGTTTTGAACCACAGACCTACCTTCCTTTTTTACTTGCCGAACCAGTTATCAAAACTGAACCGGCCTTTCTTTACCAGGGCTTCCAGCTTTTGTTGCTGTTCAGGAGTGAGAACATAAAGAATTTCTTCTCTCTTTTCGGATGCCAATTGGCGGAGGTCGCGTTTTTTTGTTTCGTCCCGCCGGGATAATTTGCGCTCTTTTCTGTTGTAACGCTTGTCGATTCGTTTCAGCTCTTTCTGTTGCCGTTTGGTAAGGGCAAGCTCCTGCGAAAATTTATCCAGATTTTTTTCCAGCCGTTTGTTATTCAGTTTACTGTTGACAACGGGTTCTTCATAGCGCTCATTGTTTTTTGATGAGGTGGGGGTATTTGTAGTAGCACAGCCGGTAAGCAGCATGAATGGCACTGCAATGTAAAGGATCGATAATCTTTTCATGGATCATGTTTTTGTTTGAAATCGGATGCTATAACGATGCGGGGGCAGTAAAGTATACACAGGGCCGATAATCCCGAAAAATTTCAAAGTGAAATCTGCGTTGGATAATCGCCAGAAAGCCTCCCTTTTTTGAAAAGAAGGCTTTCCGGTGATCTATGAACCTATGCTGTATGGGAATGGAAAGCAGTTGTCAGCTATGGGTGACCATCCCTGACCTCGTACGACAATTCCTGACGACGATACAATTTGCGTAAGCGAGAATTATTTTCCAATGGTTTTAATCAGCATTCCCTTGGTCACGGATGCATTTAACTCCATGCCATTGATAATTGCCAGCTCATCCAAACGGTTGTCGGCCTGGCCATTGTCTTTAAGGGCGTCCCGCAGTGTGGCGTTGCGCTGAACACTCTTAATGCGGATACGTTCCGGTTGCCGGTTCAGGATAGCCGGGTCATTCACCGCGCGGAATCCTTCGGCCACAGACCTGAACTGTCCTAAATTTCCGGAGAAAGTTGCGACCGGCGAAACACCATGGATAGCGTAAATATTCCCTCCGTACTGGATAAGCCAGGAAGCTACCTGGGTTGTGTTTTCGGCGGTTTGTGCGGGAGCCTTCTGGCCTTCCTGCGCCTGTGGGACCTGTTTCGAGATCAAAACAATCGCAGGATTTCCATTGATGGTGGTTTTGTTATTTTCACTAACCTGTAAGCTGTAATTTTTGATTACCGCGGCAGCCGCTTCATCCAGGGTTTTTCCTTCGGCCATGGTGAACAGCATCATCGATTTTCCATCTTTGGCAGCCATCTGGAACTGGATAGGGCTGTTTTCATACTGCCAGTCTTTGGGCACCGGAAACTGGAATTTCAGTTCGGGATGGTAAAACACATTTTTTTCAACAAAGCCCTGTTTGGGATCCTCACCATAGATAATGCCATCTATTCTTTTGAGATACTGGTCCCGGTTGACAGCATACTCGGCCGGATTTTTTTGCTGATAGGCTACGGCAAGCTCGCCTACCTTTTTCATACGATCGCCCGGATCCGGGTGGGTGGATTGAAAAGTTGGAATCGCCTGTCCACTTTTTCCACTAAGTTTCTTAAGTGTACCAAAAAAATCAGCCATCTCCCGTGCATCATAACCAATCTTGCTGGAGTAGTCCACCCCGATTTTATCCGACTCTGTTTCATGGTCCCGGCTGTAGCTGAGAAACAAAAGTTGCAAACTTTGGGCAGCCTGATCGCCCATGCTTCTGATCTGCGGGGAGAGCACCATACCGGCCATCAGCCCTACTTGACCCAGAATTTGTGTGGTTTGCTGCCTGGCCGAGTGACGCGCCGTTACGTGTCCGATTTCATGGCCTAAAACACCGGCGAATTCAGCTTCATTGTTGAAATGTGCCATAATTCCCCTTGTGAAGTATACGTAGCCACCAGGTACTGCGAATGCGTTCACAACCGGAGAGTCTACCACGAAAAACTGATAGGGCAGGTCGGGACGGTGTGAAATTTTAGCCATGGCCATTCCCTTTTCACTGATGAATGACTGAACCTTCTTATCGTCGTACAGGCCCATGGTTGCTACAACAGACGGGTGCGATTCGGCCCCAAGTGCTATTTCCTTTTCCTGGGACATAAAGACAAGTTCCTTTTTTCCGGTAACAGGGTTTCGGGAACAGCCGGCCAGCATGGAGGTGGTGAAAAGACAACACAGAAGGTAAATTTGAAATTTAATTTTCATAAAAAATTATACTGGGTTTTGTTTGTCAGTGGGTTGGTTCAACTTAACAGGTTTTCATGTAAATAATCATGCCAATTTGACTATCTGATTGAAAGGGTAGTGTGAATAAAATCTTTGGTAATTTACCCTTCCAAATCTATAAATTACGAAGAATTAGTAAAAAAGTAACACTGACGACAACATTTACAATAAAACAGACGCAGGATTTTTTACATTTAAAAATGAATTCGGATAAAACTACATTTAGTGCCCTGCCCAAATGGCTGATACCATTGGATTTTCTTGGTCTTTTCGAGAAGGATCCGTTTGGTAATCTGTTGGTAATCAAACGTTTTTTTATTTTTGTCATTGGCTGGTTTACCTACTATCGTTATACAGCTGTAAATAAGATACAGATTAAGGGCAGTGACCAGCTGGTAAACCTTCCCGACAACGGTGTGCTGTTTTTATCCAATCATCAAACCTATTTCGCTGACGTAATTGCATTTTATCATATTTTTTGCGCCACCAAGTGGGGTTATAAAGATACGATCTCGCCACCTTTTTACCTGTTTTCACCCAGGGCCCGTTGTTATTATGTTGCCGCTGCCGAAACGATGAAAGAAGGTGGTATATTGCCAAAACTGTTCAGCATGGGCGGAGCAATTACCATCGACCGGTCCTGGCGGGCCAACGGGGAGAATGTAAAACGACAGCTGGATAACACCGCTCAGGACAAGATAGGGATGGGATTGAAACACGGATGGGTGGTGAGCTTTCCACAAGGAACCACCAAGCCCTACGCCCCTATACGAAAAGGAACCGCGCATCTGATCAAAGAGCATCAGCCCATTGTAATTCCCGTGGTGATCAATGGTTTTCGGCGTGCATTTGACAAGAAGGGGCTTCGATTTAAAAAAAGAAATACCCGGCTTACCGTCCATTTTAAGGAGCCGATGCAGTTTTTACCGGATGAGTCCATTGAGGATATGATTACGCGGGTAACTGTGGCGATTGAACAGGAACCTCCGGTAATGTAAGTGTTCTCCTATTCTGACATTTTCCTTTCAGAAATCGGGGTATGATTATTGCATGAACCTCACTGGGTAGCACCTGCGTGGGATGGCTTATCGGCCAGTGAAACCGCAAAGAATTAAGTGATTTATATATCCGGACCTCAATAGATGGCAGAAAAAGTTTTGATAACAGGTGGGACAGGCACAATAGGCAAGCGATTGACGGCCTTATTGCTCCTTAAAGGATATGAAGTGGCCATACTCAGCCGAAAACGGGAACACATGGATGGTGTGAAGGTGTATCAGTGGGACGTTGAAAAGGAATATGTGGAAGATGGAGCCGTAGAGAACGTATCGCACCTCATTCATCTGGCCGGTGCAGGCGTGGCAGATAAGAACTGGACTGCCGAAAGGAAGAAAGTCATTGTGGAAAGCCGAACCAAAAGTATAGCTTTAATTGCAGCCAAAATAAAAGAAGCTGGGGTGCGTTTAAAGTCGTTTGTGTCGGCATCAGGCAGTAGCTATTATGGTGAGGATACGGGGGAGCGGCACCATGTGGAACAATCTCCGGCTGGTAAGGATTTTCTTTCCGAAGTGACGGTAGCCTGGGAAAACGCCGCGGATGCCATTGCACAGTTGGGCGTGCGCACTGTAAAGCTGCGTACCGGAATTGTCCTGACCGAAACAGGGGGAGCATTGGAAAAGTTGGCACAACCTGCCCGACTGGGGCTTGGTGCAGCCTTGGGTTCGGGTAAACAATGGATGTCCTGGATACATATTGATGACATCTGCAACATGTACATTACCGCCATAGAAAATGAAAAGTGGGAAGGCCCCTACAATGCGGTTACGGCAAACCCCGTCAGGAATAAGGAATTTACCAGTCAGATTTGCCAGGTGCTCGGCCGGCCGTTGTGGCTACCCAATGTGCCTGCATTTGCCCTTCGGCTTGTGTTTGGTGAAATGGCCAACGTGGTGCTGGGAAGCAGTTACGTGGTGAATGGGCGCATTGCCAATGAAACCGATTTTATCTATCAATTTCCGGAACTGGATGGAGCCTTAAAGGACATTCTCCATAAATGAACACGGACATGGCTGGGCCTTATAGTTCCTCGTCATTTTCTTCGCCTTCCCTGGTTTCCTGAACCGTTTTCAACCATTTGTCGCGTTGAACCTTTGCCCGCAAATCATCCATTACATTAAGCTGAATGCTACCGTTGCTAAAAACCGACATCTTTAGTCCAACAAATTCTAGGGCTTCGTTGAGGCGGAATTCCAGCGGTCCGTTGGTCAAAATGCAATCTTTCCAATACCAGTCGAGCGATTCGCCTGCCACTTCTTCGGCAATATCCTGATAATCGCGAAGATTGTACCCGATAAACGGCTTGCCAAAACGTTGCCAGAGCCTGCGCATAACCTTATCCAGGGAACTTTCGTGGTTTGTTTTTTTACGGATAAACAAGTCCAGTATCAGCGCAACGAGTGCACCCTTATGATAAACGGATACTTTTCGATCCGGAATTCCCTTTTCATAGCCATCGAGCCAGAGGTCAAAGGAGGATTGGGTCAAAGACTGGTGAGCCTTTCCATTGTTTTCAAAATGCCGCTTCATATATACCTGAAGCTCCTTGAGATAAGCTTCTTCGTTAAAAATGCCCGCACGCTTGAGAAACAAATCGCCGTAGTAGGTGGTGCAGCCTTCGGCCACGAAGCAGGTGTCGAAATAATTCTCTTTGGTGAAATCATAGGGAAGCAGTTCTATAGGGCGAATGCGGATGATATTCCACGCGTGGAAAAGCTCATGGGAACTTACACCCAGCAGATCGGTATAGAGTCCTTCCCCTTCATCGTCGGGGCCTAATACAATCATGGTCGAGTTCCGGTGCTCCACACCATGGTAAAATGCTGTGGGGAGAATGAGATTCAGGAAAAAGTAATTCCGCTCGGGGAACTCTCTCATGGTAGCAATCTGCTCTGCGGAAAATCGTTGGAAATCCCTTTTGATTCTTTCCCAGTTGGGGTTGAGGTTTCCATGCATCCAAATACAAAAGTACACCCCTCCTACATAGTAGTCGCATTTTTGCAGCAGAGTCGAAGCAAGAAGCGGGCTGTCTACCAGCTGATAAAAATCAGCAGCCTCCAGTTCATTCACGTATGCGAGAGGAATGTTATTACTAATCCTTACCAGCCGTGGCAATCCGCAGGCTATTTCGTAGCCTTCCGGCAAGTCCAGTTTGACAGTGCAGGGATCATTGATTCGGCCCTCGGTGTACATGCAGAAGTTTATAAAATTGAGGTACCAGAGTTCCTCATCGACATAGCTACTCCCTGCATTTTGTATGGCTGCGTAAAAATTATAGCGTATCTGAACCGTTTTTTCTCCTTCTGTTTCAATTCTCCAGCGGTCTTTGGTCAGCTTTCTGATGGGTAGTTTGTGGCCATTTGTAGAGATGGCTTCAATAAATTGAATATTTTTGGCGAAATTTTGTATTTCGTATCGCCCGGGACGCCAGGCTGGAAGCTGGACTTCAATAAACAATTGATCAATGTCCGGTATGGTGTAAGTAATGTTCAGGAAATGAGATTCGGGATCCGTAACGGAAATTTGATAATGCATAAGAGGTCAAGTAGGGAATCAAATGGTGCTAAAATGTCCCGGACAGAGAATAAACAAAAAGACAGGAATTTTACGTTATAGCAACAATATTAAAATAATCCACTTAAAATGAAAAGAAAAGCCCTCGTATCCTATTTATTTATACTCATTTTTGGCTCCAGCTCGATTGTCTATGCCCAGAATGACGAATATTACCGACCCGATTCGCTGAATAAAGGAAATACGGAGCAAAAGGAATTGCCACCGGTTGAAGATAAGAAAATGGCTGAAAAACGGAAGGAGGTTGATTTCAAACAACAGCCATTTGTAGACCGTTTGCGGGCGGGAGGAAGTTTTGGCTTGAGTTTTGGGTCGGTCACCAATGTGAATTTATCGCCCATGGTCGGCTACGAATTGACCGAAAAGCTGGTGGGAGGTGTTGGTGCCACACTGATGTATTTCAGGTCGCGTTATTATTCGATCAGCACAGCCTATTACGGAGGCCGGGGCTTTCTCATGTACTCGGTTTTTCCGATGGTGAACCTCATTGGGGAAATTGAAGGTATGAATGTGGAAGGCTCGTATCAGAAAAGACAGTGGCTTGCGTCGCCGTTAATCGGTGCTTCTTATTCCCAGCCGATAGGTAATAAGCTGGTTAAAGGCGTTCATTTTACGGTGCTTTATAATTTGAGCTATAACAATCAGATCGATCAATATAGCGGCCAGAACCTGTCTCCTTATAGCAGTCCCTTTGTATTCAGGGTAACATTCCTGTAACATTGGCCCTGGGTAATCGAAGAACGATTTCCTACCTGTTCAATGTTATGAATACAATCTGCCCCCGAACGTTTTTTGGGGGCTTTTACGTTGATATAAATTTTTTTCAGCTGGTTTACTTTTAGCGCTGATACTTAATTATACAAGATTATGGAAAACCCGGTTTTAATTTTTGGTGCAGGCGACCTGGGTGTTCAGGCGCTGGATATTTTCAGACGAAATCAGGTGCTGGTTTATGGTCTTTTGGACGATCGCGCCGAGCTTCATGGTAAGGAATATGGTGAAGTAAGTGTATTGGGAAGTACGGATGATGCCGGTTTTCTGAATATTGTTGGCGAAAAATGTGAAGTATTTGTGGCCATTGGCGAAAGGACGGTGCGGGAAAGACTGGTACAGATGCTCAATGATGAAAAAAAGGCGATGCCCGTCAATGCCATTCATGATTCAGCAGTGGTTTCTGAAATGTCGGCCCTCGGTCATGGTAATCTGATCTCGGCAAGGGTTACAATCGGGCCCCGGTCAACGGTGGGCAGTCACTGTATCATACAGGCGGCTGCGGTGCTGGATACTTCTGTGCAGGTGGGCGATTACGTTACCGTGGGAACGGGAGCATTGATCAACGACCGGGTGCAAATCGGGGATGGTGCTTACATTGGCTCAGGGGCGGTTATCGTTGCCGGAATTGAGATCGGGAAAAACGCCCGCATCGGGGCAGGTTCCGTGGTGATTGAGAATGTACCAGCGAAAGCTACCTTTTTCGGAAATCCAGCTAAGAAGATTTAATGAGAGGGTTCATTGCACCGCTAAACAAGGCATAACAGCTAATTTTGCTAGCATTACCGAAGGTTTGTTTTGAAATATAAGCGAGCCGATGACTTTAAATCAAGGCAGAAGTGGCTCCATGCGGAGTTATTTCTGCTTTAGACCGAGAATTCGAGATGTCTCTCCTTTGAATGAAGAAGTACAAAAAGACCTTTCCCTTTCGGAATATTAATAAAATTCCCTCATTCTTTTTTTATTAACCTGAAAACACGCTACCTTTGCAGTCCTTTTGACAGAAAAAGTGAAAGAGCTAAGTAAATACAACATAGACATTTACGGTTTGGAAGACAAACGGTATGACTATGATATGGAGTCGGGAGATGCGTTTTTTGAAGAGCTTGAACAGGATTTGATCGAACGTGGAAGCTTTAAAACGCACGTGGTACTGGATAAGTCTGCCACCATGCTTCAGTTGAATTTTCATACTGAAGGTCGTGTGGAACTCATTTGTGATCGTAGTCTTGAGCCCTTTGAAGAACCAATCGTGTCGGATGAGCGCTTGATTCTGAAGTTTGGCGATCACAATGAAGAGCTGACTGACGAAATTGAAATTATCAGCAGAAATACCAACCGGATTAATATAGCGCGGTACGTGTTTGAGTTCATAGCGCTTTCGTTACCGGTCAAAAAAATACATCCCGACCTGCGGGCAAAGGAAGAAGAGGAAATGCTGGATGATGAAGAAGGCACTCTCGTTTATTCTTCTCTAACACAGGATGACCTCACCGAGGATGATCAGGAAATGGCTGATCCGCGATGGGCGGCATTGAAAAAGTTGAAGGAGCAGTAACAAGAAAAATTTATATAAGTACAAAATCGAATATTAACATACAGAACATAAAGCATCATGGCACATCCCAAGCGGAAAATCTCCAAAACCCGTCGCGATACACGCAGAGCGCACGACTTCCTGACTGGCAAGCAATTAGGAGTTGACTCTTCAACCGGAGAGATCCATCAATTGCACCGTGCACACGTTCACGAGGGAAATCTGGTTTACAGGGGTAAAGTGGTAGTAGAAAATTACACCAAAACGGTTTAATTTATCTTAGAGAAAGTATCTATTTCGCAGCAACACCATAAAAGTTGTTGCGAAATTCTTTTTTACTAAGGCACAACTGCTAAATTTACACCTTTGAGTTCTCACTTATTAGTATAAATAACAGCGTGTAAATGAAAATTGCGGTAGATGCAATGGGCGGAGATTTAGCTCCACAAGCAATTGTTGAAGGGGTAATTCAAGCTGCTTCAGAACTACCCTCAGAAGCAAGAATTGTGTTAATTGGCAGGGAGAGCGTTATTTTGAATATATTCAGTCAAAATAATTTTACGCCGGTCAATATTGACATAATACATGCTGAGGATGTCATTGAGATGGGAGAGCACCCCACAAAAGCATTATCTCAAAAGCCAAATTCAAGCATCGCTATCGGCTTTAAGCTTTTAAAGGAAAAGGAAATAGATATATTTTGTAGCGCCGGCAATACCGGAGCTATGAATGTCGGTGCATTGTTCAGTATCAAAGCCATAGAGGGCATTATACGGCCCGCGATCGCCGGTTTTGTGCCACAGGTGGGCGGCGGTCATTCGATCATGCTCGATATCGGCGCCAACGCCGACTGCAAACCTGAGGTGCTCGCTCAGTTTGGAGAGATTGGTTCTCTGTTTGCGCAATACACATTCCAAATCAACCAGCCGCGTGTAGCCCTGATGAACATCGGAGAGGAAGAGCAAAAGGGCTCATTGACTGCACAGGCCACGTATCCGCTCCTGAAGCAAAACAAAAAAATCAACTTTATAGGAAATATTGAAGGGAAGGATCTCTTTAATAACAAGGCCGATGTCATCGTTACAGACGGTTTCACGGGCAATGTTTTGTTTAAACTCGGCGAATCGCTGTATGAGATCGCGAAGAAAAGAGGCATTCAGGACGATTTTCTGGATCAGACAAATTACGAATCCATTGGCGGTAGTCCTATTATCGGCGTGAACGGGAATGTGATGATTGCACACGGGATTTCATCCCCCGTTGCCATAAAAAATATGATTGGATGGGCTTACAAGCAGGTTAAGTCCAAGGCATACTTACATATTGCCCAGGCATTGAATTAACCTTTGCGTGCCAAGAATTACATTGTAAATGACTAGAAGCGCTATTATATTTTACCAAAATTCACCCGGATTTTGATTGCATTAAAATAAACCATGACCCAAATTAGAGCCTCCATAACAGGGATACAAGGGTATGTGCCTGATTACATTCTTACAAATGCCGAACTGGAAACGATGGTTGCGACAAACGACGAATGGATCGTTAGCCGAACGGGTATCAAAGAACGGCGTATCCTAAAAGGTGAGGGGCTTGGAAGTTCGCATATGGGCGCCGAAGCCGTAAAAGGCCTGCTGGCTAAAACGAATACCTCTCCGAGCGAGATCGACCTGGTAATTTGCGCTACCACTACTCCCGATTTTATTTTTCCGTGTACAGCCAACCTCATTTGTGACATGGTTGGAATCAAAAATGTCGGAAGTTTTGATATTCAGGCTGCCTGTTCCGGTTTTGTGTATGCGCTTACGCTGGGATCTCAGTTTATCGAGACAGGAAAGTATAAAAAAGTGATCGTTGTAGGAGCGGACAAAATGTCGGCCATCGTAGACTATACCGACCGTAAAACATGCATTTTGTTTGGTGACGGGGCGGGAGCAGTATTGCTGGAGCCCAATACGGATGGCTACGGAATCGTAGATTCTATCATCCGTTCCGATGGATCCGGTTATCCTTATCTGAATCAAAAAGGAGGAGGGAGCCGATACCCGCCCACACATGAAACTGTCGACAAAGGATGGCATCATGTGTACCAGGATGGTTCACAGGTATTTAAGTTTGCGGTGACCAATATGGCCGACGTCTCCGCTGAAATTATGAAGCAAAATAATCTTACCGGATCTGACGTGGCATGGCTTGTTCCGCATCAGGCCAACCGGCGGATTATTGAAGCAACCGCTAACCGGATGGGCGTAGGTATGGATAAGGTGATGGTGAATATTCAGAAGTACGGTAACACCACTTCCGCTACCATACCCCTTTGCCTGTGGGATTATGAATCTCAGTTAAAAAAGGGGGATAACCTGGTTCTTGCGGCGTTTGGGGGAGGATTTACCTGGGGCGCACTCTATTTAAAATGGGCAATAGGGGAATAAGCAGGCCTCTGAATGAAGAAGAATAAATTATTACTGAATAAATAGAAAATGGCAACTACTGCAGATTTACGAAACGGATTGGTCATACACTTTAACCACGATTTGTTTCAGGTGATTGAATTTCAACATGTGAAACCTGGTAAAGGCAATGCTTTTGTTCGTACCAAAATAAAAAGTCTTACCTCTGGAAAAGTACTGGATAATACATTTTCTTCAGGAGCTACCATTGTACCCGTGCGCGTTGAACGCCACAAATTTCAATTCCTGTATAAGGATGAAGTAGGCTATAATTTTATGAATTCCGAAACTTTTGATCAGGTTTTAATTGATGAAAAACTGGTTGGAAGTGCTGATCTGATGAAGGAAGGACAGGAAGTTGAAATCCTGATCAATACAGAAACTGATGCAGCTTTGCTTTGTGAGCTGCCTCCATTCGTGGAATTGACAGTTACGTATTCGGAGCCTGGCTTGAAAGGCGACACGGCAAACTCTCCTAAAAAAGCGATCGAGGTGGAAACCGGTGCGCGGATTATGGTTCCTTTGTTTATTGAGGAAGGACAGAAAATCAAGGTGGACACCCGCACTTACGACTACGTGGAACGCGTGAAGGGGTAATTGAATCATTCGCTCTGAATCAGACGCATGAGCGGAACACCACGAATGCGTTGCTATAAGTTTAGGGATTTTTACATCCCTTATTTGCTTCAAAAATTAAAAATCAACGGTTGAAAGTAAATGAATCATTTGCGTTGCTTATTACCAAGCACCGGTGGTTTAGAGCCTCAACTGTTTAAATCTGACTAAATGGAAACCAAAGAAATTCAAAAGCTGATTGACTTCATCGCCCAATCCGGTCTGGATGAAGTGAACATAGAGACGACTGACCTGAAAATTAAGGTGAAACGGTATGGCTCGGCACCTTCAGTTTCTTCTGCACCGGTGTCTGCCCCTGTGGCTGTTGCAGCCCCTCCGGTTTCGATATCTTCAATTTCGTCAGCGGCACCTGCGATTGCCCCTGAGCCGGCAGCATCCAATTTAGTGACGATCAAATCACCGATGATTGGTACATTTTATCGGGCATCCAGTCCTGAAACGCCCGCTTTTGCGAGTATTGGAGACGAAATTGTACCCGGAAAAGTGGTTTGTGTCATTGAGGCCATGAAGCTTTTCAATGAAATCGAATCGGAAATTTCCGGTAAAATTGTAAAAGTACTGGTGGAAAATGCTACTCCCGTAGAATTTGATCAACCCTTATTCCTGGTAGAGCCTGCTTAATAGAATTCGCTTTTCTCTCCAGTAACGGAGAATGCACCGCTGGGATCCTGCGCAATTCGTAAACGCGAGCCAGGAATGGATCATCTAGAAAACTTAACAGATTTACATGTTTAAAAAAATACTCATTGCGAACAGAGGGGAAATCGCGTTACGCGTAATAAGAACCTGTCGGGAAATGGGCATCAAAACGGTTGCCGTGTATTCTACCGCAGACCGGGACAGCCTTCACGTCCGATTCGCAGACGAGGCGGTATGTATCGGTCCGCCACCGAGCCGTCAATCTTATTTAAGTATACAGAATATTATCTCAGCTGCAGAAGTAACCGGTGCAGATGCAATCCATCCGGGTTATGGTTTTCTTTCGGAAAACGCAGAATTCTCTCAGATATGCGCCGATTATGGAATCAAATTTATTGGTGCAACGGCCGAGCAGATCAATGGGATGGGTGACAAAGCTACCGCCAAGGCAACGATGATTGCCGCAGGAGTACCGGTGGTGCCGGGATCCGAAGGATTGCTGGAGTCTGTGGAGCAGGGTAAAAAATTGGCCGTCGGTATCGGATATCCGGTTATTGTGAAGGCGACAGCAGGTGGTGGCGGTAGAGGGATGCGCATCATCAATAAACCTGAGGAGTTTGAAAAGGCATGGAATGATGCCCGTACCGAGTCGGCAGCGGCTTTCGGAAACGATGGGCTTTATCTTGAAAAATTTGTAGAAGAGCCACGTCATATAGAAATTCAGATTATCGGAGACCAGTTTGGCAAAGTGTGCCACTTGTCGGAACGGGATTGTTCCATTCAGCGTCGCCATCAGAAATTGGTAGAAGAAACCCCTTCACCGATTATAACCCCCGAACTACGGGAAAGAATGGGTGCTGCGGCAATCAAAGGAGCGCAGGCAATTGGCTATGAGGGAGCAGGAACGGTTGAATTCCTGGTGGATAAGCACGGAGAATTTTTCTTCATGGAAATGAATACCCGTATCCAGGTGGAGCACCCTATAACCGAAGAGGTTACGGATTTTGATCTGATTAAGGAACAGATCAAAGTGGCAGCAGGCGAGCCTATCAGCGGGGTTAATTACACCCCTAAGTTGTTTGCCATGGAGTGCAGAATCAATGCTGAGGATCCGGCTAATGGTTTCAGGCCATCTCCCGGAAAGATCACCAATCTGCACTTTCCGGGCGGACACGGCATCCGGATAGACAGTCATGTATACAGCGGTTATACCATTCCACCGAACTATGACTCCATGATCGCTAAGCTCATTGTGAGCGGGCAGTCGCGCGAGGAAGTGATCACCAGAATGAAAAGAGCCTTGCAGGAATTCGTCATCGAAGGCATCAAAACCACGATTCCTTTCCATATTAAACTGATGGATGATCCGGGTTTTAAATCTGGAAATTTCACTACCAAGTATCTGGAAACTTTTGACTTTTCGACGCTTTAAAAAAAGTAGTCAAGGAGGCAGAAGTTAAAGCATTCAAACAAAAGAAGTCAACTTTCGATAAGTTGACTTCTTTTGCTTATAGGGCAAACCGGGTCTCGTTAAATTTCCAGAGCCAGTTCTTCTTTCGATTGTTCTTTACTTGTTTTGGTAAATCGGGCTTTGATCTTATCTACAACATAATAGGCGCTGGGGACGAGAAACAAGGTCAGCATTAAAGAACTGGTAAGTCCGCCGATGATTACCCAGGCCATCCCGTTTTTCACTTCAGCCCCGTCTCCGGAAGCCAGCGCAATCGGAAGCATACCCGCGATCATGGCAATGGTGGTCATCAGGATCGGGCGCAGACGTTCTTTACCTGCTTCAAGTAAAGCCTCTTTCAGGGCATAGCCTTCTTCTTTCAACTGGTTGGTAAAGTCCACGATCAAAATCGCATTTTTAGCCACCAGTCCCAGAAGCATGATCATCCCCACGATGGAGAAAATAGTGAGCCCTTCCATGGTAAGTGCCAGTGCGGTGAGTGCGCCAACCAGCGCAACCGGAATGGAAAACAATACCACAAACGGATAAATCAAACTTTCGTACAAAGCCACCATGATCAGGTAGATCAGCAAAATGCCGAGGATCAGTGCCTGGCCCAGACTTCCAAATGCATCGGCCTGATTCTTGAGATCGCCCCGGTACTCGATGGTGATGCCTTCCGGAAGTTTGTATCCTTCCATTTTTTTCTGAATATCTGCACCAATGGATCCCGTTGGACGGCCAACAGCCTGGGAGTTAATGGTGATCGAAGATAATCGATCGATCCGCTGGAGCACACTTTCTCCCATACCTTCTCTGATCGTCGCAAACTGAGACAGATCAAAACTCTGGCCTTTGGCATTCACAAAATTCAGTTGACGGATATCATCCGCTTTCGAACGGTCGAACTTGTCGAGGCTGATCATGATATCGTATTCTCTGCCATTCTCTTTGAATTTCGACCGGTCATTGCCTCGAAAGGCAGTTTGCAGTGCAATGCCCACCTCGGCTGCATTGATACCCAACTGAGCCATTTTTTCGCGGTCGAGGGTGACACCCACCTCTGGCTTTGGATCATCCACAGAATAGTCTACGTTCTGCGTTCCGGGGATGGTCTGCACGATGTCTTTTACTTCTGCGGCGGTTTTCCGGATCGTTGGCAGGTCGGTGCCTTTTATGGCCACCTGGATAGGAGCCTGGTTGGCGTTACCGGTTATCGAGGTAGGGCTCACGGTTACCTTTACACCAGGAATCTGCAATATTTCTTTCTGTATCAGCACCCCAAAATCTTCAGCGGATATAGTGCGGTCCTTTTTGTCCACCAGCTGAACGGTCATGTTGGCCAGGTTGCTGTTGGAAGTATTGCCTAAGCCTGTGTTGCTGTACCCTACATTGGTGAATACCTTGGTTACTTCCTTTTTGGCCAGGAGCAGTTTTTCTACTTTTTGTGCTACCTGATTGGTTTGGTAAATCGAAACAGTCGGGGCCATTTCTACAGTAACCGACAGCTCGCCACGGTCACTTTGCTGCATAAATGAAGCACCGATATAACCACCCGGAACCAGCGCAATGGATCCTACGATCAACAGGATTGAGAGAATAAAGATGTAGCGCTTGTGTCCCAGAACCCATCCCAGCATTCTTCCATATTCTTCTTTGACACGATCCAGAAAATGCTCGAAACCCAGGTTCAATTTGCCCCAAAGGCTATGCGGGTTGAGCACTTCAATTTTACCGAAACGGGAAGCCAGCAATGGAGTCAGCGTAAAGGATACCATCAGACTCATCAGGGTGGAAAACACCACGACAAGTGAGAATTCCCGAAGAATGTTACCGATCAGGCCCGAGGTTAAAGCAAGTGGTACAAAAACGACAACGTCCACCAGCGTAATGGCAAGGGCCGTAAAACCAATTTCACTACGGCCGTCCAGTGCTGCCTGAAATTTGCTTTTACCCATCTCCAGGTGTCGGTTTATGTTTTCCAATACCACAATGGAGTCATCGACCAGGATACCCACCACGAGGGAAAGTGCCATCAGGGTCATCAGATTGAGCGAAAAGCCCAGCGCGCTCATCAGGATGAAGGTCGGGATCATCGACGAAGGCAAGGCCACCAGAATGAAGAGCGAGCTACGGAAGCTGTGCAGGAACAGAAGCATCACCAGCGATACGATCAGAACCGCTAATCCCAGGTCAAAAACGACTGCATCTGCAGAAGCCAGGGTGTATATCGACTGGTCGGAGGCGATATTGAATTTAAGATTAGCCGACTCGTATTGCTTTTCCAGTTTGGTCAGCCTTTCACGGGTAAACTGGCTTACTTCAACGGCATTGGCGTCCGATTGCTTTTGGATCTGAAGCGCTACCGAGGGTGCTCCGTTGATATGGTTTACCGCCGTAGCGTCCGCAATGCCATCAACGATTTCGGCCACATCGCTCAGGAATATTTGTCCGCCATTGGAAGATTTGCCAATGATGATGCTTTTCAGCTTTTCAACCGTTGTAATCTTGGCGTCAAAACGAATGGATAGCTGGTCATTCTGGGTTTTTACCTGTCCGGCCGGGTAGGAGGTATTGGCACTATTGACCGCCTGCGATACCTGTCCTATCGACAGGTGATAGGCTTTTAATTTATCCTGATTCACATTCACCTGGATTTGCCTTTCGGTGCCACCGATAATGGTTACCTGCCCCACACCCGGAACATTGGAAAGCTGCGGTTTCAGCTTGTCGTCGATCAGATCATATAGTTCGGAAGGTGATAAATTGGCCGTAACACCCATTCTCAGAACAGGTATTTCGTCCGTAGAGAACTTATTGATGACCGGTCGATCGGCGTCGTCGGGCAGAAGCGAAATGACCTGTTCTACTTTTCGCTGTGCTTCCTGCTGGGCCAAGTCCACACTGATACCCTGCTTCAATTGAATAATTACAGATGAAACCCCCTCCATCGATGTCGAATTGATCTGGTCCAGGCCTTCTATGGCCGAGACTGCGTCTTCGATGTGTTTGGTGACATTGGTCTCTACTTCATCCGCTGCGGCCCCCCGGTAGGTGGTCATGACGCTCACTACATTTGCCTCAAATTTTGGCAAAAGGTTGTATGATAATTGCTTGTAACTTATAAAGCCAAAGAGTATCAACACGGTAAATACCACCGTGATGAAAAGCGGTCTCTTTACGGCTACTTCTGTGATTGACATAGGATTGTTATTTACAATGAGGAAATCATTATTTCGCCACCTGCACGGCAGCGCCTTCACTCAGATTGATCTGTCCGGTTGTAATCACTGTTTCGCCGGCTTTCAACCCCGACAATACTTCGATTTTGTCACCGAATTCTCTACCCACTTCAATTTTACGTTGCCGGGCGGTTTTGTTCTCCAACACATACACATACGGGTTTCGGATACTTTCGACCAGCGCGCTGCGTGGTATCTGTAAGGTCGCCTGGCTTGTTTTTTGTGAAAAGGATACCGATACAAATGTTCCGGCTTTCAGGTTTCCGGAATTTTGTATTACAATTTCCACGGGATAGTTATGCGATTCGTCACCCAGGGGAGCTATGTAGGAGATGGTTCCGTCAAAAGTTTTATCCGGATAAATGTCCGTCTTCACTTGAACATGCTGTCCTTCTTTCAGTTTGTATACATCGCTTTCGCCAATATTCACCTGCACTTTCAGGCGGGATACGTCGAGGATGGTTCCCAGCGAAGTCCCCACATTCACAAACTCACCAGCTTCAATGTTTTTCTTGACAATACGGCCACTGATCGGGGCCTGTACCGATGCGTCTGCTATTTGCTGCTTGATCTGTTCGGCCTGGTTGAGTGCATTTTCATAGTTGTACCTGGTGTCATTCACCTGCACTTCGGTAGCTGCATTTCCGGCAAGTAGCTTGGAATAGCGCTCCGTGTCCTTTTTTAATTTATTGATGTTTAGTTCGGTAGCTTGTAGCGACAGCGTTTTTAGCCTGCTGTCCACATTCACCACCGTAGCGCCTTTGGATACATAACTTCCCAGTTCATATTTTACCGCCATCACTTTACCTGCTGTGGTAGCCATAATATCGGCTTCTTTAAATGGGATAAGGCTACCCGTGCGCGTGAGCTGCTGATCCGTGCTGGCTTCGCCAACGGTTGCCACGGTTACCGGAATGGAAATCTCCTTGTTTTCAGGGAGCTTGTTTTTGGCGTCGATTTTGGATTTGTTAGCCACCAGGCGATACCCGATCAAAATGCCGATTAGTGCTATGGCACCGACTATTATAAGTTTTCTTTTCATTGTTATGGAGCTGTTAGCTTTTGGCCGTCAGCAATTAGCTTTGGATGCTTTGCTTCTGGCATGATGTATTTTTTAGTTACTCTGGTTATGGTAGTTCTGAATAAAAGGCAGTTAATGAGCCCTGCGATTGCTCTATTCCAAGCTGCGCCTGGTAATAACTCAGCATGGAGTTGATGTAATTGCTTTGCGCTTCTTTATAGGACAATTCTGCATTGAGCAGATCCGAGAGCGGAATTGTTCCTTCCCGATACTGGAGGGTAGTGACCTCGTAAACTTCCCTAGCCAATGAAACATTGCTTTCATCATTCGACAGGTTTACCCTGGCCTTCTGCAGCTGCGTAGTAGCATTGTTGTTCTGAAGTTCGTAATTCTGCACATTCAGCTTGAGTTGTTCATTTAGGGTCATCAGGTTCAAATCCGCCTGTTTCCATTGTGCGTCCCTTTTGAAACTGTCAAAAATGGGGATAGAAAGTTTTAGTCCCACGGCGCCGTAACCAAACCAGTTTCCCCAGGATGAACCCAGGTTATTGCCAAGTGCCTGAAAACCATAACGCCCGTAAACTGAAACTTTTGGAAGATAACCTGCTTTGATCCGGTCTTTTTCAATTCCCTGGAGTACCATATTGGTTTTCTGAATTTTGTAATCCGATAAAACTGATGCATCGAAGCGGCCTGGCTCATAGATCTGAAACGGCTTATTCAAAGGGTTGTCGGTAAGTTCAATTTGATCGGACAAAGGCATCCCCATCTGGAACTTTAACTGGTTCTGTGCCAGCGTCAGATTGCTTTCAGCCAGTGTGAGCTGAGACTTGATGTTGTTCAGGCTTACTTTGGTGCGGTCATAATCGACTTTTTTGATCACGCCATTTTCAAGCTGTAGTTGGAGCGTTCCCAAAATCCGCTGCGTTTTATCCAGGTTGTCTTTGAGTAATGCGATCTGCTGTGTGGTTACAAAAACCTGATAGTAGCTGTTGGAAACGTTGTAGATGATATTCTCCTTTACTTTTTGGGCATTCAGTGCCGCATTGGCGATGTTGGGTTTGTTGGCCTTCAGGCCCGTCAGTAAGGCCTGGTCAAAAATAACCTGATCGGCCTGTGCGGAAATGTTGGAGGAGTACTTCGTGCCGAGTGTGATGCGCCGGTCTTCGGTGGATCCCAGAAAACCCGCGGGAATGACTGTCGACTGCAGCTTCAGGTTGTCATCGAGCATGCCATTGGCGTTGACCTGGGGCAAATACGAGGATAAAGCTTCCCGGCTCTGCTGCGCTGCTATGCCCTCTTTGATCTGGGCAATTCTGACGTTGCCATTATTTTTGAGGCCATAATCGATGCACGCTCTGAGGCTAAGCTTCGTTTGTGCAAACAGGCTGGTGGAAACCATCAGCAGGCTCAAAACCGATAAAATTCTTTCTGTTTTCATTTTTTGATCTTTATCTTCTTCTGTGTTGATTCAATATAGTTGACACGTCTACTGGTGATATATCAACTATTATTATAAAAAATATTATTTTTCTATTATTGCCGCAATTTTGCCTAATAAGGAGGTGAAAGTCTTTTGCTCGGTAGTGGTGAAATTTTCCATAATACTTTTGTGAAACGCCATAGCGAACGTCTGCACCTTTTCACAGACAAACTTTCCGCTGGCGGTGAGTGAAATCAGATTCTTCCTTTTGTCCTCTATGGCGCTTTCTATTTTCAGAAAACCATCTTTGTTTAAGGTTTGTATTGACCTCTGAATACCAGCCTTGTCCTTCTGTAGTATATTGGCAATGTCCTGCTGTGTGAGCGCCTGTTCCTGGAAATATATAACCATCAGGATAGGAAGCTGCTCGGCCATAACCGGGATTCCTTCCTGATTCAGGGCCGAATTGAGTTTTTTGAAAACCAGCCGCGTCGCGTTTCCCAGCATGAATGGAAGGGTTTGTCTTAGGTCCTCACGGCTTATATTATTTTCTGTCATAGCATATCATCTTAGAATTAAATGCAAAATTAAATTAAGTTGATATGTCAACCAAATATTATGGAAAATAATTTTCTGATTGTATTTTTATTCTAAAATATGCGGGACAATTTCACTGACCTGCAGCTATTGCGCGACGGGGAGCATTCTCTGGCCGGGTATTGACCTGAGGGTGTGTGAAAATGGCTATTTGGTGAAAAAATGGCGGGATTGAGGGTATTGGAGTAGTATTTTAAATAAAGAATACAGTAATTGTACTTGTGTTTAATTCAATCGGTAACCATTCAGCTTATTCCAAATTTTTACTCCGTACTCCACAAATAATTTATGAAAGAAAGTACTCCGTCCCAGAGACTGTTGTCTTTGGATACGCTCCGTGGTTTTGATATGTTCTGGATTTCAGGCGGCGAGGATATTTTTGCTGTACTAGCAAAAGTTACCGGCTGGTCGTGGGCTGTTTTTATGGCACATCAGTTAACACATCCCGCATGGCATGGATTTGCGGCCTATGATCTGATATTTCCCACATTCCTTTTTATGGCTGGGGTGTCCGTTCCCTTTTCACTGGGAAGCCGTTTAGAGAAGGGCGTTCCGCCGTCGCAGCTTATACGTAAGGTGATTCAGCGAGGTCTTATTCTGGTTTTGCTCGGTATCATTTATAACAATGGTATATTTCATACGGAGTGGAGTGAGATGCGCTATCCCAGTGTGCTGGCACGTATTGGTCTGGCGGGCATGTTTGCCCAGATTATTTACCTCTATACCGGTAAACGTGCCAGATGGATCTGGTTTGCGGGATTGCTTTTGGGTTACTATGCATTTATGATGTGGTATCCTGTACCTGGCTGCGGTGCAGGGCTGCTCACCATGGAATGTAATCCTGCCAGTTACATCGACCGAATGATCCTTCCAGGCCGGTTACACCTGAAAATACACGATCCCGAAGGCCTGATTTCTACGATACCGGCCATTGCAACCGCGCTGATGGGTATTTTTTCGGGTGAACTTTTACGGACCAGTGAAGAAAAGATTTCACAAAACAACAAGGTGGTGTATTTGCTGGCTGCGGGTATAATCAGTCTGCTGCTCTGCCTGGTTTGGGATTACTTCTTCCCAATCAATAAAAACCTCTGGACGAGTTCCTTTGTACTTTGTGCGGGTGGTTTCAGTGTACTGCTGCTGGCCTTTTTTTATTGGATTGTGGATGTGCTTCAGTATCGTCGCTGGACTTTCTTTTTCGTAGTGATTGGCATGAATTCCATCGTGATCTACATGATCGGAAGTTATATCAATTTTGAATACACGGCTGAGGCGCTCTTTGGGGGGATTCTCGGATTTTTCCCTGATCCGGTAAGGGCCGTAGGCGGCGAAATTGCTTTTATTATGGTGCAATGGGCATTCATGTACCTGTTGTATCGTAACAAATTGTTTTTAAAGGTTTGACAGGAAGGTATGATTGGTGTATATTGATCCGTTATCTGTCAGCTGCGCCGACAGGTGGCGGATCAAGTTTTTTGTGGAGGGCAGCGAAAGTAGTGTTGAATAACGAATTAAAATATGTCGATTGAGGTTCAGAATCTAACAAAAATATACGGAGCCCAGCGGGCCGTAGATGGGATATCTTTCTCACTAAAACCAGGGGAGATCGTGGGGTTTTTAGGGCCAAACGGAGCAGGGAAGTCCACGACCATGAAAATTCTGACAGGCTATCTGCATCCGTCTTCGGGTACCGCAAAAGTGGCAGACTATGATCTGAGCAGTCAGTCCATGGCAGCCCGCCGATGCGTAGGGTATTTGCCGGAGCACAATCCGCTTTACACAGATATGTATGTAAAGGAATTTTTGCTGTTCTCGGGCAAATTGTACGGAATGAGCGGAAAGACACTGACCTCCCGGGTGGAAGAAATGATCGCACTTTGCGGGCTGGAAGTGGAAAGGAAGAAAAAAATTGGCCAGTTGTCCAAGGGTTACAGGCAGCGGGTAGGGCTGGCACAATCCTTTTTGCACGACCCGGCCGTACTTATTCTGGACGAGCCGACAACAGGCCTTGACCCAAACCAGATACTCGAAATTCGCGAGCTGATCAAAACGGCAGGGCACAATAAAACGGTCCTGTTTTCGACACACATCATGCAGGAAGTAGAAGCCCTTTGTGACCGTGTAATCATCATAAACCGGGGTAAAGTAGTGAGTGACACGTCATTGCAAATCTTGCGGCAAAGTGGTAATTCTATGGAAGAAATATTTAGAAATCTTACTATTTAGGATCGTATTTAGTAATGGATGAGTGCTCTCGTTGAAAAATTAGAATATGCTTAAAACCTATATTCAGGAGATTTTTTAGTTTGGAAATCTTGTTATTATTGTAATCTTTGTTGAAGGCGTTACTCAGCGGATGGTTTTTTTGAATGTGCTCTCTCTTAAAGGTGTAAGGTTTGAATATGAAAGTCTGGTTGAGAAACAAGGTTCGGTGGAGTGTGGTGGTCGTGTTTCTGGTGGTATTAACTTCAATGGTATCTGCTGGCTGGGAGTATATCGGAGCCGTGATGCCTTCAACCCAATTATTGGACAGCCTGGAGCAGCCGGCAAAAAAGGTGATACCCAAAACACGACCGGAACCCGTTGTAGTCTTACCTGAAAACGAATGGGTCGACAGTACCTTAAAGTCTCTTAGCACGGAGCAGAAAATCGGTCAGCTTTTTATGGTGGCCACATTTTCCAACCGAGATGAGTCACACTACCGTTATGTAGACCGCCTCATCAATGAGTTTCACATCGGCGGACTTATTTTCTTTCAGGGCGGACCCTACCGGCAGGCTCAGCTGACCAATCGTTACCAGGCAGCATCGCGTGTACCGCTTTTTATCGGTATTGATGGCGAGTGGGGACTGGGCATGCGGCTCGACAGCACCATATCTTTTCCCAAGCAGATGGTACTCGGGTCGGTACAGGACGACCAGCTGATTTACCGCATGGGCTCCGATATTGCCAAACAGTGCAGCCGTCTGGGAATCCATATCAATTTTGCTCCGGTTTCGGATATCAATAGCAATCCGGATAATCCGGTGATCGGCGTGAGGTCGTTTGGGGAGGACCGCGAAAATGTCACCCGTAAAGCGGTGGCCTACATGAAGGGTCTGCAGCATCACGGCATCATCGCCACGGCCAAGCATTTCCCGGGGCACGGGGATACCGATGCGGATTCTCATTTTACGCTGCCCGTATTGTCCCATTCTTCCGAACAACTGAGTGAGGTGGATCTGCACCCGTACCGGCAGATGATCGCGGATAGTCTGATGGGTGTGCTGAGCGGGCATTTGTATATTCCGTCCCTTGATAATACACCACAGCTTGCGAGTTCACTTTCCGAAAAAGTGATAACTGGCTTGTTGCGTAAAGAGTTAGGATTCCGGGGATTGGTCTTTACCGACGCGATGAATATGCGCGGTGTGCTCAAAGCGGGCAAAGCAGCGGATGTGAACCTGAAAGCACTTCTGGCCGGCAACGATGTGTTACTTTATCCGGAAAATGTGGCCGAAACGGTTGTCAGGATCAAGGAGGCACTGGCACAGGGTACGATCAGCCAGAAATTTCTGGACGGGAAAGTGAAACGCATTTTGCAGGCCAAATACTGGTCAGGCCTTCACAAAATCCAGCCGGTTGTTTTGGACAATCTGTATGCGGATCTGAATTCGGATGACAGCAGGGATTTGTACCGGGAACTTTGCGAAGCGTCGGTAACGGTTGTTCGGAACGAGAATGAAATATTACCATTTGGGTCTGTGGTGGATCTTAACATTGCCTCTGTGACGGTGGGAGAAGGAAAGGGTACTACCTTCCAAAAAATGCTGTCCTCCTACAAGCCCATGCGCTCGTTCAGCTTTTACGAGGGTCCTTCGTCGCAGGAACAGATATCGGAAATGCTTGGCTACCTCAAACCCTATGATGTGGTCGTGGTGGGTGTTCAGGGCATCGCATCCAATTCGAAGCGTTACTACGGCGTGACGTCGGAAACGGTGGCTTTTGTAAAGCAATTAAAAGAGCAAGGGAAAAAAGTGGTATTGTGTCTCTTTGGCAATCCGTACAGCATTCAGTTTTTCCCGGAAACCGATGCTTTGATTTGTGCGAGTCAGGACGGGGAGGATCAGCAGGAAATTGTCCCTCAAATTCTTTTTGGGGCGATATCGGCGAGCGGGCGGCTACCCGTTTCTGTATTGTCGTATAAGGCTGGGAGTGGAATATCTACCGAGTCCTTAAACCGGCTGAGTTATGGTACACCCCAAAGTGTGGGCATGAGTGCGGTTAAGCTCAAGAAGGTGGACGAAATCGTAGGGGACGCGATCAACAACCGTGTATTTCCGGGGTGTCAGGTGCTGGTTGCCCGTAAGGGTAAAATCATTTACAATAAAGAGTTTGGCAACCTCACTTACAAGACGGCCGAACGTGTGAACCGCGAAACCATTTACGATCTGGCCTCTGTTACAAAAGTGGCAGCCACGCTTCAGTCGGTCATGATATTGTATGATCGTAAACAAATTGATCTGGACGAAAGAGCCTCACATTATTTGCCCGAGCTGCTGGCCACCAACAAGGAGATCTTCACCATTCGGGATTTGCTGATGCATCGTTCCGGGCTGGTATCCTTTTATCCGCCCTTGTGGGAGCGGACCAAAACGAGCGGTGGCGGGTTTTTACCGGAGTACTACAGCTCCCGCCCGGATAGCCTTTTTTATATGCAGGTTGCTCCGAAACTGTTTGCGAAAGGTGCATTACGGGATTCTGTGTGGAAGTGGGTAGTGAAATCACCCATGAACAACCGGAGGGAAAAATCGGGGAACTATGGGTATGTGTACAGTGATCTGGGTTTTGTGGCCCTTCAAAAGATTGTTGAAAAGGTAACCGGCCAGCCGTTAGACCATTTTGCTTCGGCAAATATTTATGAACCCTTAGGGCTTGGGTATTTGGGTTTCAACCCTTTGCGTCGTTTTTCGGAAAAGCAGATTGCCCCCACCGAGCAGGACAACCGCTTCCGGGCACAGTTGCTTCAGGGCACTGTGCATGATCAGATGGCCTCCGTGCTGGGAGGAGTGGGCGGGCATGCCGGCTTGTTCGGCACGGCAAATGATCTTGCTGTTTTAATGCAAATGAATCTGTGGAAAGGGGTATACGGCGGCAAGCGATTTTTCCAGCCCACCACGGTGCCGCTTTTTTCCCGGCTGTACGATGAGTCACATGTGAGGGGCCTGGGCTGGGCCAAAATCACCCCCTCTGTAAACAGCGCGAATGTTTCTGCACAGGCGTCCATCAATTCTTTCGGGCATACCGGTTTCACCGGAACCATGGTGTGGGTGGATCCGGATGAAGATTTATTGTTTGTTTTTCTGACCAACCGCGTACACCCTGATGCAGAAAATGCAGGGATAATTTCTCAGCATACACGACGCAGAATTCAGGATGCCATTTACACTTCACTTACCGAACGGAAGGCCTTACTTCATTGATTGTGTGGGAATGTATTAAAAAAATATCTCTAACTTTACCTGCTAAACAGGTACGTGGAATTGATTTTAATCTGATACATGAAAAGAACATTTATTAAAGAAGGTTTTTTTGCCATTATTGCCACTCTTTTTTGCGCCATTTCTTCATTTGCGCAGACTAGCATCACAACAGGACTTATAACACCGGCATCCGTTTGCCAGGGAGGCAGTGTTTCGGTGGCATTTACATTTGCCGGGACAGTACTTCCGACAAATAGCTTTGTAGCGCAATTGTCCAACTCGGCGGGTTCATTCGCGGCTCCGGTAAATATTGGAACTGGTGCAGCGTCGCCGATTGCTGCAGTAATTCCGGCCGGAACTGGCGCTGGTGCAGCATACAAAATACGTGTTGTCTCGGTGGTTACCCTGCTTCCAACAGTACCCGTTGTTACCGGAACTGAAAGTGCTGTGCTGACTGTGAAGGCAGTTTCTCCAACTCCCGTTGTAGCCAATCCGGCACCCTATCAGCAGGGCGCTACTGCGTTGCAGCTCACTGCGACCGGAACGGGTCTGCTTTGGTACGAGAATGCGAGTGGTGGCACCGGCGTGGCCCTGGCACCAACCCCATTAACCACTGCTATTGGTACAAAAAGTTATTACGTTACGCAGACCGTTGCCGGTAGCTGCGAGAGCGCCCGTGCAAAAATTGATGTGGTTGTCATTGCCTGCGCCACCGCAGCCCCCGTTGTTGCAGCCCCCGTTGTAAATTATGCAGTTGGAGCTACGGCTACACCGCTGACAGCCACAGGGACAGCCCTGAAATGGTACGATGTTGCGAGTGGTGGTGTTGCGTTGGCTGGGGCACCTACGCCCTTGACTACCGTAGCGGCTATTGGTACTAAATCCTATTATGTAAGTCAGACCTTAAATGGCTGCGAAGGGCCTCGTGCTAAAATCGATGTGGTTGTGACCTGTGCCACCGCAGCCCCCGTGGTTGCTGCCCCCGTTGTCAATTACCTTGTTGGGGCTACGGCCGTGCCGCTTACAGCCACAGGTGCTGCCCTGAAATGGTATGATGTGGCCAGTGGTGGTGCTGCCTTGGCTGGTGCACCTACGCCTTTGACCACAGCCGCTGCCATTGGAACGAAATCCTATTATGTAAGCCAGACCGTCAATAGCTGCGAAGGACCTCGTGCCAAAATAGATGTGACTGTTACCTGCGGAACGGCACTGCCTACGGTGACCACACCTTTAAATTATTTTGTAGGTGAGACGGCCGTGGCCCTTACTGCCACAGGTACCGGGTTGAAATGGTACAATGTACCTTCGGGCGGTGCGGCACTTCCGGGTGCGCCCATCCCCTCCACTGCGGGAGCCGGTACAAGTTCATTCTATGTAAGTCAAACATTAAATGGCTGTGAAGGACCGAGAGCGGAAATCAAGATCATCGTGAATACCTGCGCCACACCCGCGCCTGTGGTTGCTGCGCCGGTTGTGAATTATCTGGTCGGCGCTACCGCTACACCGCTTTCGGCCACCGGTACTGCACTGAAATGGTACGACGTGGCGAGTGGTGGTGTTGCTTTGGGTGGAGCTCCTACACCGTTGACTACTGCTGCAGTAATAGGGCCGAAGTCCTATTATGTCAGCCAGACATTAAATGGCTGTGAAGGGCCGCGTACTAAAATTGACGTGATTGTCACTTGCGGAACGGCGGCTCCGGTGATAGCCGCGGCTACAGTAAATTATCTGGTTGGTGCTACTGCCGAACCATTGTCCGCTACGGGTACCGCGATGAAGTGGTATACCGATGCCACAGGCGGCACTGCTTTGCCTGGCGCGCCTACGCCTTTAACGACGGCTGTGGGAACTACGCCCTACTACGTTAGCCAGACATTAAATGGTTGTGAAGGACCCCGTGCAAAGATTGACGTGGTTGTTACCTGTGGAACTGCCAAACCATTACTAAATGCTCCTGTAGTGTACTGTCTTGGTGCGACAGCTGTTCCTTTAACAGCAACTGGCACCGGCTTGAAATGGTATCTCACCGCCGATGCGGTAACCGCGTTGCCATCGGCGCCTACCCCATTAACGGTTGCTGCCGGAACCACGACCTATTATGTAAGCCAAACTGTAAACGGTTGCGAAGGCCCGAGGGAAGCATTGGTGGTGACGGTAAATCAAACGACTGCACCTGCTGTGTTGAATCTGGAATATTGCCAGAA